>NZ_DASQNA010000018.1 GCF_035645195.1 Paenibacillus sp. | reverse complement strand
TGAGAGAACTTACGACCTTTGCCGCAGACCGCTTTCGTGATGATCTCACGGCACTGCAAATCGTTATCTGCAACCATCTTACAACCTCCTCCATACAATCATTCAATTTCAATTGTATGCAGGACATTCGTCTATTGTGATTACTTCTTTTATTTTGTTTTTCCAAGCCCTAAAGCCGCTCTCCGCTTCTTCATCGCCCCGGCGATGGACAAGTAATGCTTCAAGTCGAAGAGCAGCTGCAGCAGGGCCGATCGCGTTTCGAACTCCTCCCGCGTGGCGGGAAGCGGCATGTCCCGGAACGTCTCCTCCAGCTCCGCGAGCCGTTTCTCGACGTTGCCCGCGTAATACTCGCTCTTGACGTCGTTGCTGAGGCCGTCGAACAGCTCGGCGGTCATCCGGCCGTACGGCAGGTCGGCGTACACCCTCGCGATCAGGACAAGCATGCGCCGAATCGCCTCGAGCTGCCGATCCCGCATGACGAAATACGTCCTCCACTCTTCTTCCCCTTGGAACAGGGCGTTCTCCGACGAGCGAGCCGCCAATTCCGCCCCCCTGTCGATCGCGTCCTCCGCGTCGAGCAGCTCGCGCCCGTCCCATTCCCGGCCCGGGTCCCGCAGATGCATCGCGATTTCCCGAAACACGGCGGACATCGCTTCTTCCGTCCGCTCCTTCTCCGCGCGTATATCTTTGTCCCAGCTCGGCATGTAGATCAAGTTGACGACCGTCGCCGACCCGAGTCCCACGAGAAGCAAGTACAATTCGTTCATGATCATCGACGGCGCCAGCGTTTCCTCGGTAAACACATGGAAGACGATGACGGAGCTCGTAATGATGCCGTCCTTCAAATTCCATTTCGCGAGCACCGGATAAGCGATGCAGATGTACAAGGCAATGGCCCATACGTGAAATCCGAGGACGTCGAACACGAAGATGGCGAACAGCAGCCCGACGACCGACGAAACGATGCGGACGAAGGCGCTCTGCAAGCTGCGCTTGCGCGTGACGTCGACGCCGAGGATGGCGAGCAGCCCCGCGGACAGCGGGAACGTCAGGTTGAACGCAAGCGCTATGTAGATGGCGATCACGGCGGCGATCGCCGTTTTAATAACTCGGATGCCCATAAGGTATGTCCCTCCATGGCACCTATCGTACTAAAAAAGCGGCTCCCGTTTCCAGTCGGCCCAGCCCGCCGCCGCGATCGGCAAGCGCGCTACCCCCGCCGCCCGGCAGGCAGCGCTGCCAAGAAAGCCTCGGCAGCGGGAGAGAGCGCGTCTCCCGCCCTCGTGCAGCAGGAAATCGGATTCGTCATCGGCGGGACGTCGGTGTCGATCTTCGCGAGCACCCCCGAATCGATATAGGCGCCCACCTCCAATTTCGTCGCGTAGGCGATGCCGATCCCTTCGACGGCGGCGCGGATCGTTTCCTGCGGGCCTTCGAATTGTACGGCCGGCGAGGGCGGCGTCAAACCGGCCGCATGATATAAAGAATACAAAGCTTCTCTCGTAAAGCTCCCGGGCTCGCGCAAAATGAACGGCTCCTCCGCCAGCTCTTCGAGCGTGCAGCGCCGCCCAGCGAAGCGATGGCGAGGCGCGGCTACGAACCACAGCTCGTCCTCGTAGCAGCGGAAGGCGTCGACGGCGCTCGGGAACGCCGTTCGCCCGCCGATCCAAGCGGTTTCCGCCTCAAAATTGAGCAGCTTCGCCAGCGCGCTGCTGGCGTTGCCCGACGACACGGAGACGGACAATTCCGGACGGCTTCGGCGGAACGCCGCGATCCAGCCCGGGAGCAGGAAATTCGCCGGCAAATACGTCGCCGCCAGTTTGAGCCGGCCGCGCCGGCCTTGCTTGAACGCTTCGCATTGATCCTTGATGTCCGCCTCCAGCTTGAAGAACCGTTCGGCTTGCTCGGACAGCCATCGGCCGGACTCCGTCAGTTCGATGCCGCGGCCGTGCGGACGCGTGAGCGAAAACCCGAGCTCCTTCTCCAGCTTGCGAAGCTGCATCGTCACGGCCGGCTGGCTCATATGCAGCCGCTCCGCCGCGCCGGATACGCTCCCCGTCAGGGACACCTCGCGAAATAGCCGCAGCGCGTGAAGATTCACCCGCACCACCCCATTTATATAATTTTAATTTATGCATTCATTATTATTATATATTTTATTTATACGTAAATCGCGGCTATCCTTTTCTTATCTTCCAGATTGTCATACGAAGAGGAGGGGAATGTTACCATGCATGAAGTACCCGAACTGGAATGCACGGCATGCGGCATGCGCCGCGTCGGCGAGTGGTCGGACGCCTTGTGCGGCTGCGGCGCAGACCTTTGGGATATTCGCAGGCCGACGGCGCAGCTGGACGGAGAACGGTTGAAGCGGCTGTTCGACGACCGTCTCGCCTTGCGCAGCGGACCTTATTCCAGCGGAGTGTGGCGGTACCGCGAGCTGATCGCTCCCGAATTTCCGGAGGACGCCTTGGTTTACCGGGGGGAAGGCAACACCGGATTGTATGAATCGGAGCGGCTCGCCGCCTTTGCCGGCGTCCGCAAGCTGTGGTTGAAAGCGCAAAGCGAAAATCCGAGCGGCTCGTTCAAAGACAACGGCATGGCCGTCGCCGTCACGCACGGCAAGCTGTCGGGCTCGACCCGATTCGTATGCTCGTCGACCGGGAACACGTCCGCCTCGCTCGCCATGTACGCCGCGTGGGCCGGTCTTGACGCCTTCGTGCTCGCTCCGGCCGAGGGCGTCTCCCGGACGAAAGTCATTCAAACCTTGGCTTACGGCGCCTGCGTCATTCCGTTCGACGGCACCTACGACGACGGAATCCGATTTCTCCGGGAGCATGCCCGTCGTCTTGGGTTATACGTGTGCAACTCCGTCAACCCCTACCGCATCGAGGGACAGAAAAGCATCGCGTTCGAGCTCGCGCAGCAGCTCGGATGGCGCACCCCCGACTGGATCGCGCTGCCGGGAGGCGCCCTCAGCAACGTCTCCGCGCTGGGCGAAGCGCTGGAACAGCTGCATGCGCTCGGCATGATCGACGCGATTCCGAGAATCGCTTTGGTGCAGGCGGAAGGGGCGAGTCCCTTCCATGCAATGCTTCGCGACGGCGCCGAAACATTGACGCCAGAGCCCCGGCCGCATACGCGCGCCAGCGCGTTAAACATCGGCAATCCCCCCAGTTGGCGCAGGGCGCTGCGCGCGCTTCGGGTGTCGAACGGCTTGACCGTCGCCGTGTCGGATCGGGAAATCATGGAGGCGAAGCGGGTCATCGACCGGGAAGGGATCGGCTGCGAGCCGGCGTCGGCGGCGACGCTGGCCGGCGTCTTGCGGCTGCGCGCGGCCGGCCGGATCGCGAAGGATCAGACGGCAGCGTGCATCTTGACCGGACATTTGCTGAAAGACATCGAAGCGCTCGAAGAGCTGCACCTGACGGAGCTGAGCAGCGGACCGTTGGAGGCGGAACGCCTATTTATGTAAGAACCGGAGGCGTCGCCCCCGGAAACCTGCGATTAGTAAAGCAACGTCTTGGAGATAATCACGAGCAGGATGAAGAGAACCAGGATCGCGCCCGTCGTCGTGTATCCGCCGCCAGCTACTGCCGTCATTCCGAGGTCCCCCTTTCGTTCCGGAATTAATCTCATCATACGGCGCGAGAGGGGAAAGCGGATGTGCGAATGTCCCGGTTGCGGAAAAGTTGTGCGTTCGCCCAGCCTCATCCCCCGCCCCGAGAAACGGCAAAGGCGCCCCGAAGGGCGCCTCCCGCGTCGTTACAGCTTATAAATTTCCTTATATTTTTTCTCCAAATAATCCGTCAGGAACGTCGGATCGAGCTCCGCGCCCGCGACGTTGCGGATGACCTCCGACGGCGTGAGCAGCCGGCCGTGCTTGTAGATTTTGTCCGTCAGCCACGCCTTGATCGGCTCGAAGCGGCCCGCCGCCACATCCGCGTCGAACGACGGGAGCGCTTCGCGCATCGCCGCCATCATTTGCGCCGCGTACATGTTCCCGAGCGAATACGACGGGAAGTAGCCGAAGCCGCCGCCGGACCAATGGACGTCCTGCAGCACGCCGAGCTCGTGGTTCGGCGGCTCGATACCAAGATACTCCTTATATTTCGCGTTCCACGCCTCCGGCAAATCGGCCACCTGCAGCTCGTCGTTCATGAGCAGCTTCTCCAGCTCGTACCGGACCATGATATGGAGATTGTACGTCAGCTCGTCGGCTTCGGTGCGAATGAGCGACGCCTTCACCTCGTTGACCGCGCGGTAGAAATCATCCAGCGCGACGTCGCCGAGCTCCGGCGTCATCCGCTGGAGCTCGCCGTAATACCGCTCCCAGAACGGACGGCTCCGGCCGATCATGTTTTCCCACAGGCGCGACTGCGATTCGTGGATCCCCATCGACGTGCCCGTGCACAGGTTCGTGCCGATCAGCTCGGGCGAAATATTTTGCTCGTACAACGCATGCCCGCCCTCGTGAATCGTCGAGAACAGCGCGTTCTTGAAATCGTCCTCGATGTACCGCGTCGTCACCCGCACGTCGCCCGGATTGAGTCCCGTCGCGAACGGATGCGTCGTCGGGTCGAGCCGGCCGGCCGCGAAATCGTAGCCGATTTCCTTCAATATATATTCGCTGAACGCCCGCTGCCGCTCCGTCGGCACCTTCCGGCGCATGAACGACGTATCGAGCGGCGGCTTCTCGGCGATCGCCGCGACCAGCGGCACCAGCTTCTCGCGGAGCGCGCCGAACACCGCGTCCAGCTTTTTCACCGTCATGCCCGGCTCGTATGAATCCAGCAGCGTATCGTACTTGTTGTCCTCGTATCCCCACAGCTCGATGAACTGCTTTTGGTAACTTACGACCTGCTCCAAATACGGGCGGAACGTTTCGAAGTCGCTCTTCGGCTTGCACTCTTCCCACGCCGTCTCCGCTTGGGAAGCGAGCACGACGTATTTTTGGTACAATTCCGGCGGAATTTTTTTCGAACGGTCGTATTCCTTCTTATTCTCCGTCACGCTCCGCTGGTGAACGCGAGACAGCGACTCGAACGCTTCCCTCTCGCTTAGCGCCGCAAGCAGCTCGCCCATCTCGCTAGAGGTGCCGAGCTTGAACAGCTCCGTCGACAGGACGCCGACGACCTCGGCGCGCGTCTCGAGCCCTTTGCGCGGCGCGCCCGTCCGCATGTCCCAATACAGGACGCCGAGCGCTTCCTCGTAGCTTTTCATTTTCTTCATCAGTTCCAAGTACCGCTCCAACCGCGCTTGCACCGCCGACATCCGCATCGCTCCTTTTTCAACCTTCGTTCAAAATGATACAATAAGCAAAATACGAAGCGCAACGAAAGGACTGCAGAAAAATGATAAATATTTCCATGACTCCCGCGGCGGTCGAACGGCTCGCCTCTTACGAACGTCAACCGGGCGACCGGATTCGCCTCGTGTACGACTCGGAAGGCTGCGGCTGCGCCGTCAGCGGCGTCGCGAGCCTGTGGCTGACGAACGCCGCGGAACCCGACGAGCTCGAAGCCGAGACGAACGCGCCCGCTCTTCCGGTGACGTATCTGAAGCGCCAAGAAGTGTTCTTCGAGGACAACCTTCGCCTCGACTATTCGCCGGAGCGCCGCACCTTCCGCCTGTCGTCGGACGGGCAAATTTACGGCAACGGCATCGTCGTCAGCGATCGCCGCGGCGCGAGCCGAGCGACCGAAGGCGCGCTTCGATAACGTCGCTGCGGTCCCGCAGCGTGTGCCGGTGGATGAGCTGCGGTTCGTCCATCCGGCTCGGCGCGCCCCACGCGTATCCAAGCTCCTCGCAGCGGCGGCGCCCTTCCGACGCCACGCGCTCGTCCGCGAGCGGCACGTCGACGTCCCGATACGGCGCTCCGGCGCGAACCGCCGCCAGCGCCCCTTCGAGCGTCTCGATCCACCGCTCCGCGTCGATGCCGAGCGAACGAAGCGGAGCCCGCTCCGACCGCCGCAGCGCCCCCGCGAGCGATTTCGCCGCTCCGGCGGCATTCCCTCGGCGGTAATGATACATGCCCACGGCCGCTTGGATCAAACCGACCCAGGCCTGCCGATACGGCGACTCGGGATGTTCCTTCCAATATTCTTCGAGCAGCTCATGGCATTCGAAATAATCCCGATCCCCGTGAAAATGCGCTAAAAACCGCAAATACGCTTCAGGCAGCTCTTTCGTCAATGCGGCCGTCCCCCTCTCGCCGTTCATCTGAGTGCATTATACCAAATGACGGCATATTTTCTGAAACCGCTGCCTACATTATACGTATTAGCAATGTACATGCCCAAGAAGAAGGAGACATCATCGCTTATGTGGAAAAAAATCGCATCCCTGTTTCTCGCATTCTCGCTCGTGTTCGCCGTCGCCGCACCGCTCATCGAACACGCTGACGCGAAACCGCGCTACCGCTCGCCGTCGCGCTCGTACACGCCTGAAGCGCCTGCCGCGCCGAAGCGCACCGACAACGTCGATAACGGCGCGACGAACCGGACCGGCACGACGACGCCGGGCACGGCGCCTCGCACCGGCGCCGGCTTCGGCGCGGGGGGTCTCATGCGCGGCCTGATGCTCGGCGGACTCGCCGGCCTGATGTTCGGCGGCTTGCTGTCCGGACTCGGCGCCTTCGGCTCCATCCTCGGCCTGTTGATCAACGGTCTGGCGCTGGCGCTGCTGTTCGTCTTTATCCGCAACATGTACCGCAAGTATAAGAAGTACAGCCGCCCGGGAGGCGACTACCGTTGATTCGGCTGCAGGAAGCGGAGCTGGTGAACGCGATCTGCCTGCATATGGCCGAGCGCCGGGGCATACGCCCCGAGAACGTGCGCGTCGAGCTTGTGTACGACGACGAACTCGGCTTCTCCGCCGAACTGCACGTCGAAGGCCGGGACATCGTCTGGATCGAGGCGAACATGGCCGAAGCGGTCGCGAGATACGTGCTGAACCGATACGGCAAACAAGCGTACAAAGGCGACATTTCGTTCCGGCTGGAAGAGGAGATCGTCGCCGACATCAAGTAAAAATATTTTCGAACCGGAAAACCGCTTGTCCCGCAAGGGATGAGCGGTTTTTTCATGATTTGGCAAATCGTGGAGCGCAACTATCCGGCCTCTCCTCTCGTAATAGACTACGAGATTGATAGATTCGCATGACGAGAGAGGAGATTTACCGCAGCATGAAATGGAAACCCGCGGCCGCCGCGGCCGTCGCATGCGCGCTGGCGTTCGGCTCCTTGCTGCCGACAGCGGCAGAGGCGGCCGGAGATCGCACGTCGAAGTTTCGCGTCTATCAAAACGCGAACGCGCTGAGAGAATTTTCGGACCGAAATCAAGCGATTGCCTACGCCCAAAGCCTCAAGAACGCCTATGTCGAACAGATCGGCACCCGCGCATGGGTGTGGAACAACTTCCCGCAGTTCAAGGTGTACCAGAACGACAAAAGCATGCCGGAGTGGGAATTCGCCACGCCCCAGCAAGCGATCGCGGAAGCGAAAAAATGGGCCAACAGCAGCGTCCGCAAGCTGAGCGACGGCGGCTGGGTGTGGCACAACTACCCCGACAACCCGGGATTTACGCTCTACCAAAACGGCAAAACGCTCCCGAACTGGACGTTCCCGACGCTCGCGAAGGCGCAGCAGGAAGCGAAGAAATGGGCGAACGCGTACGTCATCGACAACGCGACGAACCGCTGGGCTTGGGACAACATCCCTGCCGCGCGCAAAGCCGAGCTTCGCTCCGGCTCGGAGGCGTACCGCGTGTACCAAAGCGGGAAAACGCTGGACAACTGGGGCTTCGCGTACATCGAGGACGCGATCAAGGAAGCGGGCAAGTGGGCCAATTCCACCGTCGTCCGCACCGGCACCCAAACGGTCGTGTTCAGCAACGTCCACCGGTACGCCGTCCATCAGAACGGCGCGAAAACGTCGACGTTCCCGAGTCTCGCGCAGGCGATCGCCGCCGCATCGAAGCTGAGCGAAGCGTCTATCCTGTGGGACGGGAAACGCATTTGGTCGAACGAGACGTATTACAAAGTGCTCCAATCCGGCAAGATGCTCCAAGGGTTCGGCACCCCCGCCGCCGCAGCGGCGTACGCGAACGGCTTCGCGAACAGCGAGGTCGTCACGCTCGAAGGAGTGCGCATCTGGGACAATATGGACGAGCTCGTGTATTTGGCGTGGAACGGCACTTCGAAGCATGACACCATTGTCGGCCACGTGTCCAATACGCAAGGTCTCGACATCGATTCGCCGACCTGGTTTTATCTCGAAGACGCCTCGGGCGCGCTGAAGGACGAATCCGATCCGCGGACGGTCGAATGGCTGAAGACGCAAGGCGTCGAAGTGCATCCGCTCGTCCACAACCAGTTCGACGCGAAGCTGACGAGCGCGTTCCTCGCGAACGAGGCCGCGCAGAAGAAGTTCATCGAGTCGCTCGTGAACCGGCTGGTCGCGCTGCAGGCGGACGGCGTCAACATCGATTTCGAGTCGCTGGCCGGCTCCGACCGCGACCGGTACACCGCTTTCGTGAAGGCGCTCAGCGAAGCCGCCCGCGCGAAGGGCCTCACCGTCTCGATCGACCTGCCGCGCGGCAGCGCCGCTTGGAACCATCTGACCGCGTTCGATCATGAGAAGCTGCATCAATACGTCGACTACGTCGCAATCATGACATACGATCAATTCTATCGAGGCAGCGAATCCCCCGGCCCGGTCGCCGGCATGAGCTGGACGGAGCAAGGCGTGACGGAATTCCTCAGCTACGGCATCCCCCGCTCCAAGCTGCTCCTCGGCGTGCCGTTCTACATCCGGGTGTGGGAGCTCGACGCCTCCGGCAAGCTCGTCGGCAACCGCGCCATATGGATGAAAGACATCGAAGCCGCGATGGCCGGCGCGCAGGTGACGCGAACCGAAGACCCGAACTACGGTCTTACGAAAGTCGAGTACGCCAAGGACGGGAAACGATACGTCTTCTGGATGGAGGATATCGCCTCGATCAAGAAGCGCGTCGAGCTCGCCAAGACGCACGACCTCGCCGGCGTCGCCGCATGGCGCCTCGGGTACGAGCCCGCGGAGCTGTGGACCGAACTGCTGCGAGCGAAATAAGGAAAGATGCAAAAACGGACCGTCCCCGATTCAATTCAGGGGACGGTCCGTTTTTCGCGTTCCGTGGGAGCTCGTGATCAGTCTTCCTCCGTCTTCAGCGCCTCCCGCAGCGCTTCGGCCGTCGTCACCGGAGCGCCGCAGGCGTAATTTTCGCATACGTACGCCGCCGCCGTGCCGTTCACCGGCCGCTTGTCCGCGAGGTGCGCCAGCCGCTCGTCGGCGAACAGCAGCACCGCCTGCGGCGCGTACGTCTCCCTCGCCGCCCGGATGAGCGCCTCCGTATCCGCCGCGCCGCGTTCGCCCGCGATGACGACCTCCTGCGGCTTGCCGTAGGCGAGCTGCAGCGCGGTCAGCATCATGCCGTGCCCCGTCGGGTATTGGCTAATGGCGCCCGCGAACGCCCGGAACGTGCGCTCGGCGTAACCGCTCAGCTCGTTGTCGCCGGTCATGCGGGCGAGCCGAAGCAGGTTGCTCGCCATCACCGAGTTGCCGGACGGCAGCGCTCCGTCGTACACCTCTTTCATCCGCGTGAACAGCTGCTCCGCGTCCAAGCCGTAGAAATAAAATCCTCCGTTGTCCTCGTCCCAGAACAGCCGGATCGCGTCCTTCGTCAGCGCCTCGGCCGCTTGCAGCCACTTAGGATGGAACGTTGCCTGATACAGCTCGATCAGCCCCCAAGCGAGGAACGCGTAGTCGTCGATATACCCCGGGAACGCCGCGTCTCCGTCCCGGTACCGCGCGAGCAGCCGGCCCGTCGACGTTCGCAGCTTGTCGAATAGGAAGCGAGCCGCCGTCTCCGCCGCTTCCGCGTATTCCGGCCGATCGAACGCGGCAGCCGCTTTCGCGAGCGACGCGATCATGAGGGCGTTCCACGACGTCAGCACCTTGTCGTCTTTGCCGGGGCGGACGCGCTCCTCGCGATGCAGGAACAGCTTGTGGCGCAGCCGATCCGCCCGGTCGACGAACGACGCCGGATCCGTCCCGCTGCGCGCCGCCTGCGCCTCGAGCGTCCCGTGCAGCAGGTTCGGGATGCTTCGTCCCTCGAAATTGCCGCCCTCTTCGATGCCGTACACGCCGCAAAACCAATCGCCGTCCTCCTCGCCGAGCACCGCGCGCACCTCGCTCGGCGTCCAAACGTAAAACTTGCCTTCCTCCCCTTCGGAATCGGCGTCCTCCGCCGAATGAAACCCTCCGTTCGGCTCGGTCATGTCGCGCAGCACGTACGCGTACACGAGCTCGGCGATTTCGCGGTAGCGCGCGTTCCCGGTGAGCTGATACGCTTCCGTGTAAGCCATGCCGAGCAGCGCGTTGTCGTACAGCATCTTCTCGAAATGCGGCACGAGCCACTCCCGGTCGGTCGAATAGCGGGCGAACCCGAAGCCGATGTGGTCGAACATGCCTCCGCGGTACATCGCGTCGAGCGTCTTCTCGACCATGCGCAGCGCGTCCTCTTCCCCCATCTCCGCATAGTAGCGCATCAGGAACATGAGGTTATGAGGCCGCGGAAATTTCGGCTGTTCGCCGAAGCCGCCAAACTCCGCGTCGAACGACTGCTTGAAGGCGACGAACGCTTCGTCGATCGTGTTCTCCGTCACTTCGCCCTTCAAATTCGAAATCATGCGCCGCGCCGTCTGGTCCGCCACCGTCTCGCCCGCGTCGATGACGAGCTGCTTGTTCTCGCGCCACTTGGCCGCGATTTGCTCCAAAATGTCGATCAAGCCGTTCCGTCCGAACTTCCGCCGCTTCGGGAAATACGTGCCGGCGAAGAACGGCTTCTGGTCCGGCGTCATGACGATCGTGAGCGGCCAGCCGCCCTGCCCCGTCATCGCCTGGCAGACGGTCATGTACAAATTGTCCACGTCAGGCCGCTCTTCGCGGTCGACTTTAATGGAGACGAACTCCCGGTTGAGGAGCGCCGCGACTTCCTCGTCCTCGAACGACTCCCGTTCCATCACGTGGCACCAATGGCAAGTCGAGTAGCCGATGCTGAGGAAAATCGGTTTGTTTTCCTTCGCGGCTTTCTCGAACGCTTCCGCCGTCCAAGGAAACCAGTCCACCGGATTGTAAGCGTGCTGCAGCAAATAAGGGCTTTTTTCATGAATCAAGCGGTTCGTTTTCCGCAAATGTTCTTCGGTTTTCAATGGAATACTCCCTTTGGATTGGTATATAAATCCTGCCCTCAGTATACCCTTAACCGAGTTCGATCACAAAAAACGCCCTGCTGCAACCTGTAAATCTATGTAATCTGAATTTTCCGCAAATAGATCTATGTGAGTTTCAGAGTTTGTTCAGTCTGATGGTGTAAGATAACTTCAATGGAATAACTAGGATGTAACCTTGCCTCACTTTGGGGGATAAATTATGTTCATTTGTCTGGAAGAAGTAAAAAGATGTGCCGATGAAGCGATTTTGGAGTTCTGGTGCAAGCTGTTCCAGCATGACGTGCTCGGGGAAGGGACGAGACCCTCGCAGGATCCGGATCTGATCGCGGCGGTATTCTCGGAAATGTCGGCAAGGGGGCTGTACGCCGACTCCCGCGTGAGAACCGAATTTGCCAAAGTGTCGATTACGCCAAAGCACGTCTACTACCCTGCTCCAATTAGGAAAGCGCTTTGATTATATTGGAAATCATTCGCAAATAATATCGTCGCAGACAGCCAAAAAGCCGGAGCATAACCCCCGGCTTATTCGAGTTGCTTCTGGACGGCGGACAAGCGATTGCGGGCTTTATTCCGTTCTCGACGCGGCATCGTTGGCCGCGATGTAGGCGAAGGTCATGGCGGGTCCGAGCGTCGAGCCGGGTCCCGGATACGTGCGTCCCATGACCGAAGCGGAACAGTTTCCTGTCGCATACAAACCGGGAATCGGCTGGCCGCCGCGCAGCACTCTCGCATGCTCATCGGTGACCATACCGCCTTTCGTCCCTAGATCGCCAGGATAAATTTTCACGGCGTAAAAGGGGCCTTTCTCAAGCTTGCCTAGATTCGGATTTTTATATCGCGGATCGCCGTAATATTGATCATAGGCGGTTCTGCCGCGGCCGAAATCTTCGTCGACCCCGTTCTCGGCCATGGCATTGAATCGGGCTACCGTCCTGAGCAGCCCCTCGCTTGGAATATTGCATTTGCGAGCCAATTGCTCCAATGTGTCCGCCCTGATGAAAAACCCGCCGTCGATGTACTCCTTCGGGGTGAATCGCGGCATCGCCATCCCGAAAATATACCGGTTGCGGTGGCGGCTTTCCATAATAAGCCAGGATGGAATCGCATTGCCGAACCGCTTGTTGCGTTCGAGAATATCGTGCCCGAAGTCAACATAAGACGCGGACTCGTTCGTGAAGCGCTGACCGTCTTGGTCTACGACGATGCAGTGCGGCATCGATCTTTCCCATACGAGGAAATGACGCTCCCCTTTGTGATCGACGGCGACGGCTCCCCACCAGGAATCGTCCAGCAAAGCCGTATCCGCGCCGATTTCCATGCATTGCCGGATGATATCCCCGGTATTGTCGGGGTTTGCGACCGTCCAATCGGCGCCGACTCCTTGGTACGTCTTGCGCATGTCGGCGTTTCGCTCGAATCCTCCCGCCGCCAGCAAAACGGCTTTTCCCCGCAGCTCGAGCGGCTTCCCGTCCTTTTTCACTTCAATGCCGACGACTTTCCCGTCTTCCACGATCAGTCTCTGACATGGGGAATTTAACCAAAGGGGAACGTCGTACTTTCTGGCGATATACATCAAATGAGCGACCAGCGCGTTGCCGAGCCCTAAAGCTTGTTGGCCTTTAAACTTCAATTTCGCGCCGCGGGCGAACATGCGGATGACTTTGAAAAAATGCTCGGATTTCGTAAAAGCTTTGGGCAGATGGGCGACTTCGCTTGTAGCGAACGGGATGGGAGGAAGCAGCGGCGATACGCGCATCGTCCTGCCAACCTCGCCTAACTTCGAACGGTCGAAGAAATCGCAGTCGAGGGAGCGTCCGATTTTCCCGCCCGGCCGATCCGGGTAATAATCGGGGTACGCCAGCCCCGGGACAAATTTAACGCCTTCATTTTGTAAGAACCGGATCATTTCCGGACCTTGCTTTAGGAATGCCATTTTTCGTTCTCTCGAACTGGCCGGTCCGACGTCTCCGATGACGGTCTCCATATAGTTCAGCGCTTCTTCGAAGCTGTCCTTCAATCCGGCCGCGACGGAAACGGGATTGTTCGGGATCCAGATGCCTCCGCCGGACAAGGAGGATGATCCTCCCCACGTGCTGCCTTTTTCGATAATAATCGTTTTTAATTTCCGCTTTGCAGCCGCAATCGCGGCCGTAATCCCTCCGGCGCCGCTTCCGACGATGATCAGGTCATACAGTTCTTCGGGCTTCCGTTCGCGCATGTACCGCTCACTCCTTTTGGGCTGAAGGATGAAGTACGTTGTAGATCCCTGTCTGAAAAAACTATACCAAGGCCTTGGAAGCGCATTCAATCATCAAAAAGGGCCGATTTGTCGGTTAGATAACAGTTCGCCGGCGAATGTACGCAAAAAGCCCCCTAACTCGAGTTAGGGAGCGATCCAACATCATTACCTTTTCGACCGACGATATCCGGCGGCTTCCGCTTCCGCCTTGGTGCAGAACATCTCTTCGGCATCCGTCCTGTCGTAAAACGCGCCGCCCGGCACGTGATAAATTTTTTCCCCTTTGTCGTTAATATTTCCTTTGATGGTCGGGGAGGCGCAGCCATTGTCCGGTTTTTCTTCGGCGGGCGCCGGAGCCGGAGCCGGCTTCGCTCGGTCCGCGTCGTCCTCTTGCACCGGCTCTTCTTGCACGGGCTGTTCCGGTTCCTGTTCAGGTTGTTCCTGCTCGGGTTGTTCCTGCGCGGGTTGTTCCTGCGCGGGCTGCGGCTGTTCCGTTTCCGCGACCTGTTCCGCCGGTGCTTCTTCGCCCTGCTCCGGATCGCCGCTGATCGCGGCGATTCCCCCGAATAGGAGCGTGACCCCGACGAAAATCGTTAAACATCCGAGGCAGCCCCGTTTTTTCGTATATAACCTGACCCCTTCTTCGCTGTCTTTCTCGATGATTTTTTTGGATGTCGAGATGAATTCTCTGAGTTCGCGTTCATCCAGGTCGGAAAACTGAGCGATGAGTGTCTCCTTGAGAATTCCTTGGTTTTTTTTGATTTGTTTGATTACTCGATCCGAGTTCGATTTGTTCATGACTTTCGCATTCCCCTCGTTGTAGTCGTTATCGCCTGCGCGCCATGGCCCGCCGCATGCCGGCCAGGCAGGTGCGCTATCCGCGAACTTTGAAGTAGATGTATTGTGCGCGGCGAACGGGGATCGTATTCCGAAAATACGTATTGCCGCAGCCGCGGGCGGCGAGGAGGCGCAAGCCGGAAGCAAGAGAGGAAGCATTATGGTCGATACGTTTTGACCGCAAACACGAAACCCGCCATCTGTCGGCGAATTTTCTCGCATTTATTTTCGTAAAATAATGCAAAAAAACGGAAATCGGACGCGTTCCCCGAACGGCGATCGTTTGTTATGGTGAAATTGCGCGCAAAGCGCATCCGAACAGGGGGTTGCTTCGTATGTGGAACGGGAAAACGGTTTGCGTAACTGGCACGGACAGGGGCGTCGGGTTGGCGATGACCAGGCAGCTGCTGGAGTCGGGCTGCGTCGTGTATGCGGGCGGCTTGTACCCGCAAAATTCGGACATGGAGGCGTTGGCCGCGGCGTATCCGGGGCGGCTGCATCCGTTCCGGCTGGACGTCGGGAGCGACGAGAGCGTGAAGGAAGCCGCCGCATGGATCCGCGGACGAACCGAAGCGCTGGACGTTCTCATTAATAACGCGGCGATTCTCGGCGATACGGCGAAGACGATTCGGGACGACATCGATTTCGACGAAGCGCTGCGCAATTACAACATAACCGCGCTCGGGGCGATTCGCATGTCGAACGCGTTGATCGATCCGCTCATGAACGGCGGAAAGCTGATCGTCAACATTTCCTCGGAGGCGGGAAGCATTAAACAGAGCTATCGCGAAGCGTGGTTCGGATACTGCATGGCGAAGGCTGCGTTGAACATGGGTTCGACGATCATTCACAACAAGATCCGCAAGGAAGGCGGACGGGTCATGCTGTTCCATCCCGGCTGGGTGAAAACATGGATGTTCGGCGCATGGAACGACGCAGGGACGTACACGCCGGAAGAGGCAGCCGCGAATGTGCTGCGGAGAATCGAAGAGCATGGCGACGACATACGCGATCAACCGATCTACATGGAAGCGGATACCGGGAACGAATTGCCTTGGTAACCCGCCTCGTTCTGCACCGTCCGGCCTCCGGACGGTGCGTCTTTTGCTGCCGCAACCGCTGCCGCGTCTTCCCCGCATCCGAACAAAAAAACGCCCTCAGGCTTTCGCCTTCGGACGCCGCTCGTCGTTGTATTAACGAAATGTAAAATTCCCCAATATATAATCAATGACGGTCGACTCGACGTCGGCGTCATCCTGCGTAAACATAAGATGATTCGAGGTCAGCGTCTGGACTTCGTCATCGATGCGCACGATCCAGTACGGCTCGTTGTTTTCGCTATAACTCAGCCTGTGATTCGTCCGGATATTGTGTTCGAACGAGAGCTCGTTCATCAGCTTAAACAACACCGCATCGATTTCGCTCAACCGCTTCTCGAAGTCGTACTTCCGATCCTCTCTATCTAAAATTCTCCTTAAAATTTCTTCCTTCCAATTTCCCTCCTCCAAGCTCATTGTTTGCGCCTCCCGGTTGTAGGATGAAATTATTAAGAAAAATAAATCAACGAGAAAATATTACCACATTAAATAATAGAATTACAGTCCAATCTGACAATTTCTGCCGACTGAAAACCGGAATTCTCCGTTTTTTGACAAAGCGGCTTTTTTGTCCGTTTACCATAAAGCGCTTACATCCTATTATGGAAACCAAAGCGAATCGGATTATGCGAAAGGGGTTTTTTAGGATGTCTGCATTTTTAGGAGAGTTGGTCGGAACGTTGATTTTGGTCCTGTTCGGCTGCGGCGTCGTCGGGGGCGTCGTGCTGAACAAATCGAAGGCTCAAAGCTCGGGCTGGATCGTCATTTCGATGGGCTGGGGCTTCGCGGTCGCGATCGCCGTGTATGCCGTCGGCGGCGTCAGCGGCGCGCATCTGAACCCGGCGGTCACGATCGCGCTGGCGTCCGTCGGCGCGTTCCCATGGGCGCAAGTGCCGTCGTACGTGCTGGCGCAGCTGATCGGCGCCTTCCTCGGCGCGGTGCTGCTGTGGGTTCACTACTTCCCGCATTGGCGAGAAACCGAAGATGCCGGCGCCAAGCTCGCGGTGTTCGCTACCGGCCCGGCCATTCGGCATGCCCCTTCGAACCTCGTCAGCGAAATCGTGGGTACGGCGGTGCTCGTGTTCGGCCTGCTCTCGATCGGCGCGAACCAATTCGCGGACGGTCTCAATCCGCTCATTATCGGATTTTTCGTCGCGGCCATCGGCATGTCGCTCGGCGGCACGACCGGGTTCGCCGTCAATCCGGCGCGCGACCTCGCCTCCCGTATCGCCCACTTCCTGCTGCCCGTCGCGGGGAAAGGGCCGTCCGACTGGTCCTACGCGTGGATCCCCGTCGTCGGGCCGATTCTGGGCGGCGTTCTCGGGGCGCAGGCGCATCAAGCGACCTTCGCGCAGGGCTCCTTGCATGCGCTGTTTACGCTCGCCGTCATCGCCGTCCTGCTCGCCGTCGTCGTCCGCGTCTCGCATCCGGCTCGAAGCCTCGAAGGGCGGACAACGGTTCGAGCGCAGGGCAAACAAGTTTCGTGAAATGAAGCGAAGCCCCCGGGAAACTCCCCGGGGGCTTCGCCTTACCATTTCGCGACGCGGACGTCGGCTTTCAGCCAATGCTCCCACTGCTCATCTTCCACCTGCAGAAAGCTTAAGGAAATGCCCTTCATATCCAGCGACGTTAAATGCGTCCCGATCTTCACGAACCGAATGTCCAAGCCGTCGAGTTCGCACAGCCGTCGAATGTCGTTTGCGAATATATATTGCTCGACGAGCGGCGTCGCGCCCAGACCGTTGATCAAAATCGCGAACTTGTCCCGCGGTTTCCAGCGATACATCCGTTTCAGTTTGTTGAACAGCTCCACGGCCAATTTTTCGGAGGACGAGAACGCTTCTTTGCGGTATCCCTTCTCGCCGTGGATGCCCACTCCGTAATACGCTTCGTTCGGCTCCAGCGCGAACGACGGCTTCCCTTTCGTCGGATCGTTCGCCGGGGACAACGCGACCCCGAGCGTATGCAGCCGGCTGACGACCGCATCGCCCAGCGCCTTGAGCCGCGTTAGATCGTACCCTTCGCGCGCCGCCGCGCCTACGATTTTTTGCACGAGCACCGTCCCCGCGACGCCGCGACGCCGCTTCGTATAGGTCGCGTCGTCCTCGATGGACACGTCGTCGTTCACGACGACATGGTCCACGCTTCGCCCCTCCGCTCTGGCCGACGCCTCCGCTTGGAGGAAGCTGTCCACGTCCGCGGCGAAATTTTTGACGATCAGCAGCACGCTCTTGCTCGGGTCGACGAGCCGGATCGCCTCCAGTACCTGCTCCGGCGTCGGCGGCGCGAAGATGCTCCCGGCGACGGCGATGTCGAGCATCCCCGATCCGACGTATCCGAAATCGGCAGGCTCGTGGCCGCTGCCGCCGCCGCTGACGACCGCCGTCGTCCCTCCTGCGTCGGCGAGATCCTTTCGGGCGACGATGTTGTATTTGGCATGATAAGAGACTCTGTCTTTGTTTTCGAAATAAAACCCGTGCAGCATATTGCGGACGATATTTTGCGGATCGTTGATGATTTTCGTCATTGCCTTCTCCACCTTACCGGGATCGTTCATTTTGGAGCAACAGCGTCAGCTGGTTATGGATCATTTCCTTCATCAAGGAGGACAGCACGGCCGGCGGCATAGCGCAATGGTTCTCGATCCACTCCTTGATCGTGCCGACGAAGCCGTGGCTGTAGAACGAGGCGATCGCGATTTTGCTCGCTTCGGCCAGCCCCTTGCCGCCGCCCGGCAGCTCGTCGATGATTTTCTTGTACAAGTTTTTCGTATGCTCGAATAAGTAATGATTGAACGAGTTTTGCTCGGTGACCTCGAACGCTCTCCGGTAAAACCGCTGATTTTCGTAAAAATACTCGATCAGCAATTCGAAGATGTTCTCCCATCTCTCGTAGTCCAAAAAGTCTTCGATGTTTTCTTTTGTTTCTTCTTTGTAAATCCAGCCCAAAAGCTCGTATTTATCGATAAAATGATAGTAAAACGTTTGCCGGCGCATGTCGCAATGCCGCATGATGTCGCCGACCGATATTTTATGAAACGATTCGGTTTCCATCAACCGCTTCAAAGAGGCGGCGATAATCTTTTTGGTGATGAGAGACGCGGTCATCGGAACCATCCCTGCAGCGATAATGCTTCCATCTTAGCAAAATCGCGGAGCGAATTGAACCGCGAATCGTTTGACAAATCGCCGATTTTGTCCGTTTACGGTAAAACGCTTTCATTCTATCATAAGTTTGAACGAAACGTAGGAGGAATCTGCCGTGAAGAAAATTATGAATAAGCCCGAGACGCTTGTCATGGAGATGTGCGGCGGGCTGGCCATCGCTCATCCGGAGCTTGAATTTTTGAAGAAGTACAAGGTTATCAAAAAGAAGGTCATCGATGACGATAAAGTCACCTTGATCAGCGGCGGCGGCAGCGGCCACGAGCCGGCGCACGCGGGCTTCGTCGGCCGGGGGATGCTCGATGCCGCGGTATGCGGCGACGTGTTCGCCTCCCCTTCGCAAATTCAAGTGTATCAAGCGATCAAAGCGGCCGTCGGCAGAAAGGGCGTTCTGCTTATCATTAAAAATTACAGCGGGGACGTCATGAACTTCAAAAACGGCGCGCATCTCGCCGCCGAGGACGGCATCGAGGTCGAGTACGTCCGGGTCGACGACGACATCGCCGTGGAGGACAGCCTCTACACGGTCGGCCGGCGCGGCGTCGCGGGCACGGTGCTCGTCCATAAAATCGCGGGCGCGGCGGCCGAAGAAGGCCGCAGCCTGATGCAGGTGAAAGCCGTCGCCGAGAAAGCGGCGCACCACGTCCGCAGCATCGGACTCGCGCTGACGTCCTGCACGGTGCCCGCGCACGGCTCGCCGACGTTCCAATTGGGCGAGGGCGAAATGGAGTACGGCGTCGGCATTCACGGCGAGCCCGGGCGGCGGCGGGAAAAAATCGCAACCGCGGACGAACTGGCGCGGCGCATGACGTCGGAGCTGCTGAACGACTTGGGGATCGCGGAAGGCGACGACGCGGAGGTCGCCGTGCTCGTCAACGGCTTCGGAGCGACCCCTCTGCAGGAGCTGTATTTGTATAACCACGCGGTCGTGCGGGAACTCGCGAAGCGGAACGTTCGCATCTGCCGCACGTTCGTCGGCAACTACATGACGAGCATCGACATGGCCGGCTTGTCGCTCAGCGTCATGAAGCTGGACGACGAATTGAAAGCGCTGCTGAATCGGGAGTGCCTCGCCCCGGCGTTCCGCGTCGACGGGCCGGTGCCGCCGGTCGAGTATACGGACGTAGAGGAGCGCGAAGAAGCGGTAACGGAGGTTTCCTTCGCCGCGGAAACGCCGGAGGCGTACGCCGTCGTGCGAGACGGCAAGCTTACGCTTGACAACGTCATCTATCTCGTCGATAAAATGAGCGAAATTATCATTCGCAACGAAGTAGAGTTCTGCGAGCTGGACGCTCACGCCGGCGACGGCGATTTCGGGATGAGCGTGTCCAAAGGGTTCCGGCAGCTGAAGCGGGAGTGGCGCTCGATCGTCGGTCAAGAAAACCTCACGATCGGATCGTTCCTTAACGCGTGCTCGCTCGTCATAATGGAGCATTGCGGCGGCGCTTCCGGCCCGATTTGGGGCTCGGCGTTCCGCGCGGCGGCGCGCGCGGCCGGCGACAAAACCGAAGTGACAACGGCGGAATATGCCGACCTGCTGCAAGCCGCCGTACAGGGCATCCAAGCGACCGGCGAGCGCTCCTTCGGCCGCGGCGCCGTCGTCGGCGATAAAACGTTGATCGACGCGCTCGTGCCGTACGCGGATTGTTGGACGGCGAGCGCCGCCGCCGGCGACGACGTAAAAACAACGTTCGAGAAAGCGGCGAAGGCAGCCGTCGAAGGCGCGGAGAAGACGAAGTCGATCGTCGCCCGGATGGGCCGCGCCGGCACCGTCGGCGAACGCAGCTTGGGGTACCCGGATGCGGGCGCCTTCGCGCTCGGGGTCATTTTTACGGAACTCGCGCAAAGCATGAAATCCTCGTCCATGTAATCCGATGAATGAAAATACGACCCTTGGCCCCCATCCCGGGAGACCAAGGGTCGTCGTTCATTGCGAGGCTAATCTTTCGGAGGCGCCGCAGACGAACTTCTCGCTTGGATCAACGCTTCCGTGAGCCGCCTCGCTCTTAAAGTCAACTTCGACAACCCCTCCTCGTCCCATGTTTCCTTCGGAGGAAGTAAGCTTCCTCCCACTCCGAACGCGGCCGCGCCGGCTTGCACGTACGCGGCGAGGTTGGACGCATCGACGCCGCCGGTCGGCATGAGCGGGATGTGGGGCAGCGGTCCGCGGACGTCGCTGAAAAATCGCGGTCCGAGGACGCTGGCCGGGAATACCTTGATCAAATCCGCGCCGCGTTCGTAGGCGCTCACGATTTCCGTCGGCGTCATCGCGCCGGGGATGCTGACGACGCCGTATCGCTTCGCCGCCGCGATCGTCGGCGCGTGAACCGTCGGCGAGAAGATGAACCGGGCGCCGGACAGGATGGCGGCGCGCGCCGTCTCCGCATCCAGCACCGTCCCTGCCCCGACCAGCACGTCGCCGCCGAGCTCGGCCGCAAGACGCTCGATCAGCGCCATCGCTCCGGGCGTGCCTGCCGTCACCTCGAGCGTACGCACGCCGCCGTTCCTCAGCGCTCTCGCCACATCGGGCACCCGTTCGGCGGGAACGCCTCGGATGACGGCCACGATCCCGTGCTCCATGATCCGCGTCACATCGTTTCTCCACGTCGCATCGTTTCTCTCCATCGTCCCTCTCCTCTCTCGAACCAGTCGGCTATGCCCGTTGCTTATCGCGTTACTTCTTCTGCAGGACGCTCCATGAACCGTTCCAGATCTGCCCGGTCCGGCAGTCCCTCGACGTCGCCGCTCGCCATCGTTACGGCCGCGCCGACCGCGTTCGCCCGTCGAACGGATTCCTTCAGCGGCAGTCCGTCCAAGAGACCGGAGAGCAATCCGGCCGCGAAGCCGTCGCCCGCGCCGATCGGGTCGACGACCCGATCGACCGGAAACCCGGGAACCCGGCCGCGCTCGCGCGGCGTCGCATAATAGGCGCCACGGCTCCCGAGCTTAACGACCACAGCGGCCGGTCCGTGCGCGAGGAACAAGGCGCCGAGCTTCTCCGGCTCCCGCTCCCCGAACAGAAACTCGCCTTCGGCCGCGCCGGGCAGCACGATGTCCGCCATGCCCGCCAGCTCCAGCAGCACAGGCCTCGCGACGGACTCCGGCCACAGCTTCTTTCTGACGTTCGGGTCGAATACGACCTTGACGCCGCGCCGCCGCGCCGCTTCGACCGCGCGAAACGTCAGGTCGCGGCAGCTGTCGCTTAAGGCCGGCGTAATGCCTGACACGTACAAATATCGCGCTTCGCTCAAGTACGTCTCGTCCAAATCAGCCGCGGACATCCGGCTCGCAGCGGAGTCCCGCCGGTAATAATACACCCGGTAATCGCCCGCGCGGCGAGTCTCCTTGAAAAACACGCCCGTCGGCGCCTCTCCGTCGATGCGCACCCGGCTCGCGTCAACGCCTTCGCCGCGAACGAACGCAAGCAGCGCCTTCCCGAGCTCGTCGTCCCCGACTCGGCTGATCCAACCGGAGCGATGTCCGAGCCGCGCAAGCCCGATCGCGACATTCGACTCCGCGCCGGCGAATTTTCGCGTAAAGGCATGCGCATAGCGCATGAGACCCGTCGAATCCGGGGCCAGCAGCGCCATCGTTTCCCCGAAAGTTACGACATCCAGCATATTCGTCGCCACCGGTCAACGCATGTACGCGCCGCCGTTAATCTCGATCGTCTCGCCCGTAATGAAGCCGGCAAGACCGGACACGAGGAACAGCACAGGACCTGCGACGTCGGAGGGCAAGCCCTCTCTTGCCAACGGAGTGGAAGCGACCGCCGCCTTCCGTCCTTCGTCGGACGTGACGACGGCATGGAAGTTCGTTTGTCCGATAAATCCCGGCGAGACGGCGTTTACCAGAATGCCGTGCGGCGCGACTTCTTTCGCTAATCCTTTCGTATAGGCGATGACTGCGGCTTTGCTGGCGGCATATACGGACGAGCCCGGTCCGCCTCCGTGATGCGCGGCGACCGACGACATGTTGACGATATGGCCGCCTCCCCGCGCGATCATGCTCGGCAGCACCGCTTTGGACACGAACACGGTGCTCTTCAGGTTCAGATCCATCACGCGGTCGTACAGGCTTTCCGTCATCTCCGCGTTGGCGAGACGCTCCAGCATATGGCCGGCGTTGTTCACGAGAATATCGATGCCTCCGAACGCCGCTGTCACTCGTTCCACCATTCGTTCGATATCCGGCACGGACGTGACGTCCGCTTCGAACGGCATCGCGCTCCCGCCTTCGGCGGCGATCGCGCGGACTACCTGTTCCGCGGCTTCCCGGTTGCTGCGATAATTAACGGCGACCTTCGCGCCGCTGCCAGCCAGCGTTCGCGCAATTTCCGCGCCGATGCCCGAGCTCGCGCCCGTGACGAGCGCGACTTTCCCCGATAAATCAATGTTCATTTCATGTTCTCTCCGTTTCCGTATATTCGTAATTTACATTTCTACGTCGGCTCCCAGTCCGTTCCTCCGGCCGTTCCGCAAGCTTGAGGCGACGCCGTACCCGATGACGATCAGCGATACGGTCAGAATCGCTCCGGAAATCGGCCGGGTGAACAGCCCGAAGAAAGAGCCGTCCATCATTTTCAGCGATTGGAGAAGCGAGCTTTCCAGCATTTTGCCGAGCACGAAGGTAAGGACGATCGGCGCCATCGGTATGCCCGCTTTTTTCATGAGGTAGCCGAGCACGCCGAACGCGATCATGACGCCGACGTCGAACAAGTTGTTGTTCGCTGTATACGCGCCTACGATCGAGACGAGCAAAATCAGCGGGTACAGCAGCTTCGGCGGGACAGCCGCTATTTTCGCCCACCAGCCGGCCAGCGGCAAGTTCATGAACAAGAGCGCGATATTTCCGAAAAACATGCTTGCGATGACGCCCCAAACGAACACCGGGTTTTGTTCGAACAGCGCCGGTCCCGGCGTCAAACCGTGCATCATGAATGCACCTAGGATGATCGCGATCGTCGGCGAGCTAGGGATGCCGAGCGTAAACAGCGGGATCAGCGCTCCGCCGCAATAGGCGTTGTTCGCCGTCTCCGGTCCGGCAACGCCCTCGAGCGCCCCTTTCCCGAACCGGGACGGGTCCCTCGCCATCCGCTTCTCCAACGAATAAGAAAGCATCGCCGGAATGACGGAGTTGGTTCCCGGAATCAAGCCGATCAGGAAGCCTAACACGGTCCCTCGGCCGATCGCTTTCATGCTCGGATTCCATTCGTCCCTTCGCGGAAGCAGCCCTTGAATGCGCGGCGGCTTCTCGGCTTTCCCCATGTTCTCGATGCCGAGCAAAATTTCGGATAAACCGAATAAACCCATCGCCACGATGACGAAGTCGAGTCCCGTCGTCAAATGGGGAATGCCCATCGTAAATCGGAGCGTACCCGACATCGGATCGATGCCGATCATCGCCAAATTAAGGCCCAAGAAAGCGGAGATCAAGCCGCGCACGATCGATTTCCCCATCAGCCCGATCACGGTCGACAAGCCGAGCACCATCAGCGCGAAAAATTCCGGCGGGCCGAAGCGCAGCGCCCATTCGGCGAGCGGCGGGCCGATGAGAATCATCCCCAGAATCGAGATCGTTCCGCCGAAGAACGAGCCGAGTCCGGCAATGCCGAGCGCCGCGCCGGCCCGGCCTTGCTTCGCCAGCGGATTGCCGTCGAGACAGGTAATGACGGAGGCCGCCTCCCCTGGCGTGTTGATCAATACGGACGTAATCGTTCCGCCGTACATAGCCCCGTAATAAATGCCGCATAGCATAATAATGGCGGACACCGGCTCCATCCCGAACGTGAGCGGCAGCAGCACGGCCACGCCGGTCGTCGGACCGAGCCCGGGAAGAACGCCGACCAGCATCCCGACCGTCACGCCGATCAAGCAGTACATCAAGTTCCATCCGGTAGCGGCGGTAGCGAAGCCTTGCGCGATTTGTTCAAAGTCCGGCATAAGCATTCATCTCTTCCATTCCCAAATTTCTCCCGCCGGCAGCGGTACGTCGAGCCATTGCTGGAACACGACATGGATCAGCAAGCTTGAGACGAGCGCGATCAGCAGCGACCTGCGCCACGCGTAAGAGCGAGTTAATAATAAGAAGAGCAGCAACGCGCCGGTCGCGAAAAAACCGATCCCAGCCATAAGGGGCAGCGATGCGACGGCGCAGGCGACGACGGCGGCGACATTCGCAAGGTTCCGGCCGCGGGGCAGCGCTTCTGCGTCGTCGGACCGCGTTCCGCGCGACGTTTGGAACAGATAGAGCAGCGACAGCGACAAGAACGCGGCGCTCAGCCAGCGCGGAAACAGTCCCGGACCCGGACCCAACGCACCGTAATACGGAAGCTTCCAAGATTCCCAAAACAAAAACCCGGACAATGCCGCGAACAGCATTCCCAACCACATGCCCACATTCCATTTCATGCCGATCCTCCGCACGCGTCCGCTTTCGCAAGCCGTTATCGGGCTAGCCCTCATTTGTTGGACAAGCCGAGCTCGGGAATCAGCTTGCCGAACCGGTCGTGATTTTCCTTCAAATATTGGCCGAAGCCCGCTGCATCCTTGGAAACGATCGTCAGCCCGTTATTTTTCATATAATCGATGAATTCCGGGTCTTGCATGCCTTTCAAGAACGCGTCGGACAGAATGCCGACGATTTCGTCCGGCGTCCCCTTCGGGACGCCCAAGCCCCGCCACGTTCCGACGTAATCGAATGCCATGCCGATCTCTTCCTCAAGCGTCTTCACGCCCGGCAGAACGGCGGACGGATTCGCGTCGACGACGGCGAGCGAACGCAGCTTGCCTGCTTCCACCTGCGCCTTCACTTCGGGCGGGCTGACCGTGACCGCGTCCACGTGTCCGCCCATCAGCGCGGTGATCGCCGGCGCGGCGCCTTCGAAGGGAATATGATTGAATTGCGCGCCTGTCGCTTTCTCGACCGTCGCCGCCGCCAAATGCCAGATCGCGCCCGTACCGGAATTGCCGATTTTCAGCTTGCCGGGATTCGCTTTGGCGAAATCGAGCAGCTGCCGCGCCGTTTCCCATTCGCTGTCGGCGCGAACCGTGATTGCGGCCGGTTCGTAATTCATCATCGCGATCGGTTGGAAGCTTTCGTACGTCAGCGGGGAAAGCCCCAGGTGGGAAAGCGTTGTCAATTCTACGGTGACGACGCCGACGGTGTAGCCGTCCGGTGAGGCGTTCGCCGCTTCCGACATGCCGACCGAGCCGCCGCCGCCCGTTTTGTTAACGACCGCGATCGGCTGTCCTAAATGTTTTTCGGCCGCCTTCGCAAGCGCCCGTGCCGTCGAGTCGGTTCCTCCTCCCGCGGCGAAAGGCACGATCATCGTAATCGGTTTTTTGGGGAAATCGGCAGTCGCTTCCGAGCTTCCGCCGGACGCCGTTCGACCGATCCCGCAAGCGGTCGTCACCGAAAGCATCGCAGCGACCGCGATGACGGCGATCCAGTTTCGTACGTTGGTTGTCTTCAATTCGGAACACCCTTTCAAATTGTAGATATGATCGTTTGATGGCTTGGGGCATCGCGTGAGCTCTGTCGCGTGCCGCACCCTTAATGTAAGTCGGCTCGACGTTCTCGACAATGCTCCATTCCCTCACGGAATCGGCAATTTCTACAGGCTGCCCGGCATATTCGCGGATCTGCATATCGGTTGTAACATTCGTCGATTGCTTGTATTCCCCCGGGCAAAAGAAAAGCTTCCTTCGAAGTTGAACTCGAGGAAGCGAATACGTCAATGGGTTCGATGCATCTCGCGAAATTTTCCGGGCGTGACGGACTTCGCTTTCCGGAAACTCCGTATAAAGCTGTTTTCGTTCTGATAACCGACCGATGCGGCGATTTCGGCGATTTTCAAGCTCGTGCCCGTCAGCAATTCGGCAGCCTTTTCGATTCTTAATTTCGTTAAATATTCGTAGATCGAATACCCGGTTTCTTGTTTGAAAATGCTGCTGACGGACGACGTACTGAGCTGCAGAGCGTCCGCGATATCTTGAAGGCCGATGTTTTCGTGCAGGCGCTCTTCCATAAACCGAACCATCCGTTGAACTTGGTTGTACTCCTTTCTTCCGATGCGCTGCTTTACCGCCGACTCGATTCCCTCGGCGATCCGTTGCAGCAGCGCACGAATGTCATGCGCGTCCATCATGCGCAGCCGATGCTCGGTGTAATCGGCGAACAGGTCCGGAACCGGGAGCTGTTTGCGATCGAGGCCCTCACGCAATTCGGTAACGAGATCGTTCACGAAAGCGTAAACCTCTTCCGGATCGATGGTTTGCGTGCGGACCCATTCCGACCATTGGCCGATCGCGGGCGCATACCGGTTCGGATCTGCCGATTCGACGGCTCCGCGTAGCTTCTCGCTCCACGGTTCCCGCCAGTCGTCGAACCGCTCGCTAGATTCGCGAGGCGCGTACCGAATCGCTCGTCCATAGCCTTCGTATAGCCGGAATAGAAGCGCTCGCTTCGCTTCCGCATACGACTCGTGCAGCTCCGTAATGGCATGCCGGCAGCTTCCTATGCCTGCGGATACGCCGATGTTCAAATAGGTGTAGGCGGCTTGGAGCGTTTTCTCGAAATCTTCCTGAATATACGGTTCTACGTGGTGGAACGGCTCTTTGGGCTGGAGGAGAACGAACATATTTTCCTTATCGAGCGGAACGATAATGTTGCGCCACCGCGGCTCGAGACATTCCCCCACCAAATTGGCCAGCGCGTACTTGAAAAGCAGCTGATCCTCCTCGTTGTACCGGCTCTGCCACTCTTCGTAACCGTCGAACGACACGATCGCTCCGAGCAACGGCTCGTTGGACCAATCATGGAAATACGAAGCCCATTTCTCCAATGTTTCTTTGGTGCCGATGCGGCGAAACAGCACGTCCGGCACGTATTTGGCCCTTAGCTCGGGCAGGCTGACCTGCGCGACCGCCGCGAACGCGGTAATTTCTTTCGAAAGCTTGCGGATGTAGGACTCCACCGTTTGGATGTCGGTTCGCGCCTCGTCATGAAGCGCTTGCTTATCGCCGGATACGGAGGCGAGCATCCGGCTAATTCGTTTCAGCGGCCGGAACGCCGTATAACTGTAATACCAAACAGCCGCGCACCCGATCGCGATCGACGCAAAGGAGAGCAAGATGACGATGTTGCGCACGAGGCGGGCGTTCTTCAGCAAATCGTCCAACGGGACGAAAGACATCCAGCGCCAACCGGTCACATCCGAAAACGCCTGATTCGCCAAATACGCTCGCCCGTCCAGCTTTACCTCGCCGAAGGGCCGAATGCCCAACGTATCGATCGCCAAGGCTAAATCTTCAGCCGTGAAATGCTCGCTTCGCTTCGGATAAATCAACTCGTTATCCAAGTTGTAAATATACTGAGGATTTTTGATCTGCGAATAGATGGTGGTAAAGAAGCGGTCGTAATCCAAATTCACGATGACGGCGCCCGCCAGTCGATCGTTGATCAGGATCGGCCGATAAATGCTGATCAGCTCCGTCGCCAGCTGCTCCGGCACGCCGGGGCGCCCCATCGTGCGCCGTTGAATCAGCAGCGGCTTGCTGCGAAGCTCGTCGATTCGTTTCATCCACGTCGTATCGCGAAAAGCATCGAATTCGAAATCGGCGGCTTCTCCGGAAGCGGCAAGTCTCCGATTTGACACATCGACGATATACACGGAGTGGATGTCGTCCCGCAGTGCGTCGGGAACGAGATCAGCCGCCAGCGCCGCGGCCGCGTCGTTCTTGCGCCCAAGCGAGGCGATGACATACTCCAGCACCGCCGGGTGGAACGAAAGTTTCGCGGCGTGCTCGTCGTATTTGCGGAACGCCCGGTTCGTGACGTCCAGATTGATTTGCAGCAGCTCGATGTGCGGGCGATTCAACTCCCGATCTACGTTATTCCTGTAATCGTGGTACAAGAATAAACCGACCGAAGCGATAAAAATGGAGACCGACAGCGTCGTCAAGCCGGTCAATCGCGCCTGCTTGTTGGAGAATAATAATGTAAACCGTGCCCAATACCCAATCTTCACCGTCTCACCCGCTAGACCGATCGTAGTCGATTCTCATGGAAAGCGCATACATCTTCATGCGCAATCCATATTGTACCATATCGGGCGTAACGGCGAACGTCTATTTTCCCGCATCGGCGGTTCGAACGCACGAAAAAAAGCCCGAACGACAAATTCGTCCGGGCCGCGGCAAAATTACAACGATTCTCCGTTCAGGTAACGGTAAAACGGCGGGTCCACCCAGAAGGTGTACGTCTCCACCTCGAGCTTCGAATCGAGCGACTGGAAGCCTTCCGATATCGCGGCCGACTGGTCGTTCAGCGAGAACGACTGCGCGTAGAACGGCCCGTCCCCCCGAATTTTATTGTTCGAGATCAGGTCGTACCCTGCTAGCTCCGTGTTCGAATAATACAGCGGCTGCCACCACGAATTGGCGATCAAGCCTGTCGCGTCGTCGCTGTTTTTCTTCGCGTAGGCGAGCACGATGTCCTGGAAGCGCGCTTTGTCCGCGGCCGTCTCGAACTCGAACGAGATGTCGTATTCCTTCGCGTACGCGATGTAATTGCCGTTCTCGATTTGCACCACTCGGAACGAATCGGACTGCGACGGCTCCCCCCATTCCTTCAAGTACAGGAACGCGGACGTTTTCGGCTCGAACTGCACGAGCGCGTCGATGCCCTCGCCGCGAAGTAAGCCGACGAGCTGCAGCGCATGCTTCAAGTTGTCGTGACCGTACGTCAGCGCCAGCGAATCGACGAAATTCGGATCATAGCGGGAATCCTTCAAGTTATAGCCGGTTACCAGCCCCTGCTTCAGCGCCGTATCGACGATGTGCTGCAGCCCCGGAGCTTGGATGATGTCCGACGTCCGATACGCGTCCTGCAGCTTGACGAAAATATCGGCATCGCTCGCGCGCCCGAGGTAATGCTTGTACGTATCGTTGAAGCTTAGCACTTTTCCGAGCAGCACCGCGACGAGGGCTTCGGACGCAGGCTTGTCCTCCTTCAGCTCCGCATAATACGACTCCGGCAGCAGTCCCGTATCGATCGCCGCAGCGATCTCCTTCGCCGCCTGCGGCGTGTAGGCGGATGCCTTGAGCGACGCCTTCGCCAGCGACGCCTCGACCTTGGCGGCCGGATACGTGTACGCCAGCTCTTTCAGCCCGGCCGCTTTCACAGCCAGGAACACGGCCATCGACGCCGTCAGCGCCGCGTCCGGCTGCACCGTCGTCGACGTAATGACGCCGGCGTCGTACAATGCCGCCGCGGCGGCGTACGCCGGATTGTTCGCGGCGACGTCCGCGAACGCGACCGCTTCTTCGGGCGCCGTCAGCGACAGCGTATCCGCGAGCGCGGCGAGGAACTCCCCTTTCGTCGTCGCGCCGTCGAACGCGATGTCGTGCTTCGCCTGCAGGAACAGCGCGTAATCCGCTGCGTCTTCCCCGGACGCGGCGGCGGATGCGGGCAGCGCCAACGCGCCGGCGATCGCGAACGCAAGGCTGGCTGCGGCGAAACGCCGCATAACAGGTGCTGTAAGGTTTCTCATCCTATCCCTCCTCTACAATGTTCCACTATTTTACATGGTTAAATTATGTAAAGGCAACAATAAAATGTTGGAGCCCCTCTAAGAGCCTAATTAACAACCCATAAAGTTCCATAGTCTGTATATTTTGCAAAGCTATCAGCCATCCTACAACCAAACTCAACCAAGCAAGGGGACGCCGTTCATGCACACGAAAGATCATTATACCCAACACAACATACGATTGACGTCCGCGGAAATTGCGAATTTATGGGGGGCGTACATCGGCAATACGATGTCGGTTTGCGTGCTAAGTTATTTCCTTCGTCACGTTGAGGATCTTGAAATCAAAGCCTTGCTGGAATATGCGCTGGCTTTTTCCAAACAAGTCGCGGCCGCGGTCTCCGATATTTTTAAAGCCGAGGATTTTTCCGTGCCGATCGGTTTTTCGGATCAAGACGTCGATCTCGACGCGCCGAGATTGTTTTCGGACAGCTTCTTTTTGAATTACCTTCACCAAACGACCAAAGGCGGCTTCAGCTTATATGGCGTCGCATTGCCGAACATCGCCCGAAGCGACGTTCGCGAGCTGGTGTCGGATAGTATCGTGAAATTAACCGAACTGTACAACAAGGTGGCGGAGGTGTCTTTGTCCAAAGGACTATTTATCCGCCCGCCGTACATCACGATTCCGCACAAGTCCGAATTCGTCGAATCGGAAAAATTTCTCGCAGGGTTCCTAGGCGAGATCAGACCGCTCAACGCGCTGGAAATTACGCATATTTTCTCGAACATCCAGACTAATGCGTTGGGGAAGGCTCTTGTCATGGGTTTCAGTCAAGTCGCCCGTTCCGATGAATTGCGGGAGTATTTCATTCGCGGAAGGGAAATCGCAACGAAACAATACGAAGTGTTCAGCAATATGCTTAAGAGAGAAAACTTGCCGTCGCCTATGTCTTGGGACCATGACGTGATGGATTCTCAGACCCCTCCTTTTTCGGATCGATTGATGCTTTACCATATAACCGGTCTGAACGCTTTGGGAATTTACAATTACGGGGCAGCCATTTCCGGCAGTCAGCGACACGACATTCACGGCGTTTACGCGCGGCTAGTCGCTGAAGTAGGCCGGTATGCGGAAGCGGGAGCGAAATTAATGATCAAAAATCGCTGGTTGGAACAGACGCCGCTGTCCCCGGACCGAAATGAATTGACGCAGAGATGATTTGGGATCTCCATAAATGTGACAAAATTGTTAACGACAACGAAACGAAATTGGAATATAATATACGTAAGCGCTTTCCATTCCAGCGAGGAAAAGGAGGATGCCGAAATGATCATCGAATTTGTGCTTTGGACCGTCGGGCTGCTGGCGCTGCTCGGCGGCGCGGTGTACGGCTTGAACCGCGCGATTCATCGGGATACTTGGGAATACGACAACCAGCATGTGTGGCAGGATTTCAATAAATCCGGGGACAAACAGTTTCCCCAGTGAAGCTTCGACGCAACTGTACAACCGTCCCCATAAACAGCGGAAGGCTCATGCATGCGCATGAGCCTTCCGTCGTTCACCCTTCCGACGCGCCGCCGGCCGCTTCGTCCCCGTGCCGGTCCCGCATGCATCCGGCGCAGACGATAAGCCGTTCGAACGCGGCTTCCGCCTCGGTCCCGGCAAGCTCCGGACTTATCTCCTCCGCGCCTCCGCATATTTCGCATACGCTACGCATTCGGCCCGCTCCCTTCCGCTTCGTAACCTTGGTCGACGACGGCCTGCACGATGTCGATTTCGGATGCGGCCTCTTCGTCGAATCGGACGCACGCTGTTCCGTTCCGCGGATCGACGTCCACCTGGACGACGCCCCATACGTCCGTCAACGCGTCTTTGACCGCTTTCGCATCCTGATCGCCCTGTATGCCCTTGACGTAAACGGTCGCGATTTTCATTGCGCCGCACCTCCCGGCGGGGACGGTTCGGGCCGCTGCCGCAGCGCCTCGCCGAAGCCGCGGGCGAACGCGAGCGCCGCGCCCAGCGCCGCCTGCACGTCGGGATCGCGCATCGCGCCGAGCAGCCCCAGCAGTCCGAGCGGCTTCGTTCCGCGCTCGCGCTGCTCGGCGACGCGGGTTAGACCCCGCGACACGCCCTCGAGCATGCGGCTCGTCTCCTCCGCCGGTATGCGCCCGAGGAAGCCGACCGCGCCCATCGCGTTCTTGATCGTCTGGTGCATATTCGGCTGGTTCAGCTGCTCGATCGCGATTTGCGCCACTTCGCTCCGCGCCTTCAGCAGCCCGTTCGCGGCGTCGAGCAGGCCGGCCCGATGCGCCTCCTGCAGAAGCTCGACCAAAGAGCCGAGCGCGTCCGCGCCGTCCGCCGCCTTCTGCGCCAACTCGTCCGCCGCCCGGCGCCGCTCCTGCGCCGGATCGAGCGGCGCCTTCTCAATTCGCCGGATGGCCTTCGCCATAGATCCCGCCCTCCTGTCGCACGAATTCCGGAATCGGCACGTAATCCGGCCGTTCCCACTTCTCCTCAACGCGCACGCCGATCTGCCCTTGCCTGTGGCCGAATCGATGATTGCTAGGAGGCAGCGGGCTGTCGCCCTCGCGCTCCAGCACCTCCATGCGCACGCTCATTTCCTTGTAATTCGGCGTATGCGTCACCTTGTCGTGGTAGCTGCTCGTGAGCCGGTTGACGGCTTCGTGATCCTCCCGCGAATTCATCGTCAAATACAGCTCGTTGCCGCGCACCGTACCGGTGACGACGACGCGCACCTCGACTTCGCCGTACGGGGAAGAGAGCTTCACGAGCGCGCCGTCGGCGATGCCGCGCTCCTGCGCGAGCTCCGGCGACACCTCGACCCACGGATGCGGCGTGCGCACGACGATCGCGGGAACGCGGTACGTCATGTTGCCTTCGTGGAAATGCTCCAGCAGCCGCCCGTTGTTCAGGTGCAAATCGTAATCCTCGCCCGGCTCGAACGGCGGCGTCCAATCGACCGGGAACAGCCGCGCTTTGCCGTCCGGGAACGCGAACCGGTCCGTGTACAAGAGCTCGGTGCTCGTGCCGTCCGCGGCGACGGGCCATACTTGCGACCCGAATCCCTCGAGCCGGTCGTAGCTGACGCCGGCGAAGATCGGCGCGAGGCTCGCGGCTTCGGCCATAATTTCGCTCGGATGCTTATAGTTCCAATTCGCGCCGAGCTTGTTCGCCACGAGTTGGATAATTTCCCAATCGGGCTTCGATTCGCCGAGCGGCTCGAACACGCGGTACAGCCGCTGGATGCGCCGCTCCGTGTTCGTGAACGTGCCTTCCTTCTCGAGGCTCGGGGCGGCCGGCAGCACGACGTCGGCGAACGCCGCCGTCTTCGAGAAGAAGATGTCCTGCACGACGAAAAATTCGAGCTTTTCGAACGCGTTGTCGACATGGTTGATGTTCGAGTCGACGAGCGCCATCTCCTCGCCGAACAAATACAACGCCTTGAGCTTCCCTTTGTGGATCGCCTCGACCATCTGATGGTTGTTGAGGCCCGGCTTCTCCGGCAGCTTCGCGCCCCACGCCCGCTCGTACTTTTCGCGCGTCTTCGCGTTTTCGACAGCTTCGTACCCCGGGAACCATGCCGGCATCGCGCCGAAGTCGCAGGCGCCCTGCACGTTGTTATGGCCGCGCAGCGGGTAGGCGCCGGAGCCGGTTTTCCCGTAATTGCCCGTCACGAGCAGCAAATTCGAAATCGCCGTGCTCGTATCCGTGCCGCCGAGATGCTGCGTGACGCCCATCGCCCACAGGATACAGGTCCCTTTCGACGCGTCGCGGATCATCAGAGCGAGCTGAATCATGTCCTCCCGCTTCACGCCGGCATGCGTCTCCGCGTACTCCAGCGTAAACTTCTCGAGCGAACGCTTGTATTCGTCGAAGCCGTTCACCCGCTCGGCGATGAACCGCTCGTCCGCCCAACCTTGGTCGATGATATATTTCGTGATCGCGCTCAAGACGATCAAGTCGGTGCCCGGCTTCGGATGAAGGAACAGATCCGCCCGTTCCGCCAGCTCGTGGCGGCGCAAATCGATGACCGCCAGCTTCTGGCCGTGCAGCTTGTGCGCCCGCTTGACGCGCGTCGCCAGCACCGGATGCGACTCCGCCGGATTCGCGCCGACGACGATGACGAGCCCCGCATTCATAATGTCGCGCATCGTGCCCGAGTCGCCGCCGATGCCGACCGTCCGCATGAGCCCCGCCGTCGCCGGCGATTGGCAGTACCGCGAGCAGTTGTCGACGTTGTTCGTCCCCATGACGGCGCGGGCGAGCTTTTGGAACAAATAGTTTTCTTCGTTCGTGCACTTCGACGAGGCGATATATCCGATCGCGTCGGCACCTTCCCGCTCTTTGATCTCGGTCAGCTTCGCCGCGATCAGCTCGAGCGCCTCGTCCCATTCGGCTTCGACGAACGTATCTCCCCTTCGGATGAGCGGCTTCGTCAGCCGCTCCTTGCTGTTCACGAAGTCCCAGCCCCATTTGCCCTTCACGCACGTGGAGACGCCGTTCACCGGCGCTTCCGCCTGCGGCTCGACCTTCAAGATATGGCGGTCCTTCGTCCAAATTTCGAAGGAGCAGCCGACGCCGCAGTAAGTGCACACCGTTTTCGTCCGTTTAATCCGCGACTTCCGCATCGCCGCTTCCATTTCCGAAATGGCGAAAATCTCTTTGTAGCCCGGCTCCACCTCTTTCGTGAGGGAGATCATCGGCTCGAGAATCGGCTTCGGAATGCCCGTCAAATAGCCGGCTTCGCCTAACATCGATTTCTCCATCAGCGCGTTGCACGGGCATACCGTGACGCAATGGCCGCAGGAGACGCAGGACGACTGACCCGCCGGTACGTCGTTGTCCCAGACGACCCGCGGGCGCTCGCGGTTCCAGTCGATCGTCAGCGTTTCGTTGACCTGCAGGTCTTGGCACGCTTCGACGCAGCGGCCGCACAGGATACACTGGTCCGGCTCGTACCGGTACATCGGATGCGAATTGTCCGGCGGATACGGCTTCGGCTTGAATTCGTACTTTTGGTGGCCGATCTCGAAATATTCCGCCGTGTTGTGCACGACGCAGTTGCCGTTGTTGTTGTCGCACACCGTGCAGTACAGCTCGTGGTTCGTCAGAATGCGCTCCATCGCCTCGCTCTGCGCCGCTTTGGCGCGCGCCGACTTCGACTCCACCGTCATGTTCGGCTTCGCCTGCGTCGCGCAGGAGCGGACGAGCTGACCGTCCGCTTCGACGAAGCACGTGTCGCACGATTGGATCGCGCCGAGATTGTCGTGATAGCAAATATGAGGGATATATTCCCCGTGCCGCTTCGCCGCTTCGAGGATCGACTGCCCCGCGGCGAACGGAATCGCGCTTCCGTTCAATCGGAACGTCTGCATGGCGCTGCCCCTTTCGATTTTCCTTGACATGTAGTATGACCCATTCGCGTTTGGAAATATTACGAAAGAAAGGCTTCCCCATCCGAGTTCGGGCAACGAGAGAAAGGAGCGGTTTCGGAAATGAAAACGAACAAAAATCGGTGGCTGATCGCGCTGTCCGCCGTCGCCATCCATCTGTCCATCGGCTCGGCGTACGCATACAGCGTATTTAAGACGCCCCTGTCGGAAACGCTCGGCTGGAGCAGCACAGATGTCGCGTTCGCGTTTACGCTGGCGATCTTTTTCTTGGGTATGTCTGCGGCGCTGTTCGGAAGATTCGTGGAAAAATACGGTCCGAAAGCGTCGGCGCTGACGTCGGCCGTACTGTTTTCGCTCGGGCAGATCGGATCCGGCTACGCGATCGCGATCGACTCGCTGATCGGATTTTACGCGTTGTACGGCGTCGTGGGCGGCATCGGCCTCGGCATCGGTTACATCGCGCCGGTGTCCACCCTCGTGAAATGGTTCCCGGACCGCCGCGGCCTCGCGACGGGCATGGCCGTCTTCGGCTTCGGCGCGGGCGCGCTCGTCACCGGGCCGATCGCCGCCCGCTTTCTCGAGCAGTTCGGCATCCCGAACACGTTCTATATCTTGGGGGTCTCGTATTTCGTGCTCATGCTCGCCGGCGCGCTGTACATCGCGCGTCCGCCGGAAGGCTGGCAGCCGGCCGGCATGAAGGAAGGCGCGGGCCAGGGCGCCGCGGGGAAGCGCGACATCGCGCAGCTGACGGCGAACGAGGCGATTCGGACACCCCGGTTTTGGATGCTGTGGATTATGATGTTCGTCAACATTTCCGCGGGGATCATGCTGATCTCGGTCGCGTCGCCGATGGCCCAGGAGAAGGCCGGCATGAGCGCGCTCGCCGCAGCGGGGATGGTCGGGGTGATGGGGATTTTCAACGGGGCGGGCCGGATCGGATGGGCGTCGCTGTCCGACTATCTCGGCCGGCAAAACGTGTACATCGTATTCTTCGCGGTGCAGCTGGTCGCCTTCCTCGTCCTGCCTTACGTCACGACGGCGATATTGTTCCAAGCGCTGATCTATGCGGTGCTGACGATTTACGGCGGCGGATTCGCCTCGCTGCCGGCGTTCATCGGCGACCTGTTCGGCACGAAGCAGCTCGGCGCGATTCACGGCTATCTGCTGACCGCCTGGTCGATCGCCGGCGTCGTCGGACCGATGGTGGTCGCTTACCTGCGCGAAACGACGAACAGCTACGACGCCGCGTTTTATGTATTCGCGGCGCTGCTCTTGGTTGCGCTCGTCACGTCGCTGCTCATGAAGCGCAACATCCGCAAGCTGCGAGCGAAAGCGGCGCCGTAAGCCGCCTTATTCCGCGGCGCCGGCCGCCTTCCTTCCTCGCACGGCGAAGCAGTACGCCGCGCCGATCGCCGAGAGCGCCGCCATCCCGCGGTACAGCGTCTCGCCGCCGAACGCGTCGAATACCCATCCGCCGAGGAACGACGCGACGATGCCCGAGACGCCGAAAAACAAAACGGCGAGAATCGTCTGGCCGGTCGCCCGCCACGGCTCCGGCACGATGCGGTACAAGTATTGGATCGAAGCGGTGTAAAACAGCACGAACGTAACGCCCTGCAGCAGCTGCAGCAGCACGACCGCGAACGGCTGGGCGGCCGCGGACGTCAAGGCAAAGCGAAGCACGTACAGGACCGCGGCGAGCGCGATGACGGTCAGCTCCCGCCCCGGCTTGAGAAACCGGTGCGCTAGGCCGAAGAACGCGACTTCGGCGATCGTCATGACGAACCATGTCATGCCGACGGTTCGGTAATCGCCGCCGAGCGCCGTAATGTGAATGCCGACGAACAAGTCGTTCGTCCGGTGCGGCACCGCGACGAGCAGCACGAGCAGGAAAAACACGAGCGATTCCCGCCGGGAGAGAAACCCTTGCAGCTCCGCCCAGCGCAGGGGCTTGGACGCCGCAGGGGCGTCCTCCGCGCGCGCGGCAATCAGGATCGTCGCGAGGCCGTACCCCGCGAACAGCACCCCCATCGCGCCGAGTCCGAACGCGTCGGTCGCCATGCCGACCGCGAAGGAGGCCGTCGCGTACCCGATCGCGCCGAACATGCGTACAGAGCCGTAAGGAACCCCGTGCTTTTGGGCCACTTGGAAGTTGAGGCTTTCCATGAGCGGGTCGGTCGGCATGAACAAGAAATACATGAGCCCGACGCCAATTGCGAGCGCCCAAAGCGTCGACAATTGGAACGTCGCGACGCCGACGACGACCGACAGCGCGAGGAGAAACAGCAGAACCTTCTTGATCGTCCGCCGCCTGTCGCTCACGACGCCCCACAACGGCTGGGCGACGAGGCCGACGATGCCCCCCGCTCCCATCATGAGCCCGATGCCGGTTTCGGAAATGCCGCGCGACGACAAATAAACCGGCAGAAACGACAAAAACAAAGCGAACAGCGAAAAATAGCCGAAATTAAACCATCGTAATGTGTGTATAGCGTTCAATGAAGCTCGATCCCTTCCGCGCAAACGTCACCTCAGTATACCACGGCGGCGCCGCGGGAACGAAAAAACCGCCTCCCGTCGAAGTCGGGAGGCGGCCGCCGCGTTTACTCCTTCACGCTGCCGAGCACGATGCCTTTGATAAAAAACCGCTGCAGAAACGGATACACGAGCAAAATCGGAAGCGCGCCGACGAACACCTGCGCCGCCTTCGTCGTCCGGTTGGACACCTCGGCGAGATCCAGCATCTGCTGCGGCGACAAACCGGTCAGCGAAATTTTGAACAGCACCGTCTGCAAATAGCTGGACAGCGGATAGTTTTCCGGCCTGTTCATCAAAATCAATCCGTCGAACCACGAATTCCAGTGGCCCACGACCGTGAACAAGATGATCGTCGCGAGCGCCGGAAGCGACAGCGGCACGTAGATGTACCATAGCGTCTTCCAGTGACCCGCGCCGTCCATGAACGCCGACTCCTCCAGCGCCTTCGGCAAGCCGCGGAAGAAATTAAGCAGCAAAATGACGTTGAACACCGGCACTGCGCCAGGGAGCACGAGCGCCCACAGCGAATCGAGCAGCCCGGTCGCGCGAATCGTCATGTACCACGGAATCAACCCTCCGCTGAACAAGATCGTAACGACGAAATACCACGCGTACGCGGTACGGAACCGGAACGCCGAGGTTTCCTTGGACAGCGGGTAAGCGATCACGATCGTCAGCAGCATGTTGACGATCGTGCCGAGCGCCACTCGCTGCAGCGTGACGACGAAGGCGTTCTTGAATTCGGGACGCTCCAAAATATATTCGTACGATTTCAACGTGAAATCGACCGGCCACAGGATGACGTCCCCGGCGGTCGCCGCGCTGCTCGAGCTGAACGAGATCGCCATGACGTGAATGAGCGGCGCGATGCACAGAAAGCCGAGGAGGCCAAGGAACGCATAGTTAAACGCGACGAATACCCGTCTGGATGGACTGAGCGTATACATGGTCACCCCTCCTAGAAGATGCGGTAGTTAGCGAAGCGGTAAGCCAGCCAATACGACAGCGAAATCATGATCAGCGAGACGACGGATTTAAATAAACCGATGACGGTAGCGACGCTATACTGAGCTTCGACGAGACCGATCCGGTACACCATCGTGTCGATAATGTCGCCGCTCTCGTAGACGGCCGGGCTGTACAGGTTAAATACTTGGTCGAATCCGGCGTTCAGCACGTTGCCGAGGCTCAGGGTCGCGAGCAAAATGATGATCGGCAGCATGCCTGGCAGCGTAATGTGCAGCGTTTGCTTCCAACGGTTCGCGCCGTCGATGACAGCTGCTTCATACAGCGTCGGATTAATGCTCGTCAGCGCGGCCAAATAAACGATCGTATTGAAGCCGAATTCCTTCCACACGTCGGAAATGACGAGCGTTGCCGGGAACCAGGCATTGTCTCCGAGGAAATAGATCGGATCGACTCCGACATAGCCGAGCAGCTGGTTGACGATGCCTTCCGAAGGCGAAAGGATGTCGACCAGAATGCCTCCCAAGATGATCCAAGACAAGAAGTGCGGCAAATAGATGAGGGTTTGCACCGTGCGCTTAAACCTTACGCTGATGACCTCGTTCAGCAGCAAAGCGATTACGATCGGAACGGCCAGGCCGAAAATGATTTTTAACGTTGCGATGTACAGCGTGTTCCAAATGACTTGGAAGATGTCGGGCAGCATCAAGACGTATTCGAAATTGTCGAGGCCGACCCACTTCGATTTGAACACCCCGAAGGCTGGAATGAATTTCTGAAACGCGATGACGACGCCGAACATCGGGATATACGAGTAAATAAACACGAGGATGACGCCGGGCAGCAGCAGCAGATGCAGGGGCAATTCCCGCAAGAACCGTTTGGAACCGGCGTTGCCGGCCGCCGTCTGCTTCGCGCCTTGCAGCTCGATCGGCGTCTCTCCGCTCGCACGATTGATGGCCATTCCTTCACACGTCCTTCCGAGTCCTCGCCGATGAAAATGGGGAAGACGGATGTCAATCTCTCCGAATTCCCCATCGCACCCGGACTTATTTTTAGCGGTTAGCCGCCCATTCGTTGACTTCCTTCGTAATTTGGTCGCCGCCGAGCTTCTTCCAGTTTTCGACGAATGTGTCGAACTCGTCGACGCTGGCCGCGCCCATAATGATCTTCGTGAACGTTTCGAGCTCGAGCCTCGACAACGTTTCCATCTTGGCGCCCATCGTTTCCGTCGGCGCCCCGTAGAAGGCAGTGTCGAGCGTGACGCTCTTAGAGACGTAATGATCGTTGATGATTTCGAAGGAGCTGTCTTCGCCGAACACCTTTTCCATCGCCCATGCCGTGTTGTCCCCGGCGCGGTAGGCGACGATTTTATCATACAGCCCTTCCTTCATCGACTTCGACAGCTTCGAGGGGTCGCCCGTTTCGAGCGCTTCCTTCGCGGCCAAATAGTTATCGATGTTCTTCCGAGCGGGCGTCGCTTCGTTGATCGCGTATTTGTGCACCTCGATGCCGTCGATCGGATCGACGAGCGCCGGATCCGCTTCCGGGCTCCACAGCTTTTGCAGGGTAATGTTTTGGAGCTTTACCATTACTTCCGGATGCTCGTAGCCTTTGCGTACGACCCAGTAGTCGTTCACCGGGAAATTCGCCTGCAGCTTTACCGGCTGTCCGTCCGAGGACGGAATCGGGAACGGCTTCCAATCCATCGCGGCGTCTTTGTTTTTGCCGTCTTGCAAAGGCCAGATCGGCGTCCACATTTGGCCGAAGTAGAGGCCCAGTTTGCCGCTCGTCGCCGCTTCGGCGACTTTGCCGCCGTCCTTGCTGCCGAATTCTTTGTCGAGAATGCCTTCCTTGTACAGCTCTTGAAGCTTGGCGAGCGCCGTCTTCACTTCCGGCTGAATCGCGCCGTTGACGAGCTGGCCGCTGTCGTCCTTGATCCACATCTTGCCCGTCGCCGGATACGCGTGGTATGCGTTAAAGAAGCCGTCCAATCCGGGGAAGCCGCCATATAAATCTTTGGAAGCGGCCATGCCGATCGTGTCGTCTTTGCCGTTGCCGTCCGGGTCCTGCGTCGCGAACGCCCGGGCGATGGCGATGACGTCGTCCATCGTTTTCGGCTCCGGCAAGTTCAGCTTTTGCAGCCAATCCGTTCGAATCCACAGCAGCGGCAGTCCGTCGATCGTGCCTGCCGCGACCGGAATCGCCATCAGCTTGCCGCCGAAGGTAGCCGAGCTCAGGATGTTCGGACCGCTCTCCGTCATAACTTGCTTCGTGTAATCCGAAGCGTACTTCTCGTACACTTCCGTCAAGTCCTCGATTTGGCCCGCTTCGACGAGCTGCTTAAGCTGCTGCGCGTTGACGCTGAAGATGTCGGGCAGGTCGCCGGAGGCGAGCGAGACGTTCAGCTTCTGGTTATACTGATCGCCGCTGCCGACGACGACCCAGTCGTTCGCGATTTTGACGCCGAGCAGTTCTTCGTACGCTCGCGTCCATACGTTGTTGTCGACCGACTCGCCGTCCTTATACTTCGTCGATTGGTCGACCCGGCGCACCGCGCGGACCGTAATCGGCGGATCGTATTTACCGAGCGGATCGAGATTTTCTTGCGTGGCAGGGGCCGTATTCGACGTTCCTCCATTCGCTTCCCCCGCGCCGGCCGACTTGCCGGAGTCGCCGACTTCCGTCGCCGCGCCGCCGCCGGAGCAAGCGGCCAATAGCATGGACAGCGCCACTGCCGTCGAAGCCATCGCCGTCATTTTCCGTTGTTTTCTCATGTTCGGAGCCCCCCGTGTTCGTTGAGTAGTAAGCGCTTACTCTGCTTGTTTCCAAGTATAGACCCGGGCAACACCCGCAACAATAATCCGATTTATACTTCGCTTGACTTCTCTTTACTAGTTATCGATTGATATCTTTTGTTGTTGTTTATTACCGAAGCGAATCTCGATACTGCTGCGGCGACATATTTACGTACTTTTTGAAGAAGCGCGTGAAATACGCCGGCGATTCGAAGCCGACTTCTTTCGTAATGTCCTGGATCAGAAGATCGGTTTTGCCGAGCAGCTCCTTCGCCCGCTCCAGCTTCGCTTCCAGAATCGTGTCGGTCAAGTTGCGGCCCGTCAGCTGCTTGTACACCCGGGACAAATAAACCGGATTCAGCGCCACGAGCTCGCCGAGCCGGACGAGCGACAAATCTTCGCTCAGATGGCCGCGAATGTGCTGCTCCAGCCGCAGCACGAGCTGCTCCTCCTGCCGCAGCTTGCTCTCTTCGCGCGCTGCGAATAACCATTCCGCGGCGGCCGCGAGCTGCGCCGTCGCTTCCGGCCAAGAGGCATGCCGTTCAAAGCTCGTCACGCGTACCAAATCGAGCTCGTTCGCCGCCCGCCCCAACAGCCGATGCCGCTCCAGACAATCGAGCAGCCGATCCGCCACGCCATAAAACGCGGCCAGCCGGTAACCGCCCGACCGGCCCGCGCGTTCCATGAACGGGTAATACTGATCGAAGAATTCGTCGCGCTGCCCGCCGCTCAGCCGGTCCGCGAGCTCCCCGAGCTTCGTCCGCCAGCCTGTCGGCATCCCGGCGCCGTCCTCCGTCTGACCGGACGTTCCGGCCTCTTCGGACAGCAGAAGCTCCTCCCGGCTGCCAAGCCCGCGATTGAATAACAGCTTCAACGCTTCGTATTTCTCGGCCGCCTCGTCCCACGGTACCGCCTCCCTCGCGACGACGACGGAGAGCGTATGGCGCAGCAGCTTTCGGCATGTCGCCTGCACCGTCTCCATGCTGCCTTGGATGAACTTGGCGAGCCGTTCCCATATTTCCTCTTCCCGGTCCGTCGCGAACGCCGTCTTTCGGTCGGGCTGGACGAACCAGACGAGCTTGTTGCGGTCGTACGTGCAAGCGTGAATTTTCGCCCCTCTGCCGACGATTTCTTCGGAGATGTTGGCCGCCGCATATAAGATTAACGCTTTATCCCCGCGGCCGAGACCGTCGTCCCACCGGTCGATTTCTCCAAGGAGCAGCAACACCGGTTCGTTCGGCGACAGGCCGATGCCGAGCTCCGCGAACGGCTCCGCCAAGTCGCGCGCCCCGTCGGTTTCCCCGTACGCCAGCACATCGAGCCAAAATTCCCGCTGGAGCACCGGACGGAGCTCCCGGCGCTGGCGTTCGGCTTCGCGGACGAGCTCCTCCATCCGTTGATCGCTGTCGACGCAATCGATCGCTTTGCGCACTGCATCGACGATCGCGGCATCGCCTTCAGTCTTTAAAATATAATCGACCGCTTGCCGCTGCAGCGCCGTTTTTGCGTATTCGAAATCGTCGTAGCCCGTAAGGAAGATGACCCGGCAGTCCGGCCACCGTTCGGCGATGCGCCGCTGCAGCTCCAGCCCGTCCATGCCGGGCATATGGATGTCGGACAGGACGACGTCGATCTTCGTCCGCTCCAGCCATTCGAGCGCTTCGAACGCGGTGTACGCGGAGTACACGTCCAGCTCCGGTTCGTCGATTTCCCGCAGCAACGTCGTCACGCCGTCGACCAAATAGTCTTCGTCGTCGACCACCAAAATTTTAAACATGCGTGTTCTCTCCTTCTCCTCGAATCGGAACGGTCAGCTCGACGCAAAATCCGCCCAGCTCGCTTCGCGACAGCCGGAGCCCGTACGGGTCTCCGAACTCAAGACGCAGCCGCAGATGCACGTTGAACATGCCCGTCGTTTCAAAATCGGCGTCGCGATGCGCCAGCATGCCTCGCAGCTCATCCAGCTTGGCCTCGGACAGCGCGTCGCCGTTGTCCTCTACGCGGATCGTCAGCTCGCCGTCCGTTCGACGGATCGAGACGCGGATCAAACCGTCCGTCACTTTGTCCTTGAGCCCATGATGATACGCGTTCTCGAGCAGCGGCTGCAAAATCAGGCGAGGCACATGGATGTTCGGCAGCGACGCGTCCCATTCGTCGATCCGCGAGTCGATGCGCCGACCGAGGCGCATGCGCTGGATATCGTTGTAATTGATCATGTGCCGGTACTCCCGCTCGAGCGGAACCGCGTCTTCGCTATTGCGGGTGACGTAGCGGAAATATTCGCCCAAATATTCGGCGGCCCGGGCGACCGCGTCCGTATCTCCGTTTTGCGCCATTCGGTAAACGAGGAAATAGCTGTTATACAAGAAATGGGGATTGATTTGCGATTGCAGCTGCTTCAGCTCCGAGCGCTGCTGCCGGATGCGCCCTTCGTACACTTGCTGGATCAGCGTGCGCAGCTGCCCGATCATGACGTTGAACTGGCTGTACAAATAGCCGAACTCGTCCTCGGCGCCGTGCCGGATCGACAAGTTCATATCCCCCTTCTCGACCTTCCGGAACGCGGCCACCATACGTTTCACCGGTTCGTGAATGATTTTGTATACGCGATGGGAAACAAAGGCGATCAGCAGCACGGAACCGACCGAGAGCACCCAGAACCAGTTGCGGTACTTTTCGAGCTGGCCCAAAAACTGCCGTTCCGGCGTGTAGACGAGCAGGACGGCTTCCAGCACGTCCGATTTTTCGAACGAAACTAAGTAATTTTGGCCGTCGACCTCGAGGAGGCGCTGTCCGGCCTCATCGTCCGACTCCCGCAAATTGCGAACGAACTCGATCATCGCCTGCGTCGTCCGCTCGCCGTCGACGGTCGAGAGCGCCCATCGCTCCCCGCCGTCCATCAATACGGCCCCGCCCTTCTCCCGCTCCGACAGCCGGTCGAGGAAGCTCGTCAGCTTCGGCTTCGACAGCTTCGCCTCGATCATGAACGACGATGCGCTCGAATAGAGCGGATGCGGATACACCGTCGCCAGCAGCAGTTCGCCGTCGAGCTCCATAATCGGTCCGCCCGCATGACGGTACGCATCGATGAGGCGGGCGGCCTCCTCCTCCGGCAGCGGGTCGTCCATGATGTTCGTTCGGACCGTGCGCCCCAGCGAAGGAATGAACGTGCTGGCGTCCGCCACATATTGACCCGCCTCGGTCATAAGCCGCATTTTTTCCTGCACGCGTTCCTGCGCGAGGTAAATTTCGTAATTGCTCATGATAGAGGAGGCGTTCGCCAGCTTTTGAATGTCGTCGTCGTTGACGTACTGCAGCTGCAGCCGCATCGTCAGCGCGATGTCCGCCTCCAGCATTTGCAAATAAAAATCGATGCGGTCCGACATCGAGAGCGACATTTCCTCGCGCAGGCCGTCCGCCCCTTGCTCGTTAATATAAATGCTGACCGCGTACATCGGCACGACGGCCAGCAGCAGCGTAAGCAGCAGTTTGGGAAAAATCGTCATTTTACGGAACCATGCCGGCAAGCTCATGTCGCGTCCTCCTGTCGACGACTCCCTTCCCGAAGCCGGGAGCCGTCCCTCGTTCGTCTTACCCTGATTATGAAGCGGTTGCAACCGCTGTCAAGTGCGAGAGGATGGAAACAGCGGGAGGCGGACACGACAACGCCCCCGTTTCCGCGGAAACAGGGGCTGCCGTACGATGTACCGTCCTCTATTTACCTGATCATACCCCGACTTGGTGAACCCGGATGAGATTCGTCGTCCCCGTTCTTCCGACCGGGACGCCGGCGGTAATGACGACGACGTCGCCAGATTTCCACCCGAAGCTGCCGCTGTTTTCGAGCGCGGAAGCGACCATGTCGTCCGTCGTCTCCGCGCTCGCGCCTCGAACCGGCGTGACTCCCCACAACAGCTGCAGCGCCATCAGCGTTCCTTCGTTCGGCGTCACCGCGAAAATCGGCGCCGCCGGGCGGTATTTCGATACCATCCTAGCCGTAAACCCGCTGACGGTAGGCGTGACGATCGCTTTCGCGCCAAGCTCGAACGACGCGTTCACGGCGGCGCGGCTGACAACTTCGGTGACGCCCTTGCTCCGATGCGGCCGAAGCAGGAACTTCTCGCCGTAATCGATCGTCGCCTCCGTCTTCTCCGCGATCGCCGCCATCATTCGCACCGATTCGAGGGGGTATTTGCCGGCGGCCGTTTCGCCCGACAGCATGACGGCGTCCGCTCCCTGCAGCACGGCGTTGGCCACGTCGCTCACCTCGGCTCGCGTCGGACGCGGATGGACCTGCATCGAATCGAGCATTTGCGTTGCGACGATGACGGGCTTTCCGGCGGCGCCGCATCGTTCGATCATCCGCCTTTGGAGAAGGGGAACGTCCTCCGTAGGGATTTCGACGCCGAGATCGCCGCGCGCCACCATAATGCCGTCGGACGCCTCGATAATCGCGTCCAGCTCGTCGACGCCCTCTTCGTTTTCGATTTTCGAAATAATTTGAATATGCGAAGCGCCTTTGGCTTCCAGCAGTCCCCGGATGGTAACGATGTCTTCCGCCTTGCGGACGAACGATACCGCGAGCATATCGATGCCCTCCGCGATGCCGAAATCGATGTGGGCGACGTCCCGCTCCGTGACGCCCGGCAGCGTCGTCTTCACGCCCGGCAGATTGACCCCTTTGCGCGGTTTAAGCAAGGCGGGATTCTCGACCGTGCAGACGACCTCGGTGCCTTCGACGCGGTCCACCGTCAGCTCCAGCAGCCCGTCGTCGATCAAGATTCGTCCCCCGGGCCCGATCACCTGCGGCAGTTCCGCGTAGGTGACGGAAACGCGTTCCGCCGTACCTTCGATTCGTTCCGTCGTCAGCGTCAGCCGATCGCCGGCCTTCAATTCGTAGGACGGCGCCTGCAGCGTGCCTAGCCGGATTTCCGGACCTTTGATATCCATCAAAATCGGCACGATCGCACCCGCTTCTTCGGCGGCCGCGCGAACGTTCCGAATGCGCCTCCGATGCTCTTCGAAATCGCCGTGCGCCATATTCAGCCTCGCGACGTTCATGCCCGATCGAATCAAATCCTTCAGCACCGACGGCGAATCGCAAGCCGGTCCCATCGTCGCTACGATTTTCGTTTTTCGCACTGCGTTGATGCCCCCTTGGGTCATTTTTCCCCATTGTAAAGCAGAAGGTTCCCCTCAGCTACGAACTATAGTACGATACATGAAATATAGTATGGCCGAAAATCGGGAGGGGTCAGCTTGCTGCTGGTGAGGGATGTCCGTTTGGATCGGGGCGACCGATGGTACGAGCCGGAGATCTCCTCGAAGGAAGCGACGCTCGTGGCGGTCACGTACGGCAAATGCGTCTATTGGCTCGGAACCGGGCACGAGAAAGTCGTCGTCGACAAAGGCGAACTGCTGCTCATCCCCGCCGGAATCCCGTTTTACGGGAAAGGGGTGCCGACGAAGTTTCACGAGAAATACGTCGTCCGTTTCGCCCCCTCCGTCGCTTCGGAGCTTCCCGTTCCGCCGGTGCTCCAAGCCGAAGGTTGGATGAAAGCGAGAGCCGGCGCATACGAGCTGTTTCTCGAACGCCTCAAGAGGATGCACGGGGAGCTGCAGGACCGGTCGCCTTACGCCGACGCGATGGCGGGGGCTTTGCTGCTCGAACTGCTCGTCTTGTGGAACCGAGAGCTCGACCGCAAGCCCGCGGCGCCCGCGGCGCCGGACGTCGTCCGCAGCGTCGAGCGGATGAAGCAGTACATTCGGGAGCATTATCGGGAGAAAGTCACGAAGGCGGAATTGGGCGAGCACATCGGGAAAAGCCCGAATTACGCGGCGGCGTTGTTTCGCCGGGTAACCGGGCAGACGATCAGCGCTTACCTCCACGACGTTCGAATCCGCACCGCGATCTATTTGCTGAACGATTCGCAACTTACGGTAAGCGACGTCGCCGAATTCGTCGGATATGCGGATGTGTCTTATTTCCAGCGGTTGTTTAAGCGGATTACCGGACACCCGCCCTCGCATGCGATCGGCAAGCGTTAGGCAGGATGTCGCGATTCGATTACAAAATCGGCGACATCAATCGGATGCACGATTCGCGGATGTGCTCGAGCTTCGGCCGCGAACGATACGCCTCGTGCGTCAACTCCCTGCAGTGCAGCATATCCTCTTCGAAGATGTCCCGCAGCCGGTTCGCCGTTCCCGTATCGTAGAGGACGGCGTTCACCTCGAAGTTGAGCCGGAAGCTGCGGATGTCGAAATTGGCCGTGCCGACGGAGGCGATTTCGCCGTCGACGACGATCGTCTTCGCATGGAGAAACCCTTTGTCGTACAGGAAGCAGCGCATGCCGAGCGCAAGCAGATCGCCGAGGTACGAATACGACGCCCAATACACCATATGCTTGTCCGGCTTGCCGGGAATCATGACGCGCACGTCGACGCCGGAAAGAATCGCCATCTTCAGCGCCGTCAGGACGCTCTCGTCAGGAATGAAATACGGCGTTTGAATATAGATACTCTCTTTGGCCGCGTGAATCATTTTCAAATAGACGTTGCGGGTATGCTCGATCGGGAAATTCGGACCGCTCGAAACGATCTGCACGCCGACGACGCCAAGCGATGCGCTCGGCGGGAAATAATGCTCGTCCAACGCGACCGGCTCCGACGTCGCGAGATTCCAGTCGAGCGCGAACTGGACCTGCATCTGCAGCACCGCGCTGCCTTCGATACGCAAATGCGTGTCTCTCCAATAGCCGAGCCGCGGATGGCGGCCGACGTATTCGTCGCCGACGTTGAAGCCCCCGATATAGCCGTATTTGCCGTCGACGATCACCATCTTGCGATGATTGCGGTAGTTGACCCGGATGTTGAAATACGGAATTTTCGACGGAAAAAAAGACGCCGCTCGGCCTCCCGCCTTCGTCAGCCGTTGGAAAAAGCGGGGCGGCAGCCGGTGCGATCCGATCTGGTCGTACAGAAACCGCACCTCGACGCCTTCCGCTGCCTTCTCGATCAGCGCGTCGAGCAGCCGGTTCCCTAGCTCGTCGTCCTTCACGATGTAGTACAGCAGGTGAATGCTGTGCTTCGCCTCTTGGATGTCGCGCAGCAGCGACCCGAACTTGGCGTCGCCGTCCGTGAAAATGCGCACCTCGTTATCCTGCGTATAGACGGCGGAGCTGCTCATAAGGTTCATATACATCATATCGCGGTACCGATCCATCACGGGATCGCGGAACGGCACCTTGCGGCGTTTGAAATCCGAGCGCTGCATCTCGATGACCGCCGCGAGCCGCTCCTCCGTTTCGCGCCCCAGCTTGTATAGCTTGCGCCGGCTCAAGTTTTGGCCGAACATGACGTACGCGACGAAGCCGACGACCGGCAAAAACAGCAGCACCATGAGCCATGCCCAAGTGGACGCGACGTTCCTCCGTTCAAGGAAAATGACGAAGCCCGCGAGGCCGATATTCAGCAGCGTAAGAATCCACGATAAATGCTCCAGGAAAAACATGCGACTCCCTCGTTCCGCGGTAGGTTGCGAAAAGTCTCACATGCAATAATGTAACATGACGCCGCGAAAATGACAGCTTTTTCCCGCGGAAAATCAAAATCTCCGGGAACCGCTGCGGTCCCCGGAGGTCAGGTACATTAATAGCCGTCCGTCGGATGGCCCGACCGTCTCGCTTGATCGACGGCTTGCGCTCCGCCGCGAGAGCGGCTCCCGGCTTGCTCGAGCCCTTCCCGCACGCGGCGGCCGTAATCCGGATCGGCGTTCGTAAAATATTCGATCATGCGGTCTTGGATATCCGCTCGGCACACGGACAGCGCGTTCACGAGGTTGGCGACGAGCTCGCCGCGCTCGACGTCGTCCATGCGGCGGTACGTTTCGCCCGCCTGTTTGAAATCGTTCGTCCGCTCAATCTTCTTGCGCACGAGATTCGCGTCGTAATGCGGCTCGTGATCCGCTCCCGCCTTCGGCGCCTCGCGGAGGCCGCCGAGCGACGACGGCTCGTAGTTGACGTGCGGATTTTGCGACGGGCCGAGATCGACCTTGAACTGCATTTGGCCTTCCCGCTGATTCGTCGCCACGTGCGTCTTCGGCGCGTTAATGGGCAGCTGTAAATAATTCGTGCCGACGCGGTACCGCTGCGTGTCCGAATACGAGAACGTGCGGCCCTGCAGCAGCTTGTCGTCGGAGAAATCGAGGCCGTCGACGAGCACGCCGGTGCCGAACGCCGCTTGCTCGACCTCCGCGAAATAATTGTCGGGGTTTTTGTTCAGCACCATTTTGCCGACCGCAAGGAACGGGAATTGCTCCTCCGGCCACAGCTTCGTCGGGTCGAGCGGATCGAAATCGAGCTCGGGATGCTCGCCGTCTTCCATGATTTGCACGCGCATCTCCCACTCCGGATAATCGCCTTCCTCGATGGCGCGGTACAAATCCTCCGTCGCATGACTGAAGCTTTTCAGCAAAATTTCGTCCGCCTCGCGTTGAAGCAAATTTTTAATGCCTTGCTTGAGCGGCTCCCAATGATATTTTACGAGGAGCGCTCGGCCTTCTTTGTTCACCCATTTGTACGTGTTGACGCCGGACCCTTGCATTTGCCGATAATTGGCCGGAATGCCCCATGGCGAGAACAGGAACGTCACCATGTGCGTCGCTTCGGGCGACAGCGAGAGAAAATCGAACATCCGCTGCGGGTCGTTCACGTTCGTCACCGGATCGGGACGGAACGCGTGGACCATATCGGGAAATTTCATCGGGTCGCGTATGAAGAAAATTTTCAAATTGTTGCCGACCAAGTCCCAGTTGCCGTCCTCCGTGTAAAATTTGACGGCGAAGCCCCGCGGATCGCGCAGCGTCTCCGGCGAATGGCCCCCGTGCACGACGGTCGAAAACCGGACGAACACGGGCGTCCGCTTGCCTTTCTCTTGAAACAGCTTCGCGCGCGTATATTTGGCGATCGGCTCGCCGCCGACCGTGCCGTACGCCTCGAAATAGCCGTGGGCGCCCGCCCCCCGAGCGTGAACGACGCGCTCCGGAATGCGCTCGCGGTCGAAATGCGAAATTTTCTCGAGGAAGTGATAATTTTCCAATGTCGTCGGCCCCCGGCTGCCGACCGTCCGGACGTTCTGGTTGTCGGAAATCGGGTGGCCCTGCCGGTTCGTCAGCGTACCGCCGCTTTCCTGCGTTTGGTTTTCCATGCTGCGACTCCCTCCATTTTCCATCGATACCGTTCACAGTTTGTCTTCCTATCGATGGAAATATGCAGCAAGCCGCACGTACGACAAAAAGACCTCCCGATTCGGGAAGTCCTTAAGCGGAACGCCTTTCTTTATGCCTTCGGCTTCACTTCGTACACGCAGCGCTGGCCGCCCTTCGCCTTGCACTCCAGCTGCTCGACTTCCGCCCCCAGCACCTTGCGGAACAACGACAGTTCGCTGCTGCACGCCTGGTTGTAATTATGCGCGATCGCGTGAATCGGGCAGTTATGCTCGGTGATGAAAAAGCGCGCGGCGCCGTCGGCCTCCGCCTTCCTCCATTCCGCCATATATCCGCGTTCCTCTTGGATCGCGGCGAGCTCGTCGACGCGAGCCGCCAGCGCGTCCGCGCCCTTCGGCATCTCTATGCGGTTCAGTCGATCCTTATATTTTTGTTCGAGCCGCGCTTCCCGCCGTTCGAACAGCGCATCGATCATCTCCGGCCCCTGCAGCGCCATCACGTCGTTGAGGAATTCCAGCGTAATGTCCGAATAGTGCTTCGGGAACAAATCCTCCGCGTATTCGGTCAAGGAATAAACGTACGTCGGACGCCCCATCGCTTGGCGCACCGTCTCGGAGCGGATGACGCGGTCGCGTTCCAAATTGTTCAAGTGTCGGCGCACGGCGATATCGGAAATGCCCAGCTGCTTCGCGATCTCGTTCGCGTTCAACGGACCGCGCTTGCGAAGCATCGTCATGATTTGTTTTCGAGTCGTCGGGTTCTGTTCTTCCATCGTCGTTCGTCCACCGCCTTTCCCCCTATCATATCACGATTTTCGCCGATTTGAAGAAAAAAAGAAGACAGCCCTGTCCGTGGGCTGTCTCCCTTAAAGTCTCGATTCAGAAGAAATCGGCGAGGTGCGTCGGGCGCGCGGGCAGCACGCGCTCAAGCTGCGCCGCGGCGCCTTCCGGCCCCTCCAGCATGCCGGCGGCATGCAGGAAGGCCGGGCGCCGGTACCCGAGCAGCATCGCGGTCAACGTCCCGATGCTGCACGAGAGCGCGCCGCCGTCCGCGTCGGCGCCAGCCGCCGCGGGCGCGAGCGTGCCGCGCCCGGCATCGTCGACGGCGAGCGCGAACGCGCCGTCGTTCCAAGCCGCGTGCGGGTCCCGCACGCGCAGCGTCACCGCCGCGCCCGCCCCCGCGGCGAACGGGTACGCGGCGACGAACGCCGCCGCGTCCACCACCCGTGCCATGAAATACGGCACGAGCTCCTGCTTCACCCGCGGATCGGGAAGCAGGTAGTGCAGCGCGTCGTCCGCCGGCGCGTGCCACTTCACCTGATCCGCCATCGAATCATGATTGCGCAGATAGCCCCACAGCGCGCGCCGCGCCGCGTCGTCGAGCGCGACGAGCTCGTGCACCGTCAGCTTTCGATCGAGCGCTTCGTACAACACGTACCCGCGCTTTTCGCCCGCCTCGTTTTCGTACACCGCCGCAGTAAGCTTTTTATTGAAAAAAATCCGGTTGTTCCACCATTCCTCCGTACGAACGAGCGTACCCGAATACCGCCGAGCGAACGCTTCGTACATCGGATGCAGCGCCGCCCAGTCGATCGGCGCGCGACGCATGCGAGCCGTCTCAGGCGGCGCCGCAGGCAAGAGCGCCATCGGAATGTCGTATGCTTTGTATTCGGCGTACAGCTCCCACCCGTATTTCCGGTAGAACGGGAACGAGAACGGATGCAAGAACGACACCGTCTGCCCGTTCGCGCGCATCGTTGCGAGCGAATGCGCCAGCAGCCGCGAAACAAGCCCTTGCCGGCGATAATCCGGCCACGTCGCGACGCCGGCAATGCCGCCCATCGCGTATTTGACCCCGTGGATCCACGTGTCCAAATCCAACAGCGTATACTTCGCTGCCAGCTCTCCGTCGACGAAGGCGCCCCACTGTTGATGAGGCTTCATCATGCCGATGCGCGCCGTCCGCTCCGGCTCCGGAATGCGGACTTGGAACGCGAATTCGCCGAGCGTCATCGCCGCGTCGAACTCTTCCGGCTGTAAATTGCGAATGATAACCATGGGCTAGAACCTCTCTCTGCCTCGTCAGCGAACCAACGATTCGTATAACTGCAAGTACTCGCGGGCGGAAGCGCCCCAGCTGAAGTCCTGCTGCGCCATATTGTCCGCGATGCGGCTCCAATGCGCTTCGTCCCGATACATCGACAACGCGAACCGGACCGTGTCCAGCATTTCGTGCGCGTTGTAATGCGTGAACGAGAAGCCGTGTCCCTCGCCCGTATACTGGTTGTAAGGCCGCACCGTGTCGACGAGCCCGCCCGTCTCCCGGACGATCGGCGCCGTGCCGTAACGGATGGCGATCATCTGACCGATGCCGCACGGCTCGAATTGCGACGGCATCAAGAACAAATCCGATCCGGCGTAAATGCGCCGTGCAAGCCCTTCGTCGAACTTCAAATTGGTCGACATCCGCGCCGGATGGTGGTACGCGGCGTCGCGGAGAAGCTTCTCGTAGCGCGCTTCGCCCGCCCCCAGCACGACGAGCTGCAAATCTTCACGAAGCAGCTCCTCAAGCACGTGGGCGATCAGATCGAGCCCCTTCTGCTCGACGAGCCTCGTGACGAGCGAGACGACCGGCGTGTCTTCGGATACCGGCAGCCCCAGCTCTTCCTGCAGCGCCAGCTTGTTGCGCAGCTTCGCCGCCGCCGGCGGCGCATACGGCTCGACGAGATGCGGATCCCGGGACGGGTCGAACGCATCGTAATCGAGGCCGTTCAAAATGCCGCGCAGCGCTTCCCGCCGATACCGAAGCGTGCCGTCGAGCCCTTCGCCGTAATACGGCGTCTGAATTTCGTTCGCGTACGTCGGGCTGACCGTCGTCAGCGCGTCGCTGTAGTTGAGCGCGCCTTTCAGATAATTGACGGAACCGTAATATTCCAGCGCGTTCGCGTGGAAATGCTCGTCGCCCAAGTTAAGCAAGTCCTGCATGACGCCGTAGCCGAACACGCCTTGATATTTCAAATTATGAATCGTAAACACCGTTCGCAGCGATCGGTGAAATTCGCTTAAGCCGTAATGCGCCCGCAAAAACACAGGCACGAGCGCCGCATGCCAATCGTGGGCGTGCAGCACGTCCGGCCGCCAACCGAGCCGAGGCAGCGCCTCGAGCGCCGCTTGACAGAAGAACGCGAAGCGCTCCGCGTCGTCCCCGTAGCCGTACAAACCCGGACGATTGAAATAAAACTCGTTGTCGATAAAATAATACGTCACGCCGTCGTGCTCGAGCGTTTCGACGCCGGCGTATTGGCGGCGCCAGCCGACCTGCACCGTAAACGAGACAAGCGGCTGCATCTTCTCCCGCCATGCGGCGGGAATGTCCCCGTACTTCGGCAGCAGGACGCGCACATCCGCCCCGGCGGCGTTCAGCGCCTTCGGCAGCGAGCCGGCGACGTCCGCGAGGCCGCCGGTTTTGACGAACGGGACCGCCTCGGCGGCGATCATCAACACGTTCACGTTCAGATCACCTTCTTCTTCGCCGCGATGAACGGCGCCGTCAGCGCCCCGCTTAACACCCGGCCCTGATCGATCGTCACGTCTTTGTCGAGAATCGCGTTTTCGATCACGACGTTTTCGCCGATTTCGCAGTTTTGAAGCAGGATGCAGTTACGCACCTGCGCGCCGCGGTGCACCTTGACGCCGCGCGACAAAATGCTGTTCTCGACCCGGCCTTCGACGACGCAGCCGTTCGCGACGAGCGCGTTATGAACGAAGGCGCTCTCCGTATACTTCGTCGGCGGCTCGTCTTTGACCTTCGTGTAGATCGGGGCCTGCTGGAAAAACAGCTCGCGCAGCGTCTCCGGCCGCAGCAGCTGCATGCTGTGCCGATAATAGCTTTGAATCGTATTAACGGTGCCCGTATACCCTTCGTGTTTGTAGCCGTACATTTTCAAACGCGATATATTTTTCATGATGCCGTCCCGCACGAGATGATCGTCGCCCTGCGCGAGGCACGTCTCGACGATGTCGAGCAGGAGGCTCTTGCTCATCAAATACATCTCCATCGATACGTTCCGGCTGTCGAGCCGTCCGGTGCGGTCCTGCATCGCCGTCACGCGGCCGTCCGGTCCGAACGCGAGCTTGCGGTAAATCGCGTCGTCCAATTCATCCGACTCGTAGTAAACGCAGGTGATGTCCGCGCCCGTCTCGAGATGCTGCTCCAGCACGCCCCGATAGTCGATGTTGCAGACGACGTGACTGCGCGACACCAGCACGTAATCTTGCCGCCCGCGGGCGAAATAATCCCGGTGGGTGAAAAATTGGAACAGATCGCCCCTCGGAATGCCGCTCGGTATGTCCAGCACCGACGGCAGGACGAACAGGCCGCCGCGCTTGCGGTCGAGATCCCATTCTTTGCCGGAGCCGAGATGGTCCATGAGCGAGCGGTATTTATGATGCGTGAACACGGCGACTTCCTCGATGCCGGAGTTGACCATGTTCGACAGCGGAAAATCGACGAGGCGATAGCGGCCGCCGAACGGCACGGATGCGAGACAGCGGTGCAGCGTAAGCTCTTCCAGCCCGTCTGGTTCGTTGATCAAATTGATGACGCCCATAATCCGTTTCATGCGTTTACCTCCTTGCGCACCGTTTCGTTGTTGCCGATGAGCGTAATTTCCGACGGGGGCGAGTTCGGGTCGCCGACGACGGCGCCGGGCTCGATGATCGTCCCTTCGCCGATGATCGCGCGGTACACGCGAGCCCCTTCGCCGACGACGGCGTTCGGCATGACGACCGAATCGCGGACGACGGCCCCTTTCTCCACGGTGACGCCGTAAAACAGAACGGACCGATCGACTTCGCCATACACGGAGCAGCCCTCGTTCAGCAGCGAGCGCGACACCTTCGCGCTCGGCGCGATGTACTGCGGCGGCTGGTACGGACTTAACGAATAGATACGCCAATTGCGGTCGAACAAATTGAGCTGCGTCTCTTCCTCGAGCAAGTCCATGTTCGATTCCCACAAACTCTGGATCGTGCCGACGTCCTTCCAATACCCTTCGAACGGATACGCGTGGACGCGGACGCCTTCGTCCAGCATACGCGGAATAATGTCCTTGCCGAAATCGTTCGACGAATCCGGATTCGCTTCGTCCTTGATGAGATACGATTTCAAGACGCTCCAATTAAAAATGTAAATGCCCATGGACGCGAGATTGCTTTGCGGCTCCTTCGGCTTCTCGGCGAACTCCGTCACCCGGTGCTCGTCGTCTACGCTCATAATGCCGAAGCGGCTCGCCTCTTCCCACTTGACTTCGATGACGGCGATCGTCGCTTCCGACTGCTGCGCCTTATGGAACGAAAGCATCGAGTCGTAGTTCATTTTGTAAATGTGATCCCCGGAGATGACGAGCACGTACTCCGGATCGTATTGTTCAATGAAGCCGATGTTGCGGTAAATGGCGTTCGCCGTGCCGCTGTACCAATTGCCGCCTTTCTGCTCCATGAACGGAGGCAGCACCGTGACGCCGCCGTTCTTCCGGTCGAGGTCCCACGACGAACCGATGCCGATATACGAATTCAACACGAGCGGCTGATATTGCGTCAGCACGCCGACGGTGTCGATGCCTGAATTCGTACAGTTCGACAGCGTAAAATCGATGATTCGGTACTTTCCTCCAAAATGAACCGCAGGCTTCGCGAGATGCTTCGTCAGGGCGCCGAGACGGCGGCCCTCTCCTCCCGCAAGCAGCATGGCTACGCATTCTTTGCGTCTCATGGGCGTTGCTCCTTTCGAGTTGTCGAATCGGATCGAGATCGTTTCAGCACGACGGCGCCGAGCGGCGGCAGCGTAAGGCTGACGCTGTGCTCCCGACCGTGCCACGGCTTGGGCTCGGCCTTGCATCGGCCGCCGGCCGCTACGCCGGAGCCGCCGAACGCTTCGTCGTCAGTGTTGAACAGCTCCCGGTACGTTCCGGGCCCCGGCACGCCGATCCGGTAGTCGTGCCGGACGACTGGGGTAAAGTTGCATACGCAGATGAGCTCTTCCTCCGGGTCTTTCCCCCGCCGGAGGAACGATACGACGCTTTGATCGCTGTCGTGCGGCGAAATCCATTCGAACCCTTCCATGCTGCGATCGCGCTCCCAGAGCGCAGGATGCTTTTTGTAGAAGGCGTTCAACGCGCGCACGAAGCCGTGCGTCGCCGCGTGCATCGGATAGTCGAGCAAATGCCAATCGACCTGCTCGAGATCTTTCCATTCGGAGAACATGCCCAGCTCGCAGCCCATGAATAGCAGCTTTTTGCCTGGATGGGCGATCATGTAGGCGAGCAGCAGGCGCAGGTTCGCGAACTTTTGCCAATAGTCGCCGGGCATTTTGTTTAAGAGCGATTTCTTGCCGTGCACGACCTCGTCGTGCGAGAAAGGAAGTACGTAATTTTCTGAAAATGCATAGAAGAAGGAGAACGTGATGCGATCGTGGTGGTATTTGCGATGGATCGGGTCTTCCTCCATGTATTTCAACATGTCGTTCATCCAACCCATATTCCATTTGTAATTAAAGCCGAGGCCGCCGTCGTGGACGGGCGCGGTGACTAGGGGCCATGCTGTAGAGTCTTCGGCCATCATAAGCGCATTCGGATAATGCCGGAAAACGACCGTGTTCAATTCTTTAATGAAATCGATCGCTTCCAAATTTTCTTGACCGCCGTAGCGATTGTAGACGCGCCGGTCCTCCGGTTTGCCGAAATTGAGGAACAGCATGCTGGCGACGGCGTCGACGCGGAGGCCGTCGATATGAAAGTAATCCATCCAAAACAAAGCATTCGAGATTAGGAAGCTTCGCACTTCCGGTTTGCCGAAATCGAAGGCGAGCGTGCCCCATTCCAGCTTTTCGGCGAGCCGTTCGTCCTCCGGCTCGAAAGTCGGGGTGCCGTCGAACCGTCGCAAGCCGTGGTCGTCTTTGCCGAAATGACCGGGCACCCAGTCGAGAATGACGCCGAGACCCCGCTGATGGCACCGGTCGACGAACGCCATGAACTGCTTCGGCGTCCCGAACCGGCTTGTCGCCGCGAAAAATCCCGTCGCTTGATACCCCCAGGAACGGTCGTACGGATGCTCGGCGACCGGCAGCAGCTCGATGTGGGTGTAGCCCATGTCAGCCGCGTAATCGACGAGCTCGACGGCGAGCTCCTCGTAGGTGAGGGGACTTCCGTCCGGCTTCGTTTTCCAGGTGCCGAGATGCACCTCGTAAATGTTCATCGGGCGTTCGTAGTGGTCTTCTCGTTCCTTCCGGCTCCGATACGGTCCGTCCTTCCACCGATAGCCGTTCAGGTCGTACACGATCGACGCCGATTTCGGCCGCACCTCCGCGAAGAAGGCGTATGGGTCGGCTTTCATCTTCCATTCCCCGTCTGCGGATTCCACGGCATACTTGTAGACGGCGCCTTCCCCGACCCCGGGGACGAAACCGCTCCATACGCCGGAGGACACTTTCGCGAGCGGATGGGCAGCGCGATCCCAGCCGTTGAAGTCGCCGACGACGCTGACGCTTCGAGCGCGCGGCGCCCACACGGAAAATCGGACGCCCGCCAAGCCAGAATCGTCGGTCGCAATATGCGCGCCCATGGAGAGGTAGCTGCGGTAGAGCGTGCCCTCGTGGAACAAATACAGATCATGACCGCTTGGGGCTGAGACGCTCATCGGAATTCCTCCCGTTCGTATTCGGTTTTGTTATGTAGTTTGCTTTTGCAGGCACGGGCCGCGCATCGCTTACGTCTCGCGCCGCGCGGCCGACAAGCCGACGGCCACCGCGAAACCGAGCAGATAGCCGCCGACGATGTCGGTCGGATAATGCACGCCGGCGTAAACCCGCGAAACCCCGAGAAGCAGAATCGCCAGCGCGGCGACGAGGCGTACCGCGGTTTTCCCGCCGGGCGATCGCGCCCGCGAAGCGAACGCGGCGGCCGCGAAGCCGAACAGCGCCATCGCGATCGTCGCATTGCCGCTCGGATAGCTGAACCCGTCCGCCGCAAACAACGCGTCCGCCTCCGGCCGCGGGCGGTCGAACCAATTCTTGACGGCCGTGTTCAGCACCCAAGCGACGACGGTCGCAGCGATCAGCAGCAGCGCGTCTCGGCTCCGCCGCAGCGCGAACAGCGCGCCGGCGAAGACAAGCGTCAGCGCCGCAAAACCGACCGTTGAGCCGATCGCGTCGAACGCCGTTGCGACCGCGTCGAGCGCCCCGGACCGCCAGCCGCGGACGGCGGCGCCGAGCGCTTCGTCGAACGCGGCCGCCGCGGGGCTTCGCAGCGCGAAGCCGAGCGCCAGCGACAGCAGCGCGGACAAGCCGGCAGCGGCTAGGGCGGCGGGTAACGTCGGTTTTCGGCGCAGACGGACGCGGGTAACGGGTGTATTCATCGATTTTCCCCTTCAATGTTTTGATTGGATAGAAACAACTGTGTACAATAAACGGATAAGCTTCTTTCATTCAAGATAAGAGAATTTCCAAAAACTTTCAACAGGTAAGGAGAAATTCAAAAATGTTTGTTGCAAAAGACTGGCGAGACTACGAATTGATCGACGCCGGCGGCGGAGAGCGGCTGGAGCGATGGGGACACGTCGTGCTGCGGCGCCCCGATCCGCAAATCATATGGCCGCTCACTGAAGAGAACGACCTGTGGCGCTCCGTCGCAGGCCGGTACCACCGCAGCTCGACGGGCGGCGGTCATTGGGAATACACGACGAAGCTGCCCGAACGGTGGACGATCGGATACCGGGATTTGAAGTTTTATATCCGTCCGACCAATTTTAAGCATACCGGACTGTTCCCGGAGCAAGCGGCCAACTGGTCTTGGATGATGGACAAAATCCGCTCCGCCGGACGGCCGATCAGAGTGCTCAACTTGTTTGCGTACACGGGCGGCGCGACGGTCGCGGCAGCGGCCGCCGGGGCCGAAGTGTGCCACGTCGACGCGGCCAAGGGCATGGTGCTCTGGGCGAAAGAAAACCTCGAGCTTTCGGGTCTGGCGGAACGTCCGGTCCGCTTCATCACCGACGACGTGTTCAAATTCGTCATGCGCGAGCAGCGCCGCGGCAACAAATACGACGGCATCATCATGGATCCGCCGTCGTACGGCCGAGGCACCGGCGGCGAGGTGTGGAAACTGGAGGAGAGCCTGTATCCGTTCGTCGAGCTGTGTACGACGATTTTGTCGGACAACCCTCTCTTCTTCCTCATCAACTCGTATACGACGGGCCTTTCGCCGACGGTGCTGAACAACATCGTCAACATCACGATCGCGAGCAAGCATGGCGGCCGCATCACGAGCGGCGAGATCGGCCTGCCGATCACCTCGCGCGACATGGTGCTCCCGGCCGGCATCCTGTGCCGCTGGGAAGAGGCGTAGCATGGCGCCGGTCCTTCGCCTCGGGGCGGCGCTGCTCGCCGCCTCCCTCTTGTTCGCCGGCTGCGAAGGCGCGGCCGAGCCCAAGGAGCAGGCCGGGCGCGACGGCATCCCTCTGTCGGAGACCGGGGGCGCCCGCAGCGAAGCTGCGCCCAAACAGCCCGCGCCGCCCGCGCCGCCTGAGCCGCCGCCGCCCGTCGAAGCGACGCTCGTCGCCGTCGGCGACGTGATGATGCACACGCCGCAGCTGCCGGGGGCGTACGACGAGCAAACCGGCGCGTACGATTTCTCCGGGTTCTTCGCGCCGCTCAGCGACGTGTTCGCCGGCGCGGACTGGGCGGTGGCGAACCTCGAGACGCCGATCGCCGGGGACGAGCGCGGCTTCCGCGGTTACCCGATGTTCAACGCACCCGTCGCCCTGGCGAATGCCCTCGCCGGCGCCGGCTTCGACGTCGTGTCGACCGCCAACAACCACTCGCTCGACCAAGGCTTCGCCGGGCTCGTTCACACGCTCACGACGCTGCGCGAGCACGGCGTGGCGCCCGTCGGAACCGCCGAGTCGGAGGAGGCGTCGCAAACGTTGACGACGATTACCCGCGACGGGATCCGAAATACGTTCCTCTCCTACACATATGGGACGAACGGCATTCCGATTCCGAAGGACAAGCCTTTCGCCGTCAATTTGATCGACGACGCCAAAATCGAATCCGACATTGCAAGAGCTAAAGCGGCCGGCGCGGATATCGTCACGGTATCGCTCCACTTCGGGAACGAGTACCAACGCGAACCGAACGACGAGCAGAAGCGGATCGCGCGCCTAGCGATCCAAGCGGGCGCCGACCTTGTGCTCGGACATCACCCCCACGTCGTTCAACCGTACGAACGGTACCGGGTCGTCGGCCCGGACGGCGCGGAGCGCGATGGCGTCATTATGTATTCGTTGGGCAATTTTATTTCGAACCAGTTCGGCGGGTATAAAGAATACGGCGCCCTCCTCAAGGTCACGTTCCGGAAAACGTACCGAGCGGACGGCACCGCGGTAACGACCGTCACGGAACTGGATGCGATTCCGACCTGGGTCCATAAGTATGTCAGCGGCGGCAAATCGCGTTACCGAGTGCTGTCGCTCGACGACGTCGCGTCGAAAACCGACGATCCGCTGCTTACGCCGCGAACGCTCGCGCAGCTTGTGGACATGCATGCGGAAATGAACCGCCATCTGGACAAACTGGCGGTCGGCGTCGGCGAAGGCGTTCCCGCCGGCGGTCAACCGCAGTGATTACGAAATGCGCTGTTGTTCGATGTTCGTAATTTTGCCGAGCAGATAGACGAGCAGCTGCTGGTTGTGGGACGAGATGCGGCTCAAATATTCGGTCAAGAAGCTTTCTCGAATGTCGACGCCTCGCTTGCATTCTTCTCTGCCCTTCTCGGTGACGTGGATCCACACAATGCGGCGGTCGCGGTCGTCGCGCACGCGCTCGATCAATTCGTTCTTCTCCATCCGGTCGAGCAGCGTCGTCACCGCGGCCGGCGTCGTCGCGAGGTAATGGATCAGGTCGGACGGCTTCATCCTGTCCGCCGCCAGCACGTACTCGAGAACGGTCAACTGGCTTTCCGTAAGCGTAGGCGCGAGCTGCGTCTCCATATGGATCCGTAAATCCTTGCTGAGCTTAAACCAAAGCTTCGCGAACTCGTTCGTGTACATGACTCGTCCCCCTAACGTTCATTTTATACAAAGTATAGCACTGTCCGATGGGGTAGGAAAGCTTTAGAGGTTTAATATTTTAAGACATTAATCGAGCAAAAACGCTGATCCGCGACCGCATCCGACACCGTTCAACACCGCTCGCGCGCGGTCGCCGTCACACTTCCGAACGGTGGCGAAACTTTTTTTTCGAATCGTCGTCCCACTATGCATAAAAAGACGCCGCCCGGCATAATCGCTGGCGGCGTTTCGTTTATCCCTACGGCACGTATTGAACTTCTGCGTCCTCTCGCGAGCGAAACCGCAGCTGCTGACAAAGGATTAACGCACTCTCGTTACCCCGCGGCAAATACGGTTTCACGATTACTTGAAGACACGCCGTTCTCATTGGACAACTTTGGACAGCAGGAACGCGCCCCTTAAGATCCGGACGACACGCAACATCCCCCGCCATTTGAAGCAATCCACTTCTCCCCGAAACTCTACCGCCGATCAAACTCAAACACTCCAGGGAGGCAGATGGTTTCACGATTACTTGAAGTCACTCCGTTCTCATTGGACAACTTTGGACAGCAGGAACGCGCTCTCTAAGATCCGGACGACACGCAACATCCCCCGCCGACAGAAGAAATCAGTCTCTCCCCGGACTGATGAGAGCAATCCACTTTCTCCCCCAAACTCTACCGCCAATCAAACTCAAACACTCCACGGAGGCTGATGGTTTCACAATTACTTGAGGACATGCCGTTCTCATTGGACATTTTTGGACAGCAGGAACGCACTCCTTAAGATTCGGACGACACGCAACATCCCCCGCCACATGAAGGAATCCACTTCTCCCCGAAACTGTACCGCCCTTAAACTCAAACACTCGACCGAAGCAGATGATTTCACGATTACTTTAAAACACGCCTTTCCCATTGGACATTTTTGGACAACAGGAACGCGCTCTCTAAGATCCGGACGACACGCAACATCCCCCGCCATTTGAAGCAATCCACTTTCTCCCGAAACTCTACCGCCCTAAAACTCAAACACTCCACCGAGGCTGATGATGGTTTCACGATTACTTGAAGTCACGCTGTTCTCATTGGACAACTTTGGACAGCAGGAACGCGCTCTCTAAGATCCGGACGACACGCAACATCCCCCGCCATTTGAAGCAATCCACTTTCTCCCCGAAACTCTACCGCCGATCAAACTCAAACACTCCAGGGAGGAAGATGGTTTCACGATTACTTGAAGTCACGCCGTTCTCATTGGACAACTTTGGACAGCAGGAACGCACACCTTAAGATTCGGACAACACGCAACATCCCCCGCCGACAGAAGAAATCAGTCTCTCCCCGAACTGATGAGAGCAATCCACTTTCTCCCCGAAACTCTACCGCTTATCAAACTCAAACACTCCACGGAAGCAGATGGTTTCACAATTACTTGAGGATATGCCGTTCTCATTGGACATTTTTGGACATCAGGAACGCACATCTTAAGATTCGGACAACACGCAACATCCCCCGCCGACAGAAGAAATCAGTCTCTCCCCGAACTGATGAGAGCAATCCACTTTCTCCCCGAAACTCTACTGCTGTTCAAACTGAAACACTCTACCGAAGCAGATGGTTTCACGATTACTTGAAGACACGCCGTTCTCATTGGACAACTTTGGACAGCGGGGATACTTGACGAGTTTGAACGTTGCTAGCGACAGGCTGCCCCACGTGTACTTGAAGACACACAGTTCGTATCGGACGATTTTTGACAGCGGGGATACTTGACGAGTTTGAACGTTGCTAGCGGCAGGCAGCCCCACGTGGTTGAAGACACACAGTTCGTATCGGACGATTTTGGACAGCGGGGATACTCGACGAGTTTGAACGTCGCTAACGGCAGGCAGCCCCACGTGGTTGAAGACACACAGTTCGTATCGGACGATTTTGGACAGCGGGGATACTCGACGAGTTTGAACGTTGCTAGCGGCAATTAGCGCCACGTGTGCTTAAAGACAAACAGTGTAATGGACGATTATGGACAGAGGAGATGCTCCCGTGTTTGAGCAATTGCTTGCAGCAGATGGATCCCTGTGGGTTTGACGACATGCCGTTCGCATTGGACAGGTTTGGACAGCAGAAGGTTGCTGGATAAGCACTAGCCAAAGGCATCGGACAGATAGCTTCGCGCCAACTTAACGAAACGCCGTTCTCATTGGGCAGGTCTGGACAGCATTCGAATACTTCCGGAGTCACAAGTGAAAGCACGTATTAGATACGGGCATTGAAGGCTGTTCGCGCAAGTAAAAAACTTCGCTTGTTCCCCCGGTCACAAAAAAACTCCCGCGTTTCGTTAGAAACCCGGGAGTTCTTCAATTGCTTTATTAGGTTTAGCCTTCGATTTTCGGCAGAGCGACCAGCGCGATGACTTCGTCGCCTTTCTCCACCGGCACGACCGATGCGCCATGCGAGCGAAGGTCTGAGATCGGCACCCGCTCCGACGAGAAAGCGGTCGTTTTCCCGCTTCGCGTCACCGCCATGAGCGCGGCTTCTTCGCGTACGTAGACGGCGGCAATCAACATGCTGCCGTTCGGTTTGACGCGCTTGCCTTCCTTGAATTCGAACGTCGCGATGCCTTTGCCCCCGCGCCCCTGCACATTGTAGTCGGCGAGCAGCGAGCGCTTGGCGTAGCCAATGTCGGTCATCGTCAGCACTTCGCCCTCGTCGCCGAGCACCGGCGCCGCGGACACGACTTCGTCGCCTTCCCGGAGCGCGATCGCTCGGACGCCTGCGGCGACGCGGCCCATGGAGTTGACTTCTTGGCCCGAGAACCGGATGCTCTGCCCAAGCTTCGTGACGACCAAAATATCCGTCGATGCCGGCGTGTCGAGCCAGACCGCGACGACTTCGTCGCCTTCGCCGAGCTTGACGGCGGCGATCGCCTGCGTCCGGTTCGTCGCGTATTCCTTCAACTCGGTGCGCTTCACCTGTCCCCGTTTCGTAACGAAGACGAGGGTGCGCCCGATTTCCTGGATATCTTTCACAGGGATGACCGAAACGACCCGGTCCTCCTTCGCGATCGGCACGACGTTCACGAGCGCGGTGCCGTTGTCCTTCCACTTATGTTCGGGCACGGCGTGCACCGGGAGCATGAAGTATTGGCCTTTGTCCGTGAACAGCAGCAGGCTCTCGATCGTATTGACTTCCAGCAAATCCCGGACGTAATCGCCTTCCTTGAGTCCCGTCTTTTCGATCTCGCCGCCCGAACGCGTGAACGACAGCTTGCTCGTCCGCTTGATGTAGCCCTCGCTGGACAGCGTCACGAGCACGTCCTCCGGCGCGACCATGACCTCGAGCGCGACTTTAAGCTCCTCCACCTCGTCTTGAATTTCGGAGCGCCGGTCGATGCCGAACTGCTCGCGGATTTCAAGGAGCTCCTTCTTGATGACGCCGAGCAGCTTCAGCTCGCTGCCGAGAATGCCGCGCAGGTGCGCGATCAGCTTGCGCACCTCGTCAAGCTCTTTCTCGATCGACGTTATCTCGAGATTCGTCAGGCGGTACAACTGGAGCGTCAAAATTGCGTCGGCCTGCCGCTCGGTAAAGCCGTATTCCGCCATCAAATTGTTTTGCGCGTCCTGTCGGTTTTTCGACCGGCGAATCGTGGCGACGACCTCGTCCAAAATGTCGAGCGCCTTGGCGAGACCTTCGAGTACATGCGCGCGGTCCTCCGCCTTCTCCAAATCGTGGCGGGAACGCCGCGTGACGACGTCTTTCTGGTGCTCGACGTACGCGACAAGCATCTCCTTGAGTCCAAGCTGCTTCGGCGTTTTGTTGACGATCGCGACCATGTTGAAGTTGTAGTTGATCTGCAGGTCGGTCTTCTTCAGCAAGTACGCAAGGATACCCTGCGCGTCCGCGTCCTTCTTCAGCTCGACGACGATGCGCAGACCGTTCCGCCCGCTCTCGTCCCGCACCTCGGCGATGCCTTCGACCTTCTTCTCGAGGCGAATCGTCTCCATCGCCGTGACGAGCTTCGATTTGACGACGCCGTACGGAATTTCCGTGATGACGATCTGCTGGCGGCCGCCTCGGACGTCTTCGATCGCCGTACGGGCCCGGATGTACACGCGGCCGCGCCCCGTGTTGTACGCCTCGCGTATGCCGTCGGTGCCCATAACGATGCCGCCGGTCGGGAAGTCCGGACCGCGGACGATGCCCATCAAATCTTCGACGGTCGCGAACGGATCGTCGATGACCCGGATGCAGGCGTCGATCACCTCGCGCAGGTTATGCGTCGGAATTTCGGTCGCGAAGCCCGAGGAAATGCCGCTGACGCCGTTGACGAGCAAGTTCGGATAGCGCGACGGCAGCACCGCCGGCTCCTTCGCCGTGTTGTCGAAGTTGTCGCGGAACAGGACGGTTCGCTTCTCGATGTCGCGAAGCAGCTCCATGGCGATTTTCGACAGGCGCGCCTCGGTGTACCGCATCGCCGCGGCCGGATCGTCGTCCATCGAGCCCCAGTTGCCGTGGCCGTCGACGAGCGGGTGGGCCATCTTCCACGGCTGCGCCATCCGCACCATGCCCTCGTAGATGGAGCTGTCGCCGTGCGGATGGTAATTGCCCATGACGTCGCCGACCGTCTTCGCGGACTTGCGGTACGGCTTGTCCGGCGTGTTGCCGGCTTCGTACATCGCGTACAAAATACGCCGCTGCACGGGCTTCAGGCCGTCGCGAACGTCGGGGATCGCGCGGTCCTGAATGATGTATTTCGAGTAGCGCCCGAACCGATCGCCGACTACTTCTTCCAGTACAACCGGCATAAATTGTTCCAATGTACTCAAACCCATCACCCTGTCCTAAACTGATCTATTCTTCGAATTCCGTAAAATCCACGTTTTCGATGATCCAGCGCTTGCGGGGGTCGACCTTGTCGCCCATCAGCGTCGATACGCGGCGCTCCGCCTTGGCGGCGTCCTCGATCAACACTTTGTACAGCACGCGCGATTCCGGGTCCATCGTCGTTTCCCACAGCTGATCCGGGTTCATTTCGCCCAGACCCTTGTATCGCTGCAGCTCGATGTTTTTGCCGCCCATCTCGCGCGACACCGCCGCAAGCTCTTCGTCGGTATAGACGTATTTCATTTTCGTCTCGCCGCGGCCGCCCTTGCGGGTCACTTTGTACAACGGCGGGCGAGCGATATACACCATGCCCGCGTCGATCAGCGGTTTCATGTACCGGTAGAAGAACGTGAGCAGCAGCACCTGAATGTGCGCGCCGTCCGTATCGGCGTCTGTCATAATAATGATTTTGCCGTAGTTCGATTCTTCCGGCTCGAATTCCGGGCCGACCCCGGCGCCGATCGCCGCGATGATCATCCGATATTCTTCGTTCTTCATGATGTCGCCGAGCTTCGCCTTTTCCGGGTTCATCGGTTTGCCCCGCAGCGGCAGGATCGCTTGGTGGCGCGAGTCGCGCCCCTGCTTCGCGGAACCTCCGGCCGAATCGCCTTCGACGATGAACAGCTCGTTGCGCATCCGGTCCTTCGACTGCGCCGGCGTCAACTTGCCGCCAAGGTTGCTGCCCTCGCCCTTGCCCTTCTTGCCGCTGCGCACTTCCTCGCGCGCCTTGCGGGCCGCCTCGCGCGCTTTGGCCGCCTGCACCGCCTTCTTGACGAGCATTTGGGCCACCTGCGGATTTTCCTCGAGGAACACCGCGAGTTTGTCGGACACGATCGCGTCGACGGCGCCGCGCGCGGACGCGCTGCCGAGCTGGTCCTTCGTCTGCCCGACGAATTCGACCTCGCCCATCTTGACGTTGATGACGCACATCATCCCTTCGCGCAAATCCGCGCCTTCAAGGTTTTTATCTTTCTCCTTGAGCAGCGTCGTCTTGCGCGCGTATTCGTTCATGATCCGCGTGTACGCCGTCTTGAAGCCCGTCTCGTGCGTGCCGCCGCCCCGCGTCGGAATCGAGTTGACGAACGACGCGATCGTTTCGGTGTAGCCGTCGTTGTATTGGAAGGCTACCTCGACCTCGATGTCGTCCCTCTCTCCGAAGAAATGGATGCAGTCGTGCAGCACCGTCTTGTCCTCGTTCAAGTACCGCACGAATTCGCTGGCGCCGCCGGCGTATTCGAACGTCGCCTCGTTGCCGGAGCGCTCGTCTTTCAGGACGATTTTGAGCCCCGAATTGAGGAACGCGAGTTCCTGCAGCCGCTCGGACAGCGTATCGTAGTTGATCGTTACGTTGCCGTGGAAGACGCGCGAATCGGGCTTGAACGTCACCTTCGTGCCGGTCCGCTTCGTCGTGCCGACGACTTCGAGACCGGTCACCGGCTCGCCGACATGCTCTTTGCCCGCGTCGTCGACCCAATATTCGAAACGCTGCTTATGAATTTTCCCGTCGCGGTGGATTTCTACCTCGAGCCACTCCGACAGCGCGTTCGTCACCGAAGCGCCGACGCCGTGGAGACCGCCCGACTTTTTGTATCCGCCGCCGCCGAACTTGCCGCCTGCATGGAGCACGGTAAAGACGACCTGCGGCGTCGGCACGCCGGTTTTGTGCATGCCGGTCGGGATGCCGCGCCCGTTATCCTCCACCGTAACGGCGTTGTTTTTATGAATCGTGACCGCGATGCGGTTCGCGTATTTCGCCAAATGCTCGTCCACCGCGTTGTCGACGATCTCCCACACCAGATGGTGCAGGCCGGACGTCGTCGTGCTGCCGATATACATGCCGGGACGCTTGCGCACCGCCGTCAAACCCTCGAGCACCTGAATGTCGTCGGCGTCGTAGCCTGCCGACCCATCAGGCGTCGCGGGCGCGCTAGAGAACAAATCGATTTGTTCGGCCATGGTGTTCCCCCTCACGATCTCAAGAGCAAAACAATTCTGCCTTATTTTAGTTCATAACGTCCCTATTCGTAAACACCGCGAATGAAACCGCGACCGAAACGAGCGCCGTCGCCGACAAAACCGCCAGCGAAAACGGCAGCGTCATGCCCGGAATCGGCGGCATTTGACCTGCCAAATAGGAGACCGTGTTCAAATTGACCATGAAAAAATATTTCGCGTGTTCCCAGCTCGACGCCATGTTCGCGAGGATCGAACCCGCGATCAATAGCGCAAGCAGGATGCCCATTCCCGCCGCCGTGCTGCGCACTAGGACGGAAATCATCAGGCTCAGCGCCGCGACCGTCATGCACGAAAACCAGACGAGGCCGAGCGTCATGAGCAAATATTGCCACTGCTCGACCGCGTGCACATGCGTCGTGTCGACGCCGGCGGCGGACACTTGGAAGCCGACCAGCACGGGGACGCGCCAGCCGGAGTAGCCGAACGCGGCGCCGGAGATCGCATACGCGAGCGCGGCGGCCGCGACCACCGTCAGCGTCACGTACAGCGTCAGCGCGGCGTATTTGCTGGCGAGCACCTTCCAGCGCCGCACCGGGCGCGTCAGCAGCAGCTTAATCGTGCCCTGCGCCTGCTCCGACGAGACGAGATCGGCGCCGATCACCATCACCATAAGCGGCAGAAACAGCCCGACTGCGTTCTCCGCGAATTCGCGGGCGAACGTCACGCCGCTCGGCGCGCTCGGGTCGATGCCGTGCTCGAGATGGTACTCGAGCCGCTGCACCTCGACCCGCAGCGTCCGTTTCCACTCCTCGGGCACTCTCGGGCTCACGATCCGATTGTTGAAGTCGTGAATTTGCTGCTCCGCCCGAATGCGCCAGTCGTCGGTGCCGCTTTGCTTGCGAAAGCTTTCCGCCGCTTTCCATTGCGCGTATGTAAAAATGGGTATGAGAACGACGAGCAGCGCGACGATGACCCAGAACCGTTTTTTCCGCCATACCTTCAGCGTTTCGTTGCGAACCAGCGGCAAGAAGCCGATCACGCGCCCTCCCCCTCCGTTATGGCCAGGAACAGATCTTCCAGCGCCGGCTTCAGCACCTCGATGCCGCGCACTTCGACGCCGGCGTTCACCAGCCTGCGATTCCATTCCGGGACCGCCTCCTCCGCCATGCGCACCGCGACCGTCTCCGGTCCGGTGCGCTCGGCCTCGCCCGCGGCCGCCAGGACGGCGTGCGCTTCATCCGCGGAGCCCGTCCTCCAGATGACGCGGGGCGCAAAGCGCGAGAGCAGCGCGTCGACGCGATCGACGGCGAGCAGCCGCCCTTTGGACAAAATCGCGACGCGGTCGCACATGAGCTCGATTTCGCTCAGCAAGTGGCTCGAGACGAACACGCCGACGCCTTCCCTCGCGAGCCCTCGAATGAACTCTCTCAGCTCCTTAATCCCCTGCGGGTCGAGTCCGTTCGTCGGCTCGTCCAGAATGAGCAGCTTCGGCCGGCCGAGCAGCGCTTGGGCGATGCCCAGCCGCTGACGCATGCCGAGACTGTACGTTTTCACCTTGTCGTGAATGCGCGCCTCGAGGCCGACGAACGCCGCCACCTCGCGAATGCGCGGCTCGCCGACGCCCGGCAGCATCGCGGCGAAATGCTCCAAGTTTTGCCACCCGGTCATGTACGGATACATTTCCGGATTTTCCACGATGCAGCCGATCATCGACAGCGCCTCGAAGTGCTCCCTTCGCACGTCCTTGCCGCCGCACAGCACCCGCCCCTCGCTCGGGCGGATCAGATCGACGAGCATCCGAATCGTCGTCGTTTTGCCGGAGCCGTTCGGCCCGAGAAAGCCGAACACTTCCCCCGCGAATACGTCGAAATTGAGATCGCGGACGATCTCTTTCCCCTTAATTCGCTTCGTCAGCCCGCGGACCGATAACACGGGCTCTCGCGTTTCGTTCCACGCCATTCCGCTTCCCCCTATTCGATCAGCGCCGCCAACCGCTCGGCGATTCTCGCGTAGCCTTCGTCGTTCGGATGATATCGATCCGAAGCGAGCTTGCGCTCCGTTCCGTTCTCGAACAGATCGAACGTCGGCACGAACGTCATCGCCTCGAACGATTCGATCGTCTCGAACGCGGCCATGTTCCACGCCTGGACCGCTTCCGTCGTTCCAGCGAACTCGTCGTACGCGATGAACGGATTGTACAAGCCAATGTAGTACACGTGCGCCTCCGGCGCGGCGCCGCGAACGGCCGCCAGCAGCTCGCGCAGCTCTTCCTGCGTTTCGGGAATACCGGAGACGAACGATGACGCGTCGATCTCGTCACCTACGGAAAACAAGTCGTTGCCGCCCGCGGTCAGCACGACGACGTCGGCGATCGCAAGCGCCGCCGCGATCCCTTCCCGCTCCTTCACGTCTTCGAGAATGCGGTCCGTCGTGTAGCCGTTCTGCGCGAAATTGCCGGCGACGTGCACCGGGACGTCGGCGTGCTCCTCGAGGAGCGATCTTACTCTCCCGACGTAGCCTTGTCCCGTCGAATCGCCGAAGCCGTACGTCAGCGAGTCTCCGAGCGCCGCGATCTTCAATGCCCCGTCCGCGCCGGCCATCGGCGTCTCCGGCGCGCGGGCGGCGGGCGGCGCCGCCCCTTCGGGCAGCATGACCGTCTTCACCGCGTACGCGAAGCCGAAGACGAACAGCGCCGTGAACGCGACGCCGCACAAGGCGATCGTCCTCCACAACCATCTCGAACGCTGCATGTTCTTCCCCTCCGTCGCGCTTGCTTTCTTATTCAGAGTAAGCTAATTTGCCGCCCGCGCGCAAATCGGCTATTCCAGCGAACGCGGAATGTCCTTTTCCGGATGGCCCGATTCCGCCGTTTCCCGGAACAGCGGCGGAAGCTCGCGTTCGCCGGATTCGGCCGGTTTCGCCGCAAAATAAGCGTCCAACGCTTCGCGCAGCGACTTCGGCGTGAGCGGCCGATATTCCGGTTTCGGCAGCACCGCGACTTGGCCGTTCGATTCGACCGTCGCCGTCTCGATCTCCTCGAAACCGCCGTGGCCCATCTGCCTCAGCCGCATTTCGAGCTGATCGACGGTCATGCGCATTTTTTTCAGATTGCGGGGTAGCAATTTGCCGTTCTCGACGACGAGCAGCGCCTGACCGCCGAACAATTTTTCCACCCATGGAAATTTGAGCTGCAGCTTCTCCACGAGTATGAGCAGCAACACGATAATGAATGCGCTGCCGATCGTTTTCCAAATGTTTTTCTCGATGAAGGGCTGTATGATGATCGACCCGATCGAAATCATGATGACCGTCGTCGGGATCGTCATCTGCGAAATCGACTTTCGGCCGACGAGGCGTAGAAGCACGAATCCCGTCAGCGTCATCAGCACCGCCATCCAGATCCAATCCATCCCCTTCACGCGGTTCGAGCCTCCCTCTTTTTCCCTATAACGTACCCCGCCGCATTGGAAAAAAATCGCCTCCCGCTCTCGCGCCGGACGCATAGCGACCTTTTGCAGTGGAGATGATTCTTCGTGTACAATGAAACGAAAACTAGGGGAGGCGAGACCTGATGTTAAGCGATAACTTATTACAAGCGTTGAACGAACAAATGAACTACGAGTTTTATTCTTCCCAAACGTATTTGTCCATGGCGTCGTATTGCGCCGCGGAGGGCTTCGACGGATTCGCGAATTTCTTCGAGGTGCAGGCGGAAGAAGAGAAGTTCCACGCCATGAAAATTTATCGTTTTATCAATACGCTGGGCAAACGGGCGATCGTGACCGGCATGAAAGATCCTGTCGTCGAATTCGACTCGATCCGGGACGCCTTCGAGAAAGGCTACGCGCATGAAAAAGAAGTGACGCGGCGCATTTACGGCCTCTCCGATATCGCGCTGAACGAACGCGAGCACGCGACGATGCACTTCCTGAAATGGTTCATCGACGAACAGGTGGAGGAAGAAGCGCTGTTCGACAATATCGTACATAAGCTGAAATTGATCGAAAAAGATTCGAACGCGTTCATCATGATGGACGCCGAATTCGCCAAGCGGACGTTCACGCCGCCGGCGGAATAAAAGAAGCCGGGCACCCCGCACCTTCGGGACGCCCGGCTTATTTTTATGCGTTCGCTTGCTGTTTCGCGCGTCGCGTATCCACCCATTGCAGCGCGACGAGAAGAGCCAGCGAACCGAGGCCGATCGAATCGGTGAGCCAGCCCGGGACGATCAAAAGCAGTCCCGCCGCGGCGGACCATACGCGCTCCCAGACCTTAAGCGGCCGCAGCCAGAAGCCGATGAGGGCTGCGCTGACCCCGAACATGCCGGCGGTCGCCGTCAGCGCCACGAACAGCGTCTCGTACCATGCCGCGTCGATCAACAGCAGCGCCGGCGACAACACGAACACGTACGGGATCAGGAAGGCCGCGATCGCCAGCTTGCTCGACTGCACGCCCGTCCGCATCGCCCCGCCGCCCGATATGCCCGCCGCCGCGAACGCGGCCAGCGCCACCGGAGGCGTAATGTCGGCGACGATCCCGAAATAGAACGTGAACATATGCGCCGCCAAAATCGGCACGTCGAGCTGAATCAGCGCCGGCGCGGCGATCGTCGCCGTAATGATGTAGTTCGCCGTCGTCGGCGTGCCCATCCCGAGCAAAATCGAGGAGAACATCGTCAGAAGCAGCGTCATCAGCAGCACGCCGCCGGACAAATCGATAAGCCCGTTGGCGAACTTAAGGCCCAGACCCGTCAGCAGGACGGTGCCTACGATCATGCCGGCCGCCGCGGTCGCCGCGACGACGCCGAGCGCGGACCGCGCCCCGTTGCGCAGCGTCAGCACGAAATCCGCGATCGACATGCGGGTGTCCGCGCGGAAGAAGCTGACGGCGATGCACGCAGCGATGCCGTACAGCGCCGCGCGGATCGGCGACGCGCCGAACATAAGCGATAGAATGACGACCAATATCGGCGCGAGCAAATACGATCGCTTCAGCACATCCCACCGATCCGGCATCTCCTCCTCGTTCAATCCGCGCAGGCCGAGCCGCCGCGCTTCGAAATGCACCATGATCCAAATGCCGGTGAAATACAGCACGGCAGGGATCGCGGCCGCCAGCGCGATGCTCCAGTAGTCGACGCCGGTAAATTCCGCCATCAGGAACGCCGCGGCGCCCATGATCGGCGGCATGATTTGCCCGCCCGTCGACGAAGCCGCCTCTACGGCGCCGGCGAACTCCTTCTTGTACCCCATCCGCTTCATCATCGGAATCGTGAACGAACCCGAAGTGACGACATTGGCCACGGAGCTGCCCGAGATCGTCCCCTGCAGGGCGCTAGAGAATACCGCTACCTTCGCGGGACCCCCGACGCGCCGGCCGGCGATCGCCAGCGACAGCTCGTTAAAATACGCCCCGACGCCGGTTCTCTCCAAGAACGCCCCGAACAAAAGAAATAAGAAAATGTATTTGGCGGACACCTGCAGAGGCGTTCCGAAGATCCCCTCCGTCGTGAAATACATTTGACTGACGACCCGCTCCCAGCTGTATCCGCGGTGCTGCAAAAATCCTCCGAGATAATCGCCGAACATCGCATACAGCAAAAACAGCGTCGCGATGACGACGATCGGGATGCCGACGACGCGCCGGGCCGCTTCTAAAATCAATATAATGACGACGGCGCCCACGAAATAATCCAAGGGCGAATAATTGCCGATACGCTGCAGCAAGGCGTCAAAGTTATACACCCAGTAGCCGGCCGCCGCAACGGCGATCCCAGCCAAAGCGAAATCGTAAGGCGCGACCTTCGTCCTGGCGCTGTTTCTCGTCGCCGGGTACAGCAAAAACATCGCTCCCAGACCGAACGCCAGATGAATCGCCAAGTGCATTTGCGCCGGCGGCGCAGGCCGAATCGAAAACACGACCTGATACAACGAAAATGCAACCAGCCAAGCGCCGACCAGCCAGCCCAGCTTTCCGCCAAGCTTGCGGTATCTCGACTCCGGATCGTACGCGGAAAGCAGCTCGTTCGGATCCGCCGGCGCCGCCGTTTGATTCGTACTCGTCATAGTTACCTCCTCTCCGTCGCGTGAAGCAAACGCCAAACGGACAATTTTTTGATTTCAATGCGCACGCGGCTTCCCGGTTCGCTCACATTCGCCAGCGGAACCGATACCCCGTCCGCGATTAACTCGTGATTAGCGACCTTCTGTCCGATGCGCAGTCGGATAACATCGAACGTACGGCCGAACGATTCGACGATCAGCTTGCCGTCTTCGATGCGGAACCGCTGCCCCGGCTCCGCGCCGGACGGATTGCCGACGCCGTACGTCTCGTACACGACCCGCTCCAGTACCATGACCGAATTCGCATCGATGCGGTACGTCTCCTCCACCGGCGTTCGATGCACCGAATGGATGAAGCGGATGCCGAACGTGTCGCCAGGGCGGACGGACACGGCGAGCGCGAGCTCGTTCGTCTCCTCCTCGGTTACCGTTAAAGACAGCGTGAACGGCCAAAAAAGCAGCAGACATGCAAGGGACGCCCCCGTCAAAAGGAGCGCCGCCAAGCGGAAGCGGCGTTGCCGCATAGAATCGAGCATCGAAGATCCCCGCTTCCCGAAAAAGAGAGGAGGCCGCGCCCCCTCTCTCCGCGATACATTTATTATAGCCGAGTTACTGAATTCCCGCTTCTTTGAAATATTTCGCGGCGCCCGGGTGAACCGTCAGGCTGACGCCTTCCAGCGCGCCCTCCGCCTTGATTTCGCCGCCCTTCGCGTGGACGGCCGCCATCGCGTCCAGGTTCTCGAACAGCGATTTCGTCAGGTTGTATACGAGATCTTCGCTCAACTCCGAACGAACGACGAGCTGCGCTTTCACCGCTACGGTTTTCACCGTTTCCTCGAAGCCCGTGTACGTGCCGCCTTCGATCGTCTGCTCCGCGTAATACGGATACTTCTCGATCAACGCCGCGATCTTGTCGTCCGCGATGTTCAGCACGCGTACGCCCTTCGTTGCCGCGAGCTCGGTGACGGCGGACGTCGGGGTGCCGGCCGTGACGAACGCGGCGTCGAGGGTGCCGTCTTGGATGTAGCTCGTCGAGTCGCCGAACGACAGACGCTGCACTTGGCCGAGATCGGCTTCGCTCATGCCGTGAATTTCGAGAAGCTGGAGCGCGTTCGCTTCGACGCCGCTGCCCGGCGCGCCGATGGAGACGCGTTTGCCTTTCAAATCTTCGAAGCTTTGAATATCGCTGTCCGCCGCGACGACGACCTGCACCGTCTCGTTGTACAACGAAGCGACCGCGTTCAAGTTTTCGACCGCGCCGCTTTCCGAGAACATGAGAATGCCTTTGGAGGCGTAATCCGCGATATCGCTTTGCACGAATGCGAGGTCGACGTCGCCGTTTTTAATCAGCTGCATGTTCTCGACCGAGGCGCCCGTCACTTCCGCCGTCGTATTGACGACATTGTCCGTGAAAATTTGCGCCATGCCGCCGCCGAGCGGGTAATACGTGCCCGATGCGCCGCCCGTCGCGATGCTGAGCGAGCTCGGATCGCTGCTGCCGCCGCTGCCGCCGCCGCCGGAGCATGCCGCGAGCGCGCCGAACGCCGAAACCATAAGTACTAAGACCGCCTTTTTGTAACGCTTCATAGAATCATTCCTCTCTTTTTTCAACATATTAAACCAAAACCTTTCAGTTATCAATAAATCTGATAATTAAATTAATTCGTGGTCAATTCTGATATCGTTTTCATATATAGGGATTGAAAAAATTGACCTTAGGTAATATAATATTCGATTTCCTTATATATATGACATCATCTGTAATCTTCGCCTTCCGATGCCTTGACGTAACCGAAACGCCCCGCGGGGTGGACGCTTCAAGCGGCTTCCCTGCGGGGCGACGTGTGATGGTTTATGAGTGCTGGATTTGAGGCAAACGGCGAACCGTCACTTTGGCGATCCGCATTTCGTCGACTTGGGACACGGTAAATTCGACGCCGCCGCAAGAGAAGGATACCTCTTCGTGCGTCTGGGGTATTTTTCCCAACTCCCCAATGATCCATCCGCTCAGCGTATCGTATTCGTCTAACGGCACATCGATGTCGAACAGTTCTCGCACGGTGCGCAAGCTCGTCGTTCCGTTCACGACGTACGTCGACTCGTCGATTTTCTCGATCTCTTTCTCCACTTCGTCGTGTTCGTCGTAAATATTGCCGACGATCTCTTCGAGCAAATCCTCGATCGTCACGATGCCGGCCGTGCCTCCGTACTCGTCCACGACGACGGCCAAGTGAATTTTATTGGTCTGCATTTCTTTCAAAAGCTCGTCGGTGCGCTTGCTTTCGGGAACGTAAAACGGCTTGCGCATGAGCCGAGAAAGCTCCACCGGTTCGACGAGTTCCGCTCCGATGTACTGGAACAAGTCTTTCACGTGCAAGATCCCCACGATGCTGTCGATATTTTCGTCATACACGGGAAACCTCGTAAACTTCTCCCGATTGATGAGCTCGGCCGCTTCGCGAAGCGGCGTGTCGACCGACAAGCCGACGACGTAACGGCGATGCGTCATAATGTCGGAAACCGTTTTGTTATCCAGTTCGAAAATGTTGTTGATCATGATCTTTTCGTTTTCCTGGATTGCGCCGTTCTCTTTCCCGATATCGACCATCATGCGAATCTCTTCCTCGGTCACCTGCTCCTTTTGCGCATTCGGGTCGACCCCGAACAGCCTTACGAGCGAATTCGTCGAGACGGTCAACAGTTTCACGAACGGAGCGGAAACCTTGAGCAGCAGCGTCAGCGGCACGGCGGCGAACATCGCGATCGGTTCGGCTTTGTTCATGCCGAGCCTTTTCGGAACGAGCTCGCCGAACACGAGCGTAAAATACGATAATACGATCGTAATGAATACGACGGCGATCGCGTCCAGCGTTCGGATCGGCAGCGGAACCCCTGCCTCGTACAACAAGTCTGCGAAAGGTCCGGAGAACTGGTCCGCGGCAAACGCACTGGCCATAAAGCCGGCAAGCGTAATGCCGATTTGGATCGTGGCTAAAAAACGGCTCGGTTCACTAAGTAGATGCTGCAGCAGCTTTGCTTTCTTATGTCCCTCTTCGGCCATCGTCTTGACTTTGTTGTCGTTGAGCGAAATGAGCGCGATTTCCGAAGCGGCGAAGAAAGCATTCAGTACGATCAGCAAGATTAGAATAATGAATGCGGTGAACAAATCCCTATCCCCTTCTTTTTCCAAATTAATATGCGGGTCGGTTGATTCGTTCACTCACTCGGTCAATTCGAACATGGTGCCGTTCCTGTACTTTACTCTAATCAATACTGGGGGAATCGTCGCTCTACTGTCCGCTTCCCCGGGCTCGTCGTCCATCGGTTTCCCTCCCGGTTACGTAATTAACAATATATTATACACGAAATTTTGGAAAAACCGAAACGCGGCGCCGTTTTTTCGCCCTAGAGACGCTTAAGGTTCGATGCGCCACAGCCCCTCCGGCGAAATCGTCAGCTTCTCGAAGCCGTCTTCCGTGATCGCGTACGAATTCTCGATCCCGACGACGCCGCGGCCGGGGAACGTAAATTTCGGCTCGATCGCGAGCACCATGCCGGGGGCGAGCTCGGTTCGGAAGCCGCGCGCGAGCACCGGCCACTCGTCGATTTCGAGGCCGATGCCGTGCCCGACGAACTTGACCGCGTCCTGGCCGAACCCCATATAGTGCTCTGCGAGGCCGAATTCAGCCGCCATCGCAACCGACCGCTCGTACAACTCCTCGCATACCGCGCCCGGCTTCAGCATCGATTCTATCTCGCGAAGAATCGCCTCCGACGCGTCGTACGCGGCCGCGAGATCGGCCGGCAGCTCGCCGATGACGGCCGTCCGCGTCTGGTCGGTGACATAACCGTCTACGTTGCACCCGATATCGAGCAGAATCGGTTCGCCCGCTTCGATCGTGCTCCAGCCTGCACCCTTCGAGAACGCGGGATGCAGCCCTTCGCCGCCGGCCGGACCGTCGAACGCCGACGGCTTCGCGACGGCGGCGCCGCTCGCCGCGATGCCGGTCACCAGCTCGGCGCCCGCCGCCCGGACGCGCATCAGCCCCAGATGCCCGCGGCGGCGCAGCGCATATTCGATCTCGGCGAGCAGCTCGATCTCCCGCATGCCGGCCTTCAGCTTCGGCAGCGCCTCCCGCAGCGCTTCGTCGACGTTGCGCGCCGCCCGGCGCATGCAGTCGAGCTCCTGCTCGTCCTTCGTCATGCGCACCGCGCGCACGAGCGCGGAGCCGTTCGCCCACTCCGCCTCCGGCAGCGCCGCGCGCAGCCGCTCGAATCCGTCGACGACGAGCGTGTCGAACGCCGCCGCCAGCTTGCAGCCCGATCCGAGACGCGGCATCGCCGCCCCGACGCGATCCTTCCACGTCTTGAGGCTCCCGAGCGGCTCCACGCGCACCGCGCCCTCCTCTTTCGCCCTCGTGACGCTGCGGCGCACGAAAAACACCGCTTCCCCGTCCGCCGGGACGACCAGAAATCCGCTTTGCATCGTGCCGGTAAAATAAAAATTGTCGACCGGGTGCGTGCCGACGAAGCCGTCCAGCCCCTCCGTTCGCAGCTTGTCCTGCAGCCGCTCGATTCGTTGGTTATGCATTTTGTTCCGCTCCTCCTTCGTTATATATGGATGACGAAAGCCCGGGAAGTCGCCTCCCCAGGCCCGGTTCGCATCAGCCGACTTCCTCTAGAAAACGGTACTGCGCTTCGATAAGGCCGCAGTATTCGCCCTTCACCCGCATCAGCTCGTCGTGATTGCCCTGCTCCACGATGCGGCCGTGGTCGAGCACGACGATTTGATCCGCGCCGCGAATGGTGGACAGACGGTGCGCGATAATGAACGACGTCCGGCCGTGCAGCAGCTTCTTGAGCGCCTTTTGGATGTTCGCCTCGGTTTCCGTGTCGATGCTCGCCGTCGCTTCGTCCAAAATTAAGATGCGCGGGTCGGCAAGCAGCGCGCGCGCGAACGAGATCAGCTGGCGCTGCCCCATCGACAGCACGTTGCCGCGCTCCTCGACTTGCGTATCGTAGCCGTTCGGCATGTTCACGATGAATTCGTGCGCGCCGACCGCCTTCGCCGCCTCTTCGATTTCCGCGTCCGTCGCGTCCAACTTGCCGAAGCGGATATTTTCCCGGATCGTGCCCGAGAAAATGAACGTATCTTGCAGCACGATGCCGATCTGCGAACGCAAACTTTGAATCGTGACGTCGCGTATGTCGATGCCGTCGATGCGCACTTCGCCGCCGACCGGATCGTAAAACCGGCACAGCAGGTTGATGAACGTGCTCTTGCCCGACCCCGTGTGCCCGACGAGCGCGATCGTTTGTCCCGCTTTCGCTTCTAAACTGACGCCTCGCAGCGCGGGACGGTTCTTCTCGTATTCGAACACGATGTCGCGGAACGAGACGTCGCCGCGGATCGGCGGCATCGTCTTCGCTTCGCGCTTCTCCGCCACGGTCGGCTCCTCGTCGATGAACTCGAAAATTCGCTCCGACGACGCCATCGCGATGAGCAGCTGCGAATACATCTGGCCGAGCCGGTTGATCGGTTCCCAGAAGTTGCCGACGTACGTCGCGAACGCAAGCAGCAGACCGAGCGTCAGCTCCCCGCTTTGGATGAGCCCTGCGCCGTAGAAGAACAGAATGAACGTTCCGATGCCGGCGGTCACTTCGATAAGCGGGTTGAACGCCTGGTTCATCATCGACGCGAGGTCCCACGCTTTGCGGTTCGAGGTGTTCATTCGGTCGAAGAATTTCATGTTCTCTTTCTCTTGCGTATACGCCTGCGTCACCTTGATGCCTTGAATGCTTTCGTTCAAATGCGCGTTAATGCGCGACTGCTTCATCCGCACGTCCTGCCACACGCGGCGAATCCGTTTGCGGAGCGACGTCGACAGGAAAAACATGATCGGCACCGTCACCATGATCGCGAGCCCGAGCTTGACGTTCAGCGCCAGCAAAATGATGATGATGCCCACCAGCTGCACGCAGTCGATCAGGATGTTGACGACCCCGTTCGTAAACAGTTCCTGCAGCGAGTTGACGTCGTTCGTGATGCGCACGAGCACCGAGCCGGCGGGCCGCTTATCGAAAAAGCGGAAGCTGAGCTTCTGAATGTGCCGGAACAAATGCGCCCGGAGATCGAAAATGACCCGCTGCCCGATCAAGTTCGTGAATCGGATCCGGTAGTACCCTGCGCCCCACTGCACAAGAAACAGCGCGGCGATCGCGCCGCAGTACGTCCAAAGCTGCTGCATGCTTTGATCGCCTTTCGGTCCGATCTCGTCGACCGCGAGCCCGATAAGCAGCGGCACGAGCAGCTTCGTGATCGTGCCGAGCACCATCATGACGATGATGACCGGCAGCAGCTGCCGCGCATATGGTTTAATATAGGAGGCTAGCCGTCTGAATTGGCCCCAGTCGAACGGCTTCTCCATCACCTCGTCGTCTTGGTAGACGAATCGTTCTTTCTCCTTCGCTTCCGCCGCGGCGGAGGCCGCCGCCCCCGGCCGCTCCGCCTTCGTGTTCGTCGTCATCCGTGCGCCACTCCCCGCTCCGACATCCGTTTCGCCGCCACGTCCGGATGATCGGCATATTGAATATCGTACGTCTCGCGATACCGCCCCGGCTGCGCGAGCAGCTCCTCATGCGTCCCGCGCTGCACGACGCGGCCGCCGTCCAGGACGAGAATTTCGTCCGCATGCCGCAGCGACGAAATTCGGTGCGCGATGACGAACGTCGTCCGCCCTTTCATCACTTGCTTCAGCCCTTGCTGGATCACGTGCTCCGTCTCCATATCTACGGCGCTCGTCGCGTCGTCGAGCAGCAGCACCTTCGGGTTTTCGAGCAGCGCGCGCGCGATGGCAATACGCTGCTTCTGCCCCCCGGAGAGCCCCATGCCGCGCTCCCCGACGATCGTGTCGTAGCCTTCGGGCAGCTCCATGATGAAATCGTGCGCCTGCGCGAGCTTCGCCGCTTCGATGATTTTGTCCATCGGCACGTCCCGCTGCCCGTACGCGATATTGTTGCGAATCGTGGACGAGAACAGGAACGTTTCTTGGAACACAATCGCGATTTGCGACCGCAGGCTCTCCAGCGTTACGTCCCGGATGTCCTTTCCGTCGAACGTGATGCGGCCGTCCTTGACGTTATACGCCCGCAGCAGCAGCTGGAACACCGTCGACTTGCCGGAGCCCGTCGGGCCGAGCAGGCCGATGACGGAGCCGGGCTTCGCGTCCACCGAGAAATCGATCAATGCGGGCGCGCTTTCCGGGTACGCGAACGTCACGTTGTCGAAGCGGATGTGGCCCTTGGACTCTTCGTCGGTCAAATCCGCCGCGCCCGGTTTATTTTTCACGTGAACGTACTGGTTAAGAATTTCGAGCACGCGCTCGCCTGACGCCTTCGACTGCGTATATTGGTTGATGTGGAACCCGAGGCCCCACAGCGGACCGATGATGTACCAGATGAGCGAGAAGAACGCGAGCAGCTCGCCCGTCGTCATTTCCTTATTTACGACCATCGCGCCGCCGACGCCGAGCAGAATGACGATGCTGAGGTTCGCGAGCACTTCCATGATCGGGAAGTACCGGGCCCAGATGAACGCCGTGCCGGTCAAGTTGTCGCGGAAATGTTCGTTGCGCGCCGCGAACTTTTCGACCTCGAACGCCTCTCTCGCGAACGACTTGACGGTGCGCACGCCGGTGATGTTCTCCTGCACCGCCGTCGTCAAATCGGACATCGATTTGCGGATTTCGCGGAACGCCGGATGAATTTTCGACTCGAACCGGAACGCCGTGAACACGAGGAACGGCATCGTCACCAGCGTAATGAGCATGAGCTTCCAGTTCAGCGACGTCATCATCGCCGCCCCGAAGCCGACCATGAGGAACAGGTTTAAAAATTGAGGGAACCCGAAGCCGATAAATTGACGGATGCCGTCCAGATCGCCCGTCAGCCTCGACATCAGATCGCCCGTGCGCGCTTTATCGTAATATTGGAACGATAAGTACTGCAGTTTTTCATACAGCGCTTTGCGGAGATTGTATGCCACCCGGTTGCCGAGCCGCCCCCCCGAAAAGCCGTGCAGAAATTGGAAAAGCGCTTTCACCAAAACGACCCCAAACACCGTCAATGCGACGAACGGCACCTGGTCATAGTTCCCCAACATGATGACGTCGTCGACCAACACCTTCAACATGTAGGGATATACTAGACCAAGCGCCGTTGAAATCGCCAAGCATCCGATCGATGCCATCGCCAGATACTTTAGTTTCCCTGGCCAATAAAAACTTCGTAGCTGTTTAAAAACCTCCATGCCGGATCCCCTCTCGCCCGCCCGCCTCAAGCAAGCTGTTGTGTAACGTTTTCGAACCTTAGTGCAGTTTAGCACCGTGTCACAGAACATTCAAAAAGGGTATTCCGGCATATATTGGTTTATTTTCGCTTATTTCCACAAAATGTTCGCACAACAGGAACCATTCATTAAAATCTTCCGTTTTCGAGCGACATTACTGCCGGATCCTCGAAGCGTCCTCGAATCGGGCTTGCAGCCCCTGCAGTTGCCGCCATGTCCGCTCCGCCGCCGCCGGATCGACCGGCCGCTCCCAGGAAGCGCGGGCGTTCCGAATCGACTGTGCGATCGCTCGTTCCAAGCGCTCGTTCAGCGCCGGATGGAGCCTGCGCAGCTCTTCGTCGATCCACGATGCGAACCGGTCGGACAGCGCATCGACCGCCTGCGCGACGGAAGGCTGCCACCTGCGCTCCAACGCCTCCCGGAGCGCCTTCCGCCCGTCGCCTTCGAAAAATTGCTTCGCGGATTTATAATGCGCGGCGAGCAACTTCGCGTCCGGCGATTCGCCGTCCCACACCGTCCCGACGTCGGGCGTCGCGATCGGGAAATCCTCCCAGGCCGGCGGTTCGTACGCCGGCGCGGCCCGTTTGATCGAGTCGTTCCACCGGGTGACCGCGTCGCCCAGCGAACGGTTAAGAAAGCGTTCCAGCCGCAGCGAGACGGCCAACGCTTCGTTCGTCAGCTCGGTCTGCACGTACGCGACAAGATCCCGCCAGGCGAAGGCGAGCGCCTCTTTCACGTTCCCCCTGTCTTCCCTTAAGGCGGACGGATTGAAGGACGCTTGGTACCAGTCGCCGAAGCGGAACTGGAACCGCTGCTTCACGTAATAGAGCTGTTCGTTCGCTTCCTTCCACGCGTCTTTGCGAACGGCGTCCAGCTCGATCGCCCGCAGCGCCTCCGTCGCGGCCGCTTCGCTTGCCGACAGCCGCTCCATCGCCGCCTGCCGTTCCGTCTCGCCGGCCTTCGCGCCTTCGAGCGCCGTCGCCGCGAGCTGCGCCGCGCGGGCGAGCTCGGCGCCCGCCGCGCGGTACGCGAGGCTCGACAGCTCGACGCGCGCGAAGCGGGCGAACTGCTCCTCGAAGCCGGCGAGGCCGGAGCGGGCGACCGCCGCGGCGTCGCCGGCGAGCTTCGCCTGCAGCGCCTGCAGCGAGGACACCGGGAACAGGCGCGGATGGCGGATGCCGAACGCGAGCAGGTTCGAGCGAACGTGCTCGAGCACGTCGTTCAGCTCCTCCTCGCTTGCGGCGAGGTCGGCGGCGTTGACGATGAAGAACATTTTATCGAGCTCGAATGCGTCCTTCACCCGGCCGAGCTGCTCGAGAAACTGCCGATCGGCGCGGGAGAATGCGTGATTATAGTACGTTACGAAGAAGATCGCATCGGCGTTCTTCATGTAATTGAACGCGACGCCGGTATGCCGCGCGTTGACCGAGTCGGCTCCCGGCGTGTCGACGAGCGTCACGCCTTGGCGCGACAGCGCCGATTCGTAGTACAGCTCGATGCGTTCGACGAACGCCGACTTGCGCTCTTCGGCGACAAATGCGCGGAACGCGTCCCGATCGGCGCGCACCTCCGTCCCGAGCGTCGGCTCGGCGTCGCTCCAGCCCTCCGAGGCGGCCTTCAGGAACGCGAGATGCGGCTTGCCGCCCGGAGGAACGTCGTCGCGCGTCCGGAGCAGCGCCGCGATGCGCTTCAGCAGCGCGGGAGCGTCCGCGTTCGCCGGCGGCTCGTCGCCGAGCGCGGCGAGCGAGTGGCGCAGCCCGTCGATCATCGCCTCGCGCGACTTCATCGTGACGCGGGCGGTGCCGTGCGGCCATTCCGGCGTCGGCGGCTGAATCGTGTTGATCGCGGCCGTCGTCGGGTTCGGCGACACCGGCAGCGCCGGCTCGCCGAGCAGCGCGTTCGCGAACGACGACTTGCCCGCGCTGAACGCGCCGAAGAGCGCCGCCGTAAACCGCTGCTCTCTGAGGCGCCCCGCCTTCTCGAGCAGCGCGTCCGCCGCGTCCTGCAGCGCGGGCAGCGCCGCCGCCGCGCGGCTCGCCTCCTCGAGCAGCGCCGCCGCCGCCGCGAAGCCGGCCGTCAGGTCGAGCCCGGCCGCGCGCGCCGCCGGTTCGCCGGCCGACGCGCCGCCGGCAGCGGCGCCGCTGGCGGCCGCCTGCGACAAATCGAGCGCCGCGGACCGCGGCGCGGTCGGCGCGGCGGCCGGCGCGGCTCCGCTCTCCTGCGGCGCGTTCGGCAGCAGGCTCGCGTCCGGCAGCCGCACGCCTTCGCTCGCGAGCGCCCGCGCCGTCGGCAGCAGCGCCAGCAGCCGCTCGCGCGCCTCGCGCTCCTGCGCTTCCAGGGCGGCCAGCTCGCGGCGATGCGACAGCTTCTCCGCGAGCGCCTCCGCTTCTTCTTCCAGCGCGCGGTTGTCCTGCGCGTACATCGCTTCGGCCGCGTCAGCTAGCAGCTCCGCCGCCCGGGCGGCCGCGCGCCGCGCTTCCTGCCGCACGTCGCCGGCGATCTCCTTAGCGTAGTTGAGCGTATACTCGCCCGAAACGACGGCGCCCGGGCGCACTTTGCCCGCGAGCCACTCCGGCGTCACGGCGATGTCGACCGCCGCGGCGGCCGCCTCCACCGCCGCGTCCGCGAGGCCGAGCTCCCGCCCGGCCTTCTGCACCGCGTCGCGCACATGCCACACGAGCCGCGCCTCCACATGCTCCGCGAACTCCTCGCGGAACGCGGCAAGACGCCGGCGGCGCTCCTCCTCCGTCTTGGCCGCCGCGAACAGCAGCCCGACGCGGAAGTTCGGCTGCCGGCTCTCGAGGAACCGGTGCGCCAAATCGCGCGTCGTCGCCGGCGTCAAGTTCGCGTTCTCCGCGATGCTCGCCGCCTCCGCTTTCAGCCGGTCGGCGAGCCGCTCGCGCACCGACGCGCGCGCCGCGAGCTCCGCTTGCAGCGCCTCGTATCGCGCCGCCGCGCCTTCGTCTTCGGCGGCGGCCAGCCGCTCGAGCGCTCCTCGGCGCTCCTCGTTGCGCCCGCGCACGGCGCGGCCCCCCTCCTCGGCGAGCTCCACCGCGGCGGACGCGAGTCCCGCAAGCGCCAGCTCAGAGCCCTGCCGCACCGCCGCCGCGAGCAGCGCACGCAGCCGATGCGACTCGTTCCACGGATGGTCCGGCTCCTTCAACGTCGTATACAAGCATGCCGCCGGCTTGACGCCCCACGAACGGAACGCGTCGGCGACGCCCGCTTGGAAGTCCTCGAAGGACACCTCTTCTTCGCGGTGCTTGTCGATCTGGTTGACGACGAGGATGAGCGGCTTGCCCATCCCGGAGAGCCGCTTCGCGAAGTCCATGTTCATCTCGGATAACACATGATTGTAATCCATAACGTAGACGACTATATCGGCCAAATGGAGCGCCGATTCCGTCGACTGCCGATGATTGTCGTCCGTCGAGTCGACGCCCGGCGTGTCGAGCAGCACGCCTCGTTCGCCGAGCAGCGCAATCGGATGGCGCAGCTCCACCGAGCGCACCGTTTCCCCTTCTTTGGCGAAACGGGTCACCTCATCTAAGCTTACCCGCGCCTCGCGGCCGTCCCGGTACGTCAGCACCGCTTCGGACGTCTCGCCGCTTTTGATCGCCACGATGTTGGCGCTCGTCGGAATCGGGCTCGACGGCAGCAGCCGCGCCCCGCACAAATGGTTGATCAAACTCGATTTCCCCGCCGAGAAATGACCGCAGAACGCGATGTACAGCGCATCCTCTCGCCCCTTGTCCGCCAGCGAGGCGGCCTTCTCCGCGAGCGGCTCGTCGCCTTGTCCCCGCAGCGCCCGCTCCAGCGCCGCCAATTCCTCAAGCACCCGGTTTTTGTTCTCCGCACCCATCTCTCATCTACTCCTACTCCGCACCCGTTCTCGTTACGCACAGAATGTAATTATACAACAGCCTGGCGGCGTCGGACAGCGCCGATTCGACAAAAAACACCCGTTTCTCGGCATCGTTCGCCGCGAAACGGGTGTTTATCGTACCGCCCGATCGTTATTGCACGGAGGCCGTCTTGATCTCGTGCGCCTCCGGCACCAAAATTTCGAACACTTCGCCGTGCTGCAGGATCGTAATGTCCCGCTCTTTTTCCTTCATCACGACGACGCCGCGCTTGGCGCGCATCCGATCGATATAGTGCTCCGGCACTTCGCCGGATTCCATGACGGTCACGCCTTCGACGACCGTTTCTTCGTCTTCTGCCAGCTTCGTGTTCAGCACTTTATCGTAAATGTCCGAAAACTGCTCGAAGTTGTTCGTATACACGGAAATGCATTTCATTGCGTTCTCACCCTTCTGTTAGCCGCGAGCCGCGTCGACGCGCTCTGGTTCTCTACTTTTAGCACTAGTCTTTCTAGTTTTCTTCGGTTTCATACGTTGTTTGCCCTCGCGGCACAGCGCAAGCAGCGGACAGCCGTCGCAGCGAGGCTGCTGCGCCTTGCAGTGGTACCGTCCCAGAAAGATGAGCCGGTGATGCGTCGCCGTCCATTCGTCCTTCGGCACTTTGCGCATCAGCTTCTTCTCGACTTCCAGCACCGAATCGTCCCAATCGGCGATACCAAGCCGCTTGGAGACGCGCTCCACGTGGGTGTCGACCGCGATCGCCGGAACGCCGAACGCCGTAGACACGACGACGTTGGCCGTTTTCCTCCCGACGCCCGGCAGCTTGACGAGCTCTTCGTGGGCGGAAGGAATTTCGCCGCCGTACTCGTCCAGCAGCATCTGGCATAATGCGCGAATATGCTTCGCCTTGTTGCGGAACAGGCCGATCCGCTTGATGTCGTTCTCCAGTTCCTCCAAGGGAACGGACAAGTAATCTTCCGGCGTACGGTATTTGCGGAATAAATCCTTCGTGACTTTATTCACCGTTTCGTCCGTGCATTGCGCGGACAGGAGCACGGCGATCGTCAATTCGAACGGGTTCGAATGAACGAGCTCGCAATGCGCGTCCGGGAACATGCCGGCCACGATGTCCAACGCTTCGCGAATCTGCGCCTTGTTCATTCGTCCGTCCCTCCCGTTCCTTTTCGCGCGAAAACCGTCGAAAGATAGTAGCGTCTTCTAGTGTAACGAACCGCCACTTCTTTTTCAATGGCTAATCAGGTGCCAGAGCGGGGAGATTTCGAACATTCTTCAAACAAAAATGCGGGCGGGACGACTGCGTCCCGCCCGCGCGCGCCGCAGGGCACCGTGGTTATTTTACGATCTCGACGATTTTGCCTTGAAGCAAATAGATCGTGATTTGGTCGTTTTCTTTCAGCTGGTTGAGCGCGAGCGGCGCGTCGGCCGAGGTTCGGACGGTCACGCTCGGGCTCAGCGCGTATTTGCTCTGGTCGCCGAGCTTCGCGATTTTGAGCGCGATCTCGTGCTTCGACGCATCGTACGAGCTGAATTTGCGAACTTCCGTCCGCGCCACGAACACGTACGGTTTCCCTTGCGCGTCGGTCACCGCGAGCACTCGGTCGTTCAACTGCAGCGCCGATGCGGAAGCGGTCAACGTGTTCCCTTTCTGAACGTTAATGCCGCCGCTTAAGCTGAAGCTTTTTACATTGCCGGCGAGATCGGTCACGGACAGCCTGCCGCCGGTCGTATCCAGCGCGGACACTTTGCCGAGCGTCGCCGCCGGCTCCTGAACGGAGATGATGGCGCGTCCTGCATAATTGAGCACGATCGGATTGCCCGCCGCGAGCGCGCTCAACGACGCCGGTTGCCCGTCGCGGCCGAGGACCCGCGCGTCGCTCGGCAGCGTGAACGTCAGCGGAGTGCCTTTGGCGTCGGTGACGTACAGCGTCCGCGTCGACGCGTTCGCCGACGTCAGCGTGTAGACGAAGGAGCGCTCGACTTGGATCGAGCTCGCGGCGTCCGAATTCATGCCCATGTTCAAATGGATGACGCTGCCGACGCCGATATCGGCGAGGCCCGCGCTCGACTGCTGCGGCACTTCGATGCTGACGTACTGCGCGTACGGCACCTTGACGGTTTCGCCGTTCGCCGTGCGAACCGTAATCGTGCGGGACGCCGTATTGAGCTCCGTCACCGTGCCGCTCACCTTCGTTACGACGTCGAGACGCACGAGCTGGTCCGCCGATACGCTGATGTTTACTTTGCGGCCGGTCGTCAAGTACGCCGTATACAGCTGCTTCGTCATCTCCGTCCCGTCGAGCACGAACTTCGAGCGAGACGTAATATAAAGCAAATACGGCTTGCCTTTGTCGTCCCGCACCGTCAAGTAATCGTCCTTCAACGATTCGATCGCGGCGCCTTGGATTTTCGTGACGTTCCGATTCGAGACCGTAATCGATTCGACCTGGTTCGTCGCGCCCGAGATGCGCAGCTGCACGAGATCGCCCTGCTGCAGATCGTCGATCGTCGTCCCCGTCAGCCCTTCGATTTTGACTTCCACGTTCGTTTTCAACAAATATGCTCGCGGCTCTGTTCCGTTTTCCATGATCGTGATCGTATTGCCTGCGTAGCCTTGGTATTGGCCGGACACGGTCGCCGTTTTCTGTACGGTGATGTCGAGCGACACGATGACGCCGTCTTTAATTTCGTATGCGAACGTATCGCCGACCTGCAGCGTATCGAGGCTCGCGATCGCGGCGCCTTTCAGCTTCAAGGACGCGTTCGCGTCGACCGGATACGTGACGGCTGCGCCCTGCGCGTCCGCGAACGTCACGGTGCGGCTTGCGGCGTTCACCGCCTGCGCCACCGCGGTTCCCGTCGCGTTGAACGCCGCCTCCAGCACGACGACCGCCGTAACGTCGGCCGCGCCCTGAGCGCGCTGCAGCCTCAGGTCGCTCCCTTCCGTCAGCTGCGAGAGCGACAAACCTGTCCCCCGCGCGTCCGTCACGGTCGCGTTCGCCGCGAGCTTGAACGGCTCGAGCGAACCGTCCTTATGCTCCAGCACGAGCGTTCCCGCGGCGATGTCGAGCGCGGCCAGCTCGCCTTCGAACGTTTCGAGCTGAACGGATACGGCCTCCGTCGCAGGAGAGATTTCGATGTAATACGCCTGGCCGTTCTGGTACAGCACCCGGACCGGCGTCGTTTCGACGAGATCGGCGACGTCAAGCTGTCTGCCTTCGGCGTCGAACACGAGCGACTCGCCGTTCAGACCGAACGAGCGCGTCGCTCCGGTCGACGTTCGCACTTGAAGCGTCGTGCCGTCGACGGCCGCGACCGTGCCGCTCGCGTAGCGAGACTCGTCGTCAGGGATGTACTTATCGGCGCGCGAGAGGATCGTGACGATCTGCGCGCGGGTGACCGCCGTCTTCGGCTGGAACGTGTTATCCGTAAAGCCGGTGACGAGACCGAGCTCCTGCGATTTGGCGACGTAGCCCGCCGCGTCGGCGGAGACGGCGCTCGCGTCCGCGAACGTCAAACCGCCGGCCGCCGGCCGCTCGCCGATGGCGCGCACGACGAGCTTCGCCACCCACTCGCGCGTCGCCGGCCGTTTGCCCCACGGCGTATCTCCGGTGGAAGCGGCGACGGTTTCCGCCGTCAAATCGAGAATCCGCTCTTCGAGCGCCTTCACGACGTACTTCGTGAAGAACGCGTCTTCCTGCAGCCCCGTGACGACGCCGTCCATGATTTGGTTCGCTTCGTCCTCGAGACCGATCATTCTTATTACCATGACGACGGCTTCCTGCTGGGTCACTTCTTGCGATGGCTTGAAGTTGCCGTCTTGATATCCTCTGATGATGCCGGCAGCGGCGAGCTTCGCGACGCTGCCTCTCGCCCAATGCGTAGGCACGATGTCTGGGAACGTAATGGTAACGGCGGCGGACGCTTGCGTCGTCGGCGTCGTTTCCGCGTGCGCCGGGACCGCGCCCGTACCAAGCAGCAGCGAAGCGCTTAAGGCGGCGGACGTCAGGACGGCGAACGGGATACGTACCTTTGATTTCATGGGCGATTCCTCCTGCGTGGATTATGGAATGGAATAATACGATTTAATGGTTTCGACGATCGTATCGGCGATACGGTTTTGCATCTCTTCGTTGTACAGCTTCGCTTCGTCCGACGGGTTCGTCAGGAATCCCAGCTCCAGCAATACGGCGGGCATCGTCGTATCGCGCACGACGACGAAGCGCTCTTTTTTCACTTTGCGGTCCGGCGAGCCGATCGTTTTGACGAGCGCCTTATGGATGGCGTTCGCGAAATTCAAACTGTCGTCGCGCCAGTAGTACGTTTCCGTGCCGCTGACCGACGCCGACGGCGCGGTGTTCGCATGGATCGAGATAAAAAGATCGACGTCGGCTTGATTCGCGGCTTTCGCCCGATCCGCGGGAGACGAATACGTGTCGTCCGAGCGGACGAGCACCGGTTCGATCGCGGACGTTCGGCTCAAGCGCTCGTACACCTTCAAAGCGATCGGCATCGTAAGGTTTTTCTCGAATTTGCCCGTCACGGAAATCGCGCCGGGGTCTGTGCCGCCGTGCCCGGCGTCGATCATGACCCGGACCGGCTCGGCTTCGGTGAAATGCAGCACGGCGCCCGTTCCGTCTTCCGCAGCGACGAGACGATATGGCTTCGGCGCCTTCAGGTCGATGACGACGCGAACCGTAGACGGCTCAGCGGCGAACAGCGAGTACCGGATGCCGGCGACGTACGGATGGTCCGCGGACACCGCGACCGAGCCGCTGACGCTGCCGTCCAACGCTTTCTCGATCGTCGCGTTCGGCAGGTCGACGACGATCCGGTTCGGCGATTTGAGCACGAACACGTTCGGGCTCACTTCCCCCGTCGTCGCGATGCGCAGCGAGTCGCCGGACAGCTCGAGCGCCGTCATTGTCGGAGGCGCCGTGACGACCGTCACGGGCGCTCCGGCCCCCGGCGCCGCGTCGATCATTGGCGCCCCTGCTGCAGGAGCTACTCCCTCGTTCGTCCCTGCGCTTCCCGAAGGCGCGTTCGTCCCTGCTCCCGCGCTCGGCTTGACCGCGCCGGCCCCCTGCGACCCGATAGACGGGGCGGCGGCACCGACGGGCGTTTGTCCGGCGGGCGGCGCCGCCGGCGCCGAATACGTTTTCGCGCCGCCGTCCTGCTGCCGAAACACATACACCGACGAGGTGAACCGGTCGGTAACGATCTTCAATTGAAGCATGTCCTTCAGCCAGGCGGCCGGCACGTACACGCGCTTGTCGACTTGCAAGGCGAGCTGCTCGTCCGTTACCGGGGTGCCGTCGACGAAGCGCCGCTTCTCTTTCATCGTAAAACGCACTTCCTTATTGCCGGAAGTAATCGTGTATGTATCGCCGCCGGTCTCGGCCTTCACCTTAGCGCCCAACGAAGCCGCGGCCTCCAAAGAGATATACGGGACTTTGTCCTTTACGACCGCGGAAAGCTCGCTCTCTTTCCCGTCGACGAACAGAACCGACTCTTTCTCCGCGGCGAGCGCCGTCGCCGGCGTTCCCGCCGCCGTCCAAACCGCCGCGGCGACCAACCCGCCGAGCGCCCAGCTCAACGTCTTCCATCCGTTTCTCATAAGCCCCTCCGAATCTAGCACATGTTAAGTCTATCAAAAACCGCCAGAAAAAAACATAGAGGCGGTCGTTCCGACAAAAGCGACAATTAATAGACGCAGGAAAATAGCAAAAGTTGCTAGATTGGGTCGAAAGAGAAAAATTTTTGGTTGTGAGTGATTACTCACTTCACAAACGCAAACTGTTGGCATATAATGCGAGTGAGTAATTACTCACTTTTATTCGGAGGGTGATTCCCATGGAAGCACGAATTCGTTTGACCCGCGTAACCAAAGCGTACGGCGCGCGCACAATTGTCCGCGACGTCACGCTCGACGTGCCGCCCGGCCACATTTACGGCTTGCTCGGACCGTCCGGCGCCGGCAAAACGACCGTCGTCAAAATGATCGCCGGCCTCGAAACGCCGAGCGCCGGTTCGGTCGAGGTGCTCGGCGAGCGGATGCCGAAGCTGTCCCTGCAGCCCCGCATCGGGTACATGGCGCAGTCGGATGCGCTGTACGCGGATTTGACGGCCGGCGAAAATCTTGACTTTTTCGCCTCCTTGTACGGACTTCGCGGCGTCAGGAAAGAAGCTCGCGTCGCAGCGGCGCTCGAGCTCGTCAATCTCGCGTCGGATCGCCGCAAGCGCGTCGGTCAATTTTCCGGCGGCATGAAGCGGCGGCTGTCGCTCGCCGTCGCGCTGCTCCACGAGCCCGCCGTCCTCATTCTCGACGAGCCTACCGTCGGCATCGACCCGCTGCTGCGGCGCGATATTTGGGCGGAGCTGGAGCGGATTCGCCGGTCCGGCACGTCGATTCTCGTCACGACGCATGTGATGGACGAAGCGGAGCATTGCGGAACGCTCGCGCTGATGCGCGAAGGCGCCTTGATCGCTGCGGGCTCGCCGGCTGAGCTCAAGGCCGCCACCGGCAGCGCCACGATCGAGGAAGCGTTCCTCGCGTATGGGAGGGCTGCCGTATGAGACGCGTCGCCGCCCTGTTTACCCGCATCTGCCGCCAATTTTTGCACGACAAAAGGACGCTCGCCATGATGTACGCCGCGCCGCTGCTCATCTTAACGTTAATGTCGCTGCTGTTTAACGGCGATCCTTACGAACCCACAATCGCTGCGGTGGACGCGCCGCCGGCGCTGCTCGAGCGTCTCGAGAACGAAGGCGCCCGCGCCGTCGAGGTTTCGGGCGCCGAGGAAGCCGACGCGCTGCTCGCGAGCGGCGAAGCGGACGCTGCGCTGTTTTTCGCGGACGCCGGCGCCCCCCGCCTCGTTCTCGAAGGCAGCAATCCGAACGTCGCGGCCGGGGTGCGCATGTTTCTCTCCGGCGCGTTCGCTCCTCCTTCCGCCGACGTCTCCCCGCCGCTCGAAGTCGCGTATTTGCACGGGTCCGAGGACGCCGTTTCGTTCGATTGGTTCGGCCCCGTATTGATCGGCGTCTTCGCGTTCTTCTTCGTATTCCTGATCGCGGGCATCGCGTTCTTGCGCGAGCGGACCGGGGGCACGCTGGAGCGGCTGCTTGTTTCCCCGCTCCGCCGCCATGAAATCGTCGCCGGCTACGTGCTCGGGTTCGGCGTCTTTACGCTCGCGCAGGCCGGATTGATCGCTTGGTTCGCGGTTGGTATACTGGATATGGTTTTAGCGGGCTCGTTCGGATACGTGCTCCTTGTCACGGCCGCGCTGTCGGTTACCGCGCTGTCGCTCGGCATCTTCCTGTCGGCGTTCGCCGCCAACGAGTTCCAAATGATTCAATTCATCCCGCTCGTCATCGTGCCGCAAGTATTTTTTTGCGGACTGTTTCCGATCGACTCGCTCGATCCGTGGCTGCAATGGATATCGTACGCGATGCCGCTTACCTACGGCGCTGACGCGCTGCGCGAAGTGATGGTGCGCGGCGGCGGCTGGAGCGATATTGCTTTTTACGTCTATGTGCTGCTAGGATTCTCCGCCGTATTCATGGCGGCCAATGTGCTGGCGCTGCGCAAATTCCGCAAGGTGTAAGGGGGAACGACCGTGGAGGAACGGAACGGCCGGGAGGAACGCCAGGAGCAATGGCTCGAGGAATTGCTCCGCACGGCGGATGACGATACGAAAATGACGGAAAAGCAGCTTAGAATCGTCAACGCCGCCATGGAGGTGTTCGTCGAGAAAGGCTACTCCGGTTCGTCCACGAGCGAAATCGCCGCCAAAGCCGGCGTCGCCGAAGGAACGATATTTCGCCATTATAAAACGAAGAAAGATTTGCTGTTTTCCATCGTGACGCCGATTGTCGCTAAGCTCGTCGCTCCGTTCGTTATGAAAGATTTTTATAGGGTGCTGGACGCTCCGTACTCGACGTACGAAAGTTTCCTGCGCGCGGTGCTGCGGAATCGGATCGACTTCATTCATAAGCATTTGCCGGCGCTTCGCATCTTTCTGCAGGAAATCCCGTTTCAGGAAGAGCTGCGCGAACCGTTCAAAGACATGGTCGCCGCCAACATCATCCCGCGCCTTCGGAACGTCGCCGAGCGGTTTCAGGCGCAAGGTTCTCTACGCGTGGACTTCCCGCCGGAGTCTATCGTTCGGTTGACGATGACGAACATACTCGGCTTTTTGCTGGCGCGTTACTTCCTATTGCCCGAATATGCCTGGGACGACGAAGCGGAAATCGAGCGCACGATCGATTTCATCATACATGGCCTCGGCGCTCCTCGCGCGTAGTCCGTCGGGCCGTGACTCCTCTTGGGGAGCCGCGGCCCGTTCGTGCAGCCGCATTTTTGCGCCTATTCCCCGCCAAACGCCCCGCTGACCGAGATATAACCGCTTTTTTGCGCCTATCCCCCGCTAAACGACCCGCTGACCGCCATTTAGCCGCATTTTTGCGCCTATCCCCCGCCAAACGCCCCGTTCACCGCCATATAGCCGCATTTTTGCGCCTATTGCCCGCTAAACGACCCGCTGACCGAGATATAGCTGCATTTTTGCGCCTATCCCCCGCCAAACGACCCGCTGACCGAGATATAGCTGCATTTTTGCGCCTATCCCCCGCCAAACGACCCGCCGACCGCCATCCCAGTTTCATTTGTACCTTATAATTGACGAAAGATAAGCACGCCTATAATTTTCATGAAGTGCATATTGATGAACCCGGCGCACGCTCCCGCTGAGCGAGACCAACATCTTGTCGGCCAGCATGCGCTTGAGGAGACTTCTGGCAGGGTTTTCGGACCAACCCAGCAGTTTCATCACATCGCTGATCCCGAACGAGGATTGGTAATATCCCAACCGGATTACTTCCTCCCTAACGGCATCTTCCGTCGCTTCCTTCGGAGCCGCAGCCTCCATCCACCGCCTTAACAACTCCCGACACAGCAACGGATTCTCCCTCACATCGTCATACGAGAACCGCAAAACCCTCCACCCCAGCACGCCTAATGCGGCATCCCGACGCCGTTCGTCCGCAAAGTCGTAACGAGATACGTTCTTCAGATGCGGCCCGAATCCATCGATTTCTATATCCGCCAACAGCGGAAATCGAATATAAGCAATATCCAGAAAACGAGTGCGTCCAAGCGCGTCGACCGTTTCGTATTCGGGATGCAGCTCGTCCAGACATCCGAAAACCGGCCACCACACGTCCCGCAAGAACCGTTTTTCCGCAGCGTCTTCGCCGAATTTCTCCTCTTTCTCCACCCTTCGCTCCAGCAGCCGGCGGCGCTCTCCGCCGCTTTCTTTCCAATGCTTACGAAACCAAAGCCCATGAGCTTCCTCGAAAGATTTGTCCACGACAAAACCTCCCCATAATAGTAATGGCCCCAACGCAAAAACGCCGCCCCCCGAACCGGGAGACGGCGCATGCTTTGCGTCGTTAACGCGAATATGAACCTATTATGCCAAACCGCGAGCGGCTTCGTACGCGGCGATTTTGTCTTCGTGCTGCAGCGTCAGGCCGATATCGTCGAGACCTTGCAGCAAGAACTGGCGGCGGTGCTCGTCGAGATCGAACGACAGCGACAAACCGTAGTCGTCGGTAATCGTTTTGTTCTCGAGGTCGACGTTCAGCTTGTAGCCTTCGTGCTTCGCCGTGCGCTGGAACAAGTCTTCGACTTCTTCCTCGCTCAGCTTGATCGGCAGGATGCCGTTCTTGAAACAGTTGTTGTAGAAAATGTCCGCGAACGAAGGAGCGATGACGACGCGGAAGCCGTAGTCAAGAATCGCCCAAGGCGCGTGCTCGCGGGAGGAGCCGCAGCCGAAGTTCGCGCGCGAAATCAGGACGGATGCGCCCTGGTAGCGCGGCTTGTTCATTTCGAAATCTTCGTTCACGTTGCCTTGTTCGTCCCAGCGCCATTCGAAGAACAGGAACTGGCCGAACCCCGTGCGCTCGATGCGCTTCAAAAACTGCTTCGGAATGATCGCGTCCGTGTCGACGTTCACGCGGTCGACCGGAGCGACGATGCCCGTATGTTTCGTGAATGCTTGCATGTTCGTATCCTCCTCCGGCCTCGATTAGCCGACTTCGACTTCCGTCTTGAATTTCCAATCGCGCACGTCGACGAAGCGACCCGTAACGGCAGCAGCGGCAGCCATTTCCGGCGACACGAGGTGCGTGCGTCCGCCGCGGCCTTGGCGGCCTTCGAAGTTACGGTTCGACGTCGATGCGCAGCGGTCGCCCGGCTTCAGGACGTCCGGGTTCATCGCGAGGCACATCGAGCATCCGGCATCGCGCCATTCGAATCCTGCTTCGATGAAGATTTTATCCAAGCCTTCCTTCTCCGCCTGCAGCTTGACGCGGCCGGAGCCCGGAACGACGATCGCCGTCACGTTCGGCGACACCTTGTAGCCGCGAGCGACTTTCGCCGCCGCGCGCAGGTCTTCGATGCGGCCGTTCGTGCAGGAGCCGATAAACACGTAGTTAATCTCGACTTCCGTCATCGGCGTGCCCGGCTTCAAATCCATGTATTCCAAAGCCTTCTCGGCCGCTTTGCGCTCGTTCTCCGTCGGGAAGTCCGCCGGATTCGGCACCTGCGCGAGCACGTTCGTGCCCATGCCCGGGCTCGTGCCCCACGTGACTTGCGGGATGAGCGTCGTTGCGTCGAACTCGACGACGCGGTCATACGTCGCTCCTTCGTCCGTCACGAGCTGCTTCCAGCGCTCGACCGCCGCGTCGAACTCGGCGCCTTGCGGAACGTGCTCGCGGCCGCGGAGATAGTCGAACGTCGTTTGGTCCGGAGCGATCATGCCGGCGCGCGCGCCCGCTTCGATCGACATGTTGCAGACCGTCATGCGCTGCTCCATCGACAGGCCGCGAATCGCTTCGCCCGTGTACTCGATGACGTAGCCCGTCGCGAAATCCGTGCCGTATTTGGCGATGATGCCCAAAATCAAATCCTTCGCCGTCACGCCGAACGGCAGCTGGCCGTTCACGCGCACTTCCATCGTCTTCGGCTTCGATTGCTGCAGCGTCTGCGTCGCGAGGACGTGCTCGACCTCGGACGTGCCGATGCCGAACGCGAGCGCGCCGAACGCGCCGTGCGTCGACGTATGCGAGTCGCCGCAGACGATCGTTTTGCCAGGGTGCGTGAGACCGAGCTCAGGACCCATGACGTGAACGACGCCTTGGTCGATCGAGTTGAGATCGTACAGCGTGATGCCGAATTCCTGCGCGTTCTTCGTCAGCGTGTCGACCTGCTGCTTCGAGATCGGATCCGTAATGTTGAAACGGTCTTTCGTCGGCACGTTGTGGTCCATCGTCGCGAACGTCAATTCCGGACGGCGCACCTTGCGGCCGGCGAGGCGCAGGCCTTCGAACGCCTGCGGGCTCGTCACTTCGTGCACCAAATGCAAATCGATATAAATAATGCTAGGTTTGCCTTCTTCTTGATGAATGACGTGATTGTCCCAAATTTTCTCGAACATCGTACGTTTCGTCATTCAGTTCACCTCTCCCCGTTTTCGCATTGTACAAAACCTCTATAACGTATCCTATCATTTCTTTCGTCATTGTTCCAAGATATAATATCTATAAATTTGATTGGTAATTCTTATAACGACATCGCCGATCGGCGAACAAAGGATGATCCCCTATGGAATTCCGCCAGCTGCTGTACGTCGTTCAAATCTATTTCGAGAAAAATTTTTCGCGCGCCGCGGAAAAGCTGCACATCGCGCAGCCGTCGCTCAGCCAGCAGCTCGCCAAGCTCGAGAAGGAGCTCGGCGTGACGCTGTTTCACCGGACGACGAACGCCGTCGAGCCGACGCACGCCGGCGAAGTGTTCGTCGCGAAGGCGCAGCGTATCCTCGACCTCGTCGAACAGCTGAAGAGCGAGATGAACGACATTTCGAATTTGCGCAAAGGCAAGCTCGTCGTCGGCACGCTGCCGATCACCGGATCGCACATTTTGCCGATCGTGCTGCCCGAATTCGCGAAGCGCCACCCCGGCATCGAGATTTCGCTCGTCGAGGACACCAGCGCCAATCTCGAGCACCTCACGTCGTCGGGCGCCGTCGATCTGAGCCTCTTGTCGCTGCCGATCGAGGAGCCCACGCTCGATTATCGCCCTTACGCGACGGAAGACATTTTGCTCGCCGTGCCGGAAGCTCATCCGCTCGCGGCGCGCCCCGAGCCGATCCCGGTCCGCGCGCTGGCCCAGGAAGCGTTCGTCGTGCTGAAAAAGGGGCAGGGCTTCCGCCAAATCGCCCAAGATATTTGCGCGGAAGCCGGATTCGCGCCGCGCATCGTGTTCGAAAGCAGCAACATCGAGACGGTGCAGTCGCTCGTCGCCGCGGGCATGGGCGTCGCGTTCATCCCGAGCATGGTCGCCGAGTCGAAAAAGGGCCGCTACGTCCCTGTTTATAAATCGCTTACCGATCCGGCGCCGAGCCGGACGCTCGTCATTGCCGAACGCCGCGGTCGATATTTCACGAAAGCCGCGGAAGCGTTCATCGACACGCTGATGGAAGTGACGAAACGGCTCGAACAGTCATAACGTCCTTCGCCGCCGCATACATTTCTAGTAAAAACTTGTCCTATGCGACGGACCAAAGGATGATCCGAATGACGACCCACGCCACGCGCCGATTGCTGACCGAAACGATTATCGACGAGCTCCAGGTGCTGCCCGAGCTGCTCCGCAAAGCGGAAACCCGCTATTACGAAGCCGAGCGCCGGCTGTCCGAGAAGCGGAGCCTGCTCGCCGAAGCCGAGGCGAAAGCCGACGCCTTCGCGGCGGAGCGGGCGGCGTATCGGAGATCGAGCGCCGCCGCGCCGGCGCCGAACGCCGCCGCCCTGCTTGCGGAGCTGCTCGAAGCGCAGGAGGAAGCGGACCGCTGGAAAGCCGAGGTCGACTTTTTGCGCCGCCGCCACGACAATTACCGCGTCATGGCGGGGCTGCTGACGAACGCGTAATTAATAAAGCTCGGGGCGGCGATCCTGGAATACCGGGATCGTGCCTCGGACCCGGTCGACTTCGGCAAGATCGAGGTCGGCCGTCAAAATCGCCTCTTCCTCCCCGCCTTCCGCCAAAATGTCGCCCCACGGCGAAATGATCATCGAATGCCCGAAAAATTCGGTGCCGCGGCTCGTCCCGACCCGATTGCAGGCGACGACGAACATTTGGTTTTCGATCGCCCGCGCCAGCAGCAGCGTTCGCCAATGGTGCAATCGCGGCTTCGGCCACTGCGCCGGCACGAACAGCACCTTCGCCCCGTCCAGGGCGAGCCTGCGCGTCAGCTCCGGAAACCGGATGTCGTAGCACACCATCATGCCGGCCGGAGCCTCGTCTACCGCAAGCTTCCCGATCGCCCCGCCCTGCTTCAAATATTTCTCTTCCTCCATCAACCGGAACAAATGAATTTTCGAATAATCCGCCGTTTGCTTGCCCGTGCGATCGAAAACCAAAATCGTATTTTTGACGCCGCCGTCCGACTTCGTCGCGACCGAACCGGCCACGACGTTCACGCCGTGCTTCGCCGCGAAGTCAGCCATCAGCGCGCGCGTCGGCTCTCCCTCGTCGTCGGCGATGTCTTCGATATTTTCAAGCGAGTAACCCGTGTTCCACATTTCCGGCAACATGACGACGTCCGGCTTGTCCGGCCCGCTCACAGCTTCGCTCATGCGCGCGAGGGCGCGCTCGCGATTCGCCTCCGGTTCGCCGATCGTAACGTCCATTTGAATTACCGCAACCTTCATGCGTCCCTTCCCCCTTCGCAAAACATTTCCTTTCATGATACGCGACTCCCCTCCGAAGTCAAGGCGCGATTCGGTGTACAGCGCTAACCGTTTTTGGTAAGATAGATAGCATTTACGTGCGATGAACGGAGTGGAGCTTTCCCATGAACGAATCCAAGCTGCGCTTTCGGCCCGCGGACCGGATGACCGCGCTGCCGAAGCAATTTTTCGCCTCTCTCGTCCAGAAGGCGAACGCCGCCGTCGCGGCGGGCCGGGACGTCATTAATCTCGGACAAGGCAATCCCGATCGGCCGACGCCGGACAACGTCGTGCGGGCGCTTCGGGAAGCCGCCGACAATCCGCAGTTTCACCGGTATCCCCCGTTTTCGGGCTTTAGCTTCCTTAAGGAAGCGGTCGCGAAACGGTATAAAGAAGATTACGGCGTGACGGTCGATCCACAAACGCAGGTCGCCGTCCTGTTCGGCGGCAAAACCGGTCTCGTCGAAATCAGCCAAATCATGCTAAACCCGGGCGACGTTTGCCTCGTGCCGGATCCGGGCTACCCGGATTATTGGTCCGGCGTCGCGCTGGCGGGCGGCCGTATGTCGTTCATGCCGCTGACGGAAGCGAACGGCTATTTGCCCGATTACGGCGCCGTGCCGGCGCAGGATCTCGCGAAGGCGAAGCTGATGTTTTTCAATTATCCGAACAACCCGACGAGCGCCGTCGCCCCGGCTTCCTTCTATAAGGACACGGTCGAGTTCGCGGCGAAGCACGGCATTCTCGCCGTCTCCGACTTCGCCTACGGCGCGATCGGCTTCGACGGCAACCGCCCGATCAGCTTCCTCGAAACGCCGGGCGCGATGGACGTCGGAATTGAAATTTATACTTTGTCCAAAACTTACAATATGGCGGGCTGGCGCGTCGCGTTCGCGATCGGCAACGAGGAAATCATCCGGCTCATCAATTTAATGCAGGACCACTACTACGTCAGCTTGTTCGGCGCGGTGCAGTACGCGGCTGCCGAAGCGCTGACCGGACCGCAGGATTCCGTGCGCCAGTTGGTCGCGACGTACGAATCGCGGCGCGACGCGCTGTTCGATGCGCTCGCGGACATCGGCTGGCGCGCGCCGAAGCCGGCCGGCTCCTTCTTCTGCTGGCTGCCGGTGCCCGGCGGTTATACGTCGGCGACGTTCGCCGACAAGCTGCTCGCGGAGGCCGACGTCGTCGTCGCCCCCGGCATCGGCTTCGGCGACCACGGCGACGGCTACGTGCGCGTCGGGCTGCTCAGCTCCGAGGAGCGGCTTCGCGAGGCGGCGGCGCGCATCGGCCGGTTGGGATTGTTTTAAGCGGGGTTCATAAGTTCATAGAAACAAAGAAGCGAGACGCGAACGGAGTGGAACGATGGCGGAGAAAGCGACGCTGAACTTGCTTTTCGATTTGGACGACACGCTCATCCATTGCAATAAATATTTCGATTTGGTCATCGACCAATTCGCCGAATTGATGCTGACCTGGTTTGCTTCCTTCCCGCTCTCCAAAGAAGACCTGAAAAAAACGCAGCTCGAGCTCGACCTGGCCGGCATCCGCGTCGAAGGGTTCGCGGCGGATCGATTCCCGGAATCGTTCGGGGAAACGTACGACCATTACAGCGCGTTGTACGGCCGCCCGAGCGACGCGGACGAGCGCAAGCGAGTCGTCGAGCTCGGCTACACCGTGTACGACAGCGAGTTCGAGCTGTACCCGGACGTCGTCGCGACGCTCGAGCGGCTGAAGAAGGACGGGCACGTGATCTCCTTGTACACGGGCGGAGACGAGAAGATCCAGCGCCGCAAAGCGGAGAAAGTGAATCTCGCCCCCTTCTTCGAAGGCCGCATCTTCGTCGCGCAGCATAAAAACAGCGAGGCGCTCGCGCGCATCCTGACGGAGACCGGCTTCGACCGGTCCCGGACGTGGATGATCGGCAATTCGCTCCGCACGGACATCGCGCCCGCGATCGAATGCGGCATCGGCGCGATGTACATCCCGCCGCTGTCCAATTGGGCGTTCGACCTCGTGGAAGTAACGCTTGGCGAGACGGACCGGCTGCTGAAGCTGGAATCGATCGCGCAGGTGCCGGACGCGGTGGCAGGCATTCTCGCCCGTTGATAGAAAAACGTCGGCGCCCCTTAGTTCAGGGGCCCGACGTTTTTTTCTTCTCCGGCGAGCGGACACCCCGCGGGCGCTCTCAGCGCGTTCGCCCACAGGCGCGCCGCCTCCTCCGGCACGCCGTACGCGCGCAGCGCGTACGTCCGGCCGCCGTCCTGCCAGACGGCTTCGAAGGCCGGCTGCCCGGCGGCGGCCGGGTGCCGCGGCAGCGGCAGCGCCAGCTTCATCGCGGTGTCGCCCGCGGCGCCTGCGGTCTGCGTCAGCTCCAGCAGGCCGCCGTCCGACGTCTCGTACCGGATCGTCGCCTTTCTCCCTTTTTCGATCATCCAATCGTGCACCGCATATGTTAACGTCGCTTCCGGCGGCAGCGCGAGCGGAAAGCCTGCCGCGCACGCGACGGCGGCGGCTCCCGCGGATACCGTCCCCATCGCCCCCGCTCCCCCCGGCTGCGAGCCGGGCGTCTCGAGCCGCGCCCCCGGGAGCGGCGCCGATTCGACCGCAAAGCCCGCGATCGCAACATCCGCCGGCGCTTCCTCCGCTCCCTGCCGCTCGCTCGCCGCCGTCAAGCCGGCGGCCAGCTCCTGCGGCATCGCCGTCCAAAGCAGACGGTCTTGTCCGCCGATCGCGAAGCAAAGGAGGCACATGATCAAAATCGATCCGAACGACATTTTGTACACCATCCCTCACCTCTTACTTTAGCAGACGACGGCGAACGACCTTATGTTGCGGGCGGGCTGCTTATTTACAAACCGCCTGCGAAGATGATATAGTATTGGAAAACTTGATACCCTAACGTGATGAAGGGGACAGTAAGCATTCGTACGGGCGTACAGAGAACGGATTCATTGGCTGGAAGATTCCGTCGCCGCGAGTTTGCCGACCCACCCCGGAACGGCCGGCGATGAGCCGGACAGCACCCTCCTGATATGAGGGCATGGAGCCGGACGGCTGCCGCGGCATGCGCTCGAAGCGCGTTCCGACCGATGAACGAGCCGTCAATAAAGGTGGTACCGCGGAACAATCGACAACCGATAGCTTTCGTCCTTTACTTGTTATGCGAAGTAGAGGACGGAAGCTTATTTTTTTTCAAAAAGTTGCATGCAAGGAGGCGCCTTCAACATGAACGGCTCGAATCGGCGACGCATCGTCGTCAAAATCGGCAGCAGCTCGCTTACCGCGCTAGCTGGCGGGCTGCGCCGGGAGCAAATCGAATATTTCGCGGAGGAGCTTGCGAAGCTCGCGAACGCCGGCGATCAGGTGGTTCTCGTCACCTCCGGCGCCGTCGCCGCCGGCTTCGCCCGGCTCGGCTTCGAGAAGCGGCCGAAGCTGACGCACGAGAAGCAGGCGTCCGCCGCCGTCGGGCAGGCGCTGCTCATGCAGGCGTACAACGAGGCGTTCGCGAAGCGCGGCCTCGTCGTCGCGCAGGTGCTGCTGACGCGGTCCGATTTCTCGAACCGCCGCCGCATCCATAACGCCTCCGCCACGCTGGAGGAGCTGCTGAACCGAGGCGTCGTGCCGATCATTAACGAGAACGACACCGTCTCGGTCGACGAGCTGAAGTTCGGCGACAACGACACGCTGTCGGCGCTCGTCGCGAACCTCGTCAAAGCGCGCTGCCTCGTCATCTGCACCGACATGAACGGGCTGTACACGGAAGATCCGCGGAAAAACCCGGACGCCCGGCGCATCGAACGCGTGAAGGCGATCGACGACGATCTGTTCCGCATGGCGGGCGGCAGCGGCTCGAACGTCGGCACCGGCGGCATGCGATCGAAGCTCGAGGCGGCGCGGATCGCCATCCGCGGCGGCGTGCAAGTATTTATCGGCCGGGCGGCCGCGGAAGGCGACCTGCGGCGGGCGGCGAACGGCGAAGGCGACGGCACATACTTCGACGCCGAGCTGCAGACGCTGTCGATGAAGAAGCAATGGGTCGGCTTCCACTCCGTGCCGCAGGGCCGCGCCATCGTCGACGAAGGCGCGAGGAAGGCGCTCGCCGAAGGCGGCAGGAGCCTCCTGCCCGCCGGCGTCCGCCGCGTCGAAGGCGACTTCCATCCGGGCGACGTCATCGAGGTGGCGCTGGAGGACGGCCGGGCGATCGGCCGGGGCGTCGTCAATTACGCGTCTTGGCAGCTGCAGGCGGCCGCGGGTCTGTCGACGGAGGAAGTGCAGCGCCGGCTCGACGTAGCCCGCATCGAAGTCATTCATCGCGACGAATGGGTCCTATTTTAACGAGTTTATAGGAGGAGAAACGAACATGAGCGAAGTGAAAGAAAAAGCGGCGCTGGCGAAGCGGACGACGAACCGGCTCGCGGCGCTGTCCACGGAAGCGAAAAATGCGGCGCTGCTGCGCATCGCCGATACGTTGATCGAGCGCACCGCCGAGCTCGTGGCGGCGAACGAAGAGGATCTTAAGCGGGGCCGGGAAACGGGACTGAGCGCGTCGCTGCTCGACCGGCTCGCTTTGACGCCGCAGCGCATCGAAGCGATGGCGCAGGGCGTCCGCGAAGTCGTCGCGCTGCCGGATCCGGTCGGCGAGCAACTCGCCGCCTTCGACCGGCCGAACGGGCTGCGCATCCGCCAGGTGCGGGTGCCGATCGGCCTGATCGGCATCATCTACGAAGCGCGTCCGAACGTGACGGTCGACGCCGCGGCGCTGTGCCTGAAGACCGGCAACGCCGTCCTGCTGCGCGGCGGCTCCTCCGCCCTGTCGTCCAACCGGGCGATCGTCGACGCGATCCGGCACGCGCTCGAGCAGACCGACCTGCCCGCGGACGCGGTCCAGCTCGTCGCCGATCCGAGCCGCGCCTCCGTCGACGAGATGCTGAAGCTGAACGGCCTGCTCGACTGCATCATTCCGCGCGGCGGCGCGTCGCTCATCCAGACGGTCGTCCAGAACGCGACGGTGCCGGTCATCGAGACGGGCGCAGGCATCTGTCACACGTTCGTCGACGAGTCGGCCGACGCGGCGATGGCGCTCGCCATCGCGCTGAACGCGAAGGTGCAGCGGCCGTCCGTCTGCAATGCCATGGAGACGCTGCTCGTGCACCGCGCTTTCGCGGAAGCGCACCTGGCTGCGTTCGCCGAGGCGTTCCGCGAGAAGAACGTCGAGCTGCGCGGCTGCGGCGAAGCCCGCCGCCTCGTGCCGTGGATGAACGAAGCGGGCGACGCCGATTACGCGACGGAATACAACGACTACATCCTGAACGTGAAAGTCGTCGGCGGGCTCGACGAAGCGCTCGAGCATATCGAGCGGTTCGGCACGAAGCATTCCGAATGCATCGTGACCGCCTCCGCGGCGAACGCGGAGCGGTTCCTGCAAGAGGTCGACGCCGCAGCAGTGTACCATAACGCGTCCACCCGCTTCACGGACGGCTTCGAATTCGGCTTCGGCGCCGAAATCGGCATCAGCACGCAGAAGCTGCACGCGCGCGGCCCGATGGGGCTGCCGGCGCTCACATCGTCGAAATACATCGTCGCGGGCGACGGCCAAATCCGCGGCTAAAGGAGAAATCGATACACCATGAACACTTCCTCGCAATCCGCCGCGACGAGCGCGGCGTTGTCCGAACAGCGAATCGTCTTCATCGGCGCCGGCTCGATGTCGGAAGCGCTCCTGCGCGGCATCGTCGAAGCGAAGCTCGTCCGCCCGCAATCCGTCGTCGCGCTCTACCGGAACGACCGGAGCCGTATCGACGCATTGCAATCCGCATACGGCATTCGCGCGCCGGAAACGAACGCGCACGACGAGCGGCAGCGGCTCGTCGCGAACGCCGATATCGTCGTACTCTCCGTGAAGCCGAAGGACGTCGGCGCCGCGATGATCGAGTTCCGCTCCGCCTTCCGGCCGGAACAGCTGCTCGTCTCCGTCGTCGCGGGCCTCTCGATCGACACGATGCAGAGACTTCTCGGCCGCCCGCAGCCGATCGTCCGCACGATGCCGAACACGTCGTCGACGATCGGGCTCGGCGCGACCGGCCTCGCTTTCTCGGAATCGGTGTCGGCGGCGCAGCGCGAGATGGCGACGCAGCTGCTGCAGGCCGTCGGCACAACGGTGCCGGTCGAAGAAAACAAGCTGAATATCGTCACCGGTCTTTCGGGATCCGGCCCCGCGTATGTGTACTACCTGATGGAAGCGATGATCGAAGCCGGCGTGCAGGGCGGCCTGTCCGCCGAGGAATCCCGGGCGCTCGCCGTCCAGACGGTGCTCGGCGCGGCGCACATGGTCGAGACGACCGGCGAGGATCCGGCGGCGCTGCGGGCCAAGGTCACATCGCCGAACGGCACGACGTTCGCCGCCATCGGCGTCTTGGAGCGGTTCCAATTCCGCGAGGGCGTCGTCCAAGCGATCCAGCGCGCGGCCGACCGCGCCGGGGAGATGGGCGACGACATCGCCGCCTCCGTGCTGCAGCAAGCGAAAGAGTAACCCCGCCGCCGCCCGAATTCGGCTCCGCGCCGATTCGGGCGGTTTCGCGTCCGCGCCGGCCTCGGCCGGCGCTGCCGCCGCTGCTGGCGAAATTTACCCCGTCCCGCTTTTCTAGTATAATTAACTGTTGTTTGCGGCTAGCGAACCGATTTTTAATAAAGGGCGGTGTTTTTCGATCATGAATTCGTATTGTACGGCTACATACCGCGCGTTCGACGACAAAGCGGATTTCGATAAGAAAGCGACCGGCATCGCGGTCGGTCTGACGGTAGGAAGCTGGACCGAGCTGCCGGAAGCGAAGAAGAAAGACATGGAGAAGCATCTCGGGAAGGTCGTGTCCGTCGAGGTGCACGAGCCGGAAGCCGGCGCCGCGCCCGGCAGCCTCGCCTCCCTCCGCTATGCGGACATCAGAATCGCGTACCCGGACGTCAACTTCAGCCGGGACATTCCGGCGCTGCTCGTCACGGCGTTCGGCAAGCTGTCGATGGACGGCCGCATCAAGCTGCTCGACCTCGACTTCTCCGACGAGTTCCGCGCCGGCTTCCGCGGCTCGAAATTCGGCATCGACGGCGTTCGCGAGCTGCTTGGCGTACATGACCGCCCGCTGCTCATGAGCATTTTCAAATCGGTCGTCGGCTACGACCTGCCGGAGCTGCGCGAGCAGTTCTACCACCAGGCGCTCGGCGGCGTCGACCTGATCAAGGACGACGAAATTTTGTTCGAGAACCCGCTGACCCCGATCGAAAAGCGCGTAGAAGCGTGCATCGCCGCGGCTAAGGAGGCGGAGAAGCAGACCGGCCAGAAGCTGCTGTACGCGGCGAACTTGACCGGCCGGACGTCGCAGCTGCGCGAACGGGCGAAGCGGGCGATCGACGCCGGCGCGAACGCGCTGCTGTTCAACGTGCTCGCATACGGGTTCGACGTGCTGCAGGAGCTCGCCGAGGACCCCGACATCAACATCCCGATCGCGGCGCATCCGGCGTTCGCGGGCGCGATGTACCCGGCGCTCGAATACGGGGTCGCTTCGCCGCTCTTGCTCGGCAAGCTGATGCGTCTCGCCGGCGCCGACCTCGTCTTGTTCCCGTCGCCGTACGGTTCCGTCGTCATGCCGAAGGAAGAGACGCTGGCGATCGCCGACGCGCTGCGCGCCGACGCGGGCGCGCTCAAGACGAGCTTCCCGGTGCCGTCCGCTGGCATTCACCCGGGCCTTGTGCCTTGGCTGCTCCGCGACTTCGGCCTGCAGTCGGTCGTCAACGCCGGCGGCGGCATTCACGGTCACCCGCTCGGCACCGCGGCGGGCGGACAAGCGTTCCGCCAGGCGATCGACGCGGCGCTCGCGTGCGTCGACCTCGAAGCGTACGCGGCCGAGCCCGGCCGGGAAGCGCTGAAAACCGCAATCGAACGATGGGGAGTGAAACGGTAACGTGAATGCCCACGCCGTGCCGCAAGGCAAACAACCGATCATATTCTGCGACTTCGACGGCACGATCACGCTCAGCGACAACATCGTGGCGATCATGCGCCATTTCGATCCGCCGGGGTGGTCCGGCATCGTCGATACAATCGTCGGCGGCCGCAAAAGCATCCGTCAAGGCGTCGGCGAAATGTTCGCCCTTCTGCCCTCCGGCATGAAGGAGGCCATTACGAACTACGTGCTTGAGACCGCCGGCATCCGCCCCGGCTTCGCCGAGCTGCTCGCCTTGTGCAAGGCGAAAGGCATTCCGTTCTACGTCACGAGCGGCGGGGTCGACTTTTTCCTGCGCCCGCTGCTCGCGCCCTTCGACATCGACGAGGATCGCATCTATTGCAATTCGGCCGATTTCAGCGGGGAGCACATCGAGATTTTGTGGCCGCATCCGTGCGACGACGCCTGCTCGAACGACTGCGGCATGTGCAAAACGCGCGTCATGCGGGGCTTTCCGAAGGAAGAGTACTATCGAATGCTAATCGGCGACAGCATCACCGATTTCGAAGGCGCGAAAATCGCCGACATCGTGTTCGCGCGCTCCCATCTCGCGGTCCGCTGCCGCGAGCTCGGATTGCCGCATTACGAATACGAAACGTTCCACGACGTCATTCGCGTCCTGAACACCATTACCGAAACGCAAGGAGAGAACGTCCGATGACCCTTCCATTAGAGCAGCGCATGGCCGCATTCGCCGAGCTGCGCGCGATCAAAACCGATTTCGCCGCGCGAGGCTGGTTCGCCGGCACGAGCGGCAACTTGTCCGTCCGCGTCGGCGATTTCACGCAGGACCGGTTTACGTTCGCCGTCACGTCGAGCGGCAAAGACAAATCCGTCAACACGCCGGAAGATTTTCTGCTCGTCGACCAAGACGGCAAGCCGACGGAGCCGACGGGGCTGAAGCCTTCCGCCGAAACGCTCATCCACTGCGAAATTTACAAGCACACGGGCTGCGGCGCCATTTTCCACGTCCATACGATTTACAACAACATTATCTCGGAGTATGACGCGTCCCTCGGCCATGTGCCGATTCAAGGCGTCGAGCTGATCAAAGCGTTCAACATTTGGGAGGAAAACGCGGCTATCGAGGTGCCGATCCTGCCGAACTACGCCGACATTCCGCGCATCGCCGAGCTGGTGGGCGGCGCGATCCGTCCGAACGTTCCGGGCATATTGCTCCGCAACCACGGCATTTACGCCTGGGGCGCGAACGCGTTCGAAGCGAAGCGTCATCTGGAGGCGTTCGAATTCCTGTTCGAGCACCGCTACAAATATTTGCTCCTGACGAAATAAACGGCGCCTCGGCGCCGTTTTTTTATGTATGGCCGGCGAGCCGCTCAGCTCCCCAGCCGCTCCCTGACCCGGCCGGCGACGTACAGCGACGCCAGCAGAATGATCGCTCCGAAGCCCCAGCTTAAGGCGACGCGCCACCAAATGAGCAGCCCGTACCCTTCGATGCCATGGATCGAAAACATGACCGTCTTCACCGCCGCGATGACGACGTACCGCAGCGCGAACAGCAGCGTCAGCGCTTGAAAATACGGGAGCAGGCCCCCGCTGCGCAGCGTCTCCCGGTCGCGCATCGACTCCGGCATCCAGCCGAGCACCCGCGCGGTATCCTCGAAAAAATAGAGCGCCATCGGACGCTTCACCAGCATCGTAAGGAAAAAGAACATCCCGAACGCGAGCAGCGTCCGAATATGATTGCGGATCATCGTCTCCGCGTCGCCCGACAGCAAATCGATCGTCGTGCCGATGAGCAGCGCGGCGATCAAGAAAAGCCCGGTGACGTTCCAGCTCCGCTCCATCGCGAACCGCCCGATCGTATAGGCGAAGCCGGGAACGGTCGACAGCAGCAGCGCGTGGTAGTCCGAAACGGCATGGCGCGCGAACATCCAGATGGCGTACGGGAGCAATGCGTAAAACAATAAATCGCAAACAACGAGTTTTCCGGATCCTTTCGTAAGGCAAGTCCCCTTTCTCTCGTGTTCGTTCTCAGTGTATGTCAGACTCGCCCCGCCTAATCCTCTCGCCCGCCCCGCCGCTGCAGCAGATACAAAAATAAATAGGTCACTCCCGCGAACGCGGCGAACAGCAGGCTGAACGCCGCCCCTCGCCAATGTAGATTTCCCAATACTTCCTCGATCAACTCATTCGGCCGCACCAACGCATCCCAGCTGTTCAATCGTACGATGCGGCCCAAAAAGACGCCGTACCCGCACAGCAGCGACACGACGGCGACGAACGCCCAACCCGCCGGGCGGCCGAACCGGTCCGCCGTCAGCCGGTGCATGATGAGCGTGGACAAAAAGCCGAGAAACACGCCGCACCAAAAAAACGCCAAAAACAAACAGAGATCGTACCAGACCAAATAGCTGATGGAGCCGCCTTCGATATACCGGTTGCGCCCGGCGATCAAATGGATCAAATCGGTCGCTAAATACAAGGCGTTCGGCAAAAAAAGCAGCCAGAGGATCCCCGAGGCGATTGCCCCGGCTCGGCAGAGCGGCCGCAGCGCCGGCGACCGGAGCAGCAGCGCGGCCGCAGCCGCGGCGACGTAAGGCAGCCACGCCAGGAACAAATTCCAGCCTAAAAATAAAAACCGCACTTCCTCCGCCAGCGTCGGCCGGAACGCCAGCATGGCGCAGCAGCCGGCGGACAATGCCGCGCACAGCGCCGCCGTCGCCGGATGGCCCAGCCAAGACCCTCTCCGCACCTCGAGCGTAAGCATCAATCGTCCCCCTTCGCAAAAAAGCGTTCGATATGGGCGAATAACAGCCCTGCATCCGGTCCGCCGCATATCATATGCAGCGAGTTCGGGTACAAGACCGCCTCCTTCTCGCCCCGCACCGCTCGATAAATGTACTGCGCGCTTCGCGGATGAACGATTTCGTCCTGCTCCGATTGCGCGATGAACGTCGGCTGGGCGACGCGATACAGCTCGGGACGCACCGCCCGAACGAGCTTCGCGAACTCGAGAATCGCCGAGGGCGGCGTCTCGCGCTTGATGCGCAGCCCCTTCCATCCGTCCGAGCGCACCTGCCTTGCCGCGTTGCGCAAAAACCGCATCGGGCTAATATAATAGACCGCCGCGTTCAGCAGCGCTACCCGGCGGACCGGATACCGATTCGCAATGTGCGCGGCAAGCAGACCGCCCATGCTGAATCCGACGACGTCGATCGGGCCGGTGCGCGCAATCAGCGACTCGGCGGCGGCCGACGCCGCCGCGAGCCAGTCCGCGTACCGGACGTTCTTCAACGCCCGCAGCGATTCCCCGTGGCCCGGCAGCGTCGGCGCGACGCAATGCCAGCCGCAAGCGCGCAAATGGCGCGCCAGCGGCTCCACCTCGTACGGGCCGCCCGTAAATCCGTGCAGCAGCAAACACGCGCGATTCCGGCTCATCGACCTAATCGCGGGTTCGGCCGCTCCAGCGCGTACAGCTCGTCCTCGACCGCCGCGATCCGCTCCGCGACGACGCGGCGCGCGTCGTTGACGCCTTGGTTATACAGATGCGGGCCAGCGCCTCGACAAAAAAGTCGACGATCCCCTCGGCCGCGACCGACCCGATCGATTCGTCCCGCTCCGTTTCGAAATAACGCTGCACCGCTTCGACGATATCTTGTTTCTGCTCTCTCGGCAGCTTGATCCACATACGCTTCGCCCTCGTTTCCGTGAATTGCAGTCGCCTTCCATTTTATCACAGCCGGACGACGGGAAGCACCGTCCGAAGCGCGGGTCCCTCCCCGCGCCGAGTCGGGCGGCGCAACGACAAAAACACCGCCCGCGCGCAATGCTGCGCGTCGGACGGTGTATCGAGGAGCGGCGCTCCGGGCAGGGGCGCAACCGTTAACGACCGCCCCGGAACCGCTCCGTATACGCCTTCGCTTCCTCCGGCGTCGTAATTCGGTTTTTCGCCCACTCCATCAGGATGCGGTCGATATAACGGAAATGCACCTTCCCGGCGAACACCGCTTCCTTCAGCGCCGCCATGATGAGCGAATCCGTATATTTGTCCTGGTCGAGCCAATTGACGATCGTCTCGTACTCCAGCGGAGACAGCGGACGGGCGAATTCGCTCTCGAAGACGGTGAACAGATCTTTGCGCCGCGAGGCGGCCGTCTCGCGAGGCGCAGGCGAGGACGCCGCCGTCTGGCGGTACGTCTCCGGCTCGACCGTAGCATCGTACTCGTCTAACTCCGGCTGCGCCGACCAAGCCGCCGCGAGCTTGTCGTACAGCGGCGCTAGATCGTACCGCTCGCCGCGGACGCCGGTGACGGCGTCGACGTCGTCTTCGATCGTCAGGAAGCCTTCGCGGACGAACCGCTCGATCGCCGACAGCACCCGATCGGGCGACGTCGACATGCGCGAGGCGAGCTGCTCGGGCGTCGGGAACACCGTATGCTCCCGCTCTTGGAAATACATCAGATGGATCAGAAGCATCGCTTCGATCTCCGAGAGGCCCAGCCGGGCGTATGTTTGCAAGAATAAGCCGGGAACGGATGCCGCGCCGAGGCGCAACCCCGCGCGAAGCCCTTCCCGGTACGCGTCCAGTGGCGCCATGGTCGTTCCTCCGTTTCTCTTTAAGGGTACAGACGATAGAGAAGACGCGGGAACGGAATCGTCTCCCGCACGTGGTCGAGCCCGCAAATCCAAGCAACGGTTCGCTCGAGGCCGAGCCCGAAACCCGAATGCGGTACGGAGCCGTACGTGCGCAAATCCAAGTACCAACGGTACGTTTCCTTGGACAGATGATGCTCTTCGAACCGCTGCTCCATGAGCGCCGGGTCGTCGATGCGCTGCGAGCCGCCGATAATTTCCCCGTAGCCTTCCGGCGCGATCAAGTCGGCGCACAGCACCACTTCCGGCCGGTTCGGATCCGGTTTCATATAGAACGCCTTCAGCGACGTCGGATAATGCGTAATAAATACCGGCTTCTCATAGCTTTCGGCGATCGCCGTTTCGTGCGGCGCGCCGAAATCTTCGCCCCACGTAAACTCCGGAAAGCCGTTCGCGTTCAAAAACTTGACCGCGTCGTCGTACGTAATGCGCGGGAACGGCGCGATCGCCTTCTCGAGCTTCGACGTATCCCGCTCCAGCACCGCGAGCTCCTTCCGGTTGTGCTCGAGCACGCTGCTCACGATATGCGAGACGAACTGCTCCTGCACGCGCAGGTTTTCCTCGTGGTCGACGAACGCCATCTCCGGCTCGATCATCCAAAACTCGATCAGGTGGCGCCGCGTCTTCGATTTTTCCGCTCGGAACGTCGGGCCGAACGAATACACTTTCCCGAGCGCCATCGCGGCCGCTTCCATGTACAGCTGGCCGCTCTGCGTCAAGAAGGCGTCCTCGTCGAAATATTTCGTATGGAACAAGTTCGTGGTGCCCTCGGCGGACGTCGGCGTCAAAATCGGCGCGTCCACTTGCGTAAAGCCGCGCGTGTCGAAAAACTCTTGAATCGCCCGCACGATTTGCGCGCGAATCGTCAAAATCGCGTGCTGCTTCGGCGAGCGAAGCCACAGATGGCGGTGGTCCATCAAGAAATCGACGCCGTGCTCCTTCGGCGTGATCGGATAGTCCGACGTCAGATGAATGATGTCGACGCCGGTCAGCGTCAGCTCGTACCCGCTCGGGCTGCGCGGATCTTCGCGGACGACCCCGGTCGCCCACAAGGACGACTCCTGCGTCAGCTTGTCCGCCGCCGCCCAGACGTCTTCCGCGACGTCGTTCTTCGCGAGGACGCCTTGGATGAAGCCCGTGCCGTCGCGCAGCTGAAGGAATGAAATTTTGCCGCTGGACCGTTTCCGGTGCAGCCAGCAGCCGATGGTTACCGTCTGGCCCACGTGGGCAGACACGTCCCGTATCGTCGTTCGAATCGAATCCGTTCCGCTCATAGTTCGACCCCTACTTTTCGATAAAAATTACGCGCCGCTCTCTTCCGACCGCACCAACGCGTACGTATCCCTTGCGATGACGAGCTCTTCGTTGGTCGGAATGACGAGCACCTCGACTTTCGAATTCGCCGTCGAGATGCGCCGATCCTCCTTCGAGCGCACCAAATTCGCTTCGGGATCGATTTCTACGCCCAAATACGCTAAATTCAGGCACGTTCTCGCCCGAAGCAGCCACGAATTTTCGCCGACGCCCGCCGTAAAGACGATCGCGTCGATGCCGTTCATGGCCGCGGCGTACGCGCCGATATATTTGCGCAGCCGGTACTCGTACATCTCGAACGCGAGCCTCGCGTTCGGATGCCCCTCCTCCATCGCCTCCTGAATTTCGCGCATGTCGCTCGAAATGCCGGAGATGGCGATGAGGCCGCTGTGCTTGTTCAGCATCGAGCTCACTTCGCCGATCGTCAAATCTTCCTTGCCCATGACGAACGGGACGACCGCGGGATCCAAATCGCCGCTGCGCGTGCCCATCATGAGGCCTTCGAGCGGCGTCATGCCCATCGACGTGTCGACCGATTTGCCGCCCTTCACCGCCGTGACGCTGGCGCCGTTGCCAATGTGACACGTTACGATTTTGAGCTCCTCGAGTTTACGCCCGAGGAACTCTGCGGCGCGCCGGCTGACGTACATGTGCGACGTGCCGTGGAAGCCGTATTTCCGAATTTTGTGCCGGCGGTACAGCGCCAGCGGGATCGGATACAGGTACGCGTTCTGGTCCATCGTCTGGTGGAACGCGGTGTCGAAGACGACGACCTGCGGCACGCCCGGCAAGTTCGCTTCCACCGCCGAAATGCCCATCATGTGGGCCGGGTTGTGCAGCGGCGCCAAATCGAACAACCGCTTGATTTCCTGCTTCACCTCGGGCGTGACGATCGCGGATTCGCGGAACGATTCCCCGCCGTGCACGACGCGGTGTCCGACCGCTTGAATGTCTTCGATCGAGCGGATGACGCCGTGCTCGCTATGTACAATGACGGCCAGCACTTTTCGGATCGCGGCCGTATGGTCCAGGATTTCGCTGACCTCGCGCACCTCCGGCTTCCCCGCCGGCTCATGGGTCAAGATGGCGGATTCCATGCCGATGCGCTCCACGCGGCCGGCGGCCAGCACCGACTCGTCGGTCATGTCGTAGAGCTGATATTTCAAGGAAGAACTGCCGGCGTTAATGACCAACACCTTCATATTCTATCACCATCCTCGTCGTAACGGAAGAAACCGTAGCCCGTCTTGACGCCGAGCTGCCCGGCGCGAACCATTTTGCGCAGCAGCACGGCCGGACGGTACTTGAGGTCCCCGTAGTCGCGGAACATGCGCTCGAGCGCGGCGAGCACGGCGTCGAGGCCGAACCGGTCCGCCATTTCGAGCGGTCCGTGCTTGAACCCGTAGCCGAGGCGCATCGCGTTGTCGATGTCTTCCGCGGAGGCGACGCCTTCGGCGAGCGTATGCATCGCTTCGTTGATCAACGTGCAGATGAGGCGCGTCGTGACGAAGCCGGGAGACTCGTACACGAGAATGCTTTTCTTCGAGAGCACGTCCTCGACGAACGAGCGCGTCCGCTGGAACGTGTCGTCCGACGTCTGCAGCCCGCGGATGACCTCGACCATGTCGATGTTCGACACCGGGTGAATGAAATGGAGCCCGATGACCCGGGCCGGGAAACGCGCGACGCCCGCCAGCTCGGTGAGGCTGAGCGTCGACGTGTTGCTCGCCAGAATGACGTCTTCGCCGCACAAATCGCCGACGCGTCGGAATACGTCCTTCTTCGCGTCGAGATCTTCGCTGATCGTTTCGATGATCAGCTCGCAATCGGCAAGCCCTTCGAGCCCGTCGACCGCGTGCATGCGGGAGAGGATCACCTTTTTCTCCGCTTCGGTAAGCGCCCATTTTTCGATTTGCTTATCCAAGCTCATCTCGATGCCTCTCAGGCCGTGCTCCAGGTTTTTCGCGCTTTTCTCCGCGATATAGACGTCGAGCCCTTTATGTCCTAACATTTCGGCGATCGCCTGACCCATCGTGCCCGCGCCGATGACGCCGATTCGTTTTAAACTTGTCATGCTCTTCCACACCTCAATTATGTATGAAGATACTCCGGAGGGACGCGGCGAACCGCGTTTCCGGAGCATGTCGGATCTTGCGTTATGCAGTCGGCTGCAATTCGACGCCGCGAAGCAGTTCGCGGAATTGATCGCCGGACAGCGTCTCTTCCTTCTTCAAAATGTCGAGCGACGCGTCGAACACCGGTCGATACGCGGCGAGCAGCTCCCTCGTCCGCGCCGTCAAGTCGTCCAAAATGTCGGCGTTCGCCTTGCTGTACTCTTCTTTGGTCAGCATCGACGATTCGACGATGCCGAGTTCGGTAAGGCCGGAATCGATCATCGTCTTCACGAGTCCGAGCGACTGCTCGAAGTCGTTGCGAGAGCCGGTGCTCCGCTCGCCGTAGAACATCTCCTCCGCGGCCGAGCCGCCGAGCGCGATCATAATTTGCTCCTCCAAGTACCGTTTCGTGTATAGGTACTTGTCCCCTGGCGGGTTGTGCCGTACGTAGCCGAGCGCTTGCCCGCGCGGGCTGAGCGCGACCTGGCTGACCGAGCCGGGACGCACCGATTCGGCGACAATAGCATGCCCGAGTTCGTGAATCGCTACTCGCTCGCGCTCTTCCGCTGCCGCTTCCCGGTCCGTCTTCTCGCCCATCATCACTTTGTCGATCGCCTGCAGCAAATGGCGCTCTTCGATGCGCTCCGCCGTCTCGCGCATCGCGTAAATCGCCGCCTCGTTCATGAGGCTCTCGAGCTGCGCGCCGGAGAAGCCGAACGTCTGATCGGCGATTTTCCGAAGCGATACGCCTTCGGCCAGCGGCTTATTGCGCGCATGCAGCTCGAGGATGTGCAGCCGCCCCTTGGCATCCGGCAGGTCGACCTGAATGTGCCGGTCGAATCGCCCCGGACGCAGCAGCGCGGAATCGAGCATATCTTTCCGGTTCGTCGCGGCCATGATCAAGATGCGCGGCGACTCCGACGTATGCAGGCCGTCCATCTCGGTGAGCAGCTGGTTCAGCGTCTGATCGTATTCGCGCTGCTGCCCGCCGTCCCGTTTGCCTCCGACGACGTCGATCTCGTCGATGAAGATGATCGCGTTCGCTTTGTTTTCCTTGGTCGCCTTCTGACGCGCTTCCTTGAATAGGTCGCGCATCCGGGACGCGCCGACGCCGACGTACATTTCAACGAATTCGGAGCCGCTCGCGCCGACGAACACGCTGTCCGTGTAGTGGGCGGCCGCCTTCGCCATCAACGTTTTCCCCGTTCCCGGAGGACCCATCAGCAGGATGCCCTTCAGCGGACGAATGCCGAACTTCTCGATCAGTTCCGGCTTCACGAGGAAGTCGAGCGCCTCGATCAGCTCTTTCTTCGCCCGATCCTGCCCGCCGATATCGTCGAACGTCAGGAACGAAGGCAGCTTCGCCCGCGGCTTCGAACGTTCGCCGCCGACGAGTCCGGCGCCGCCCCGCATCCGGGTCATCAGCAGCAGCGAGCCGGCGATGACGGCGACGAGCAGCAGCGGAACCGGATTGACGCCGATGAAGAACAAGAACGCGAGCAGCACCGGTACGAAGCCGATGGCGATCTCTTTCCCATACTTACTCATTCGGCCACACCCCCATCATCGCCGGCGTGCGAGGCAGCACGACGTATTTGCGGTTTTCGCCGTTCGAGATCGTGATGTAGACGTTCACGTCGTCCATTTCGGTGACGACCTGGATATCGGATGGCGATTGGGACGCCAAGGCGTTCAGCCGTTCCGGAATAAGCGAATATTGACGCGTCTCCATCGCTTGCGCGACGTCGAACAGCGCGCCGGCCCACCAATCGTCGAGCGCGCGGCTCGGCTGGCCGACCGGCTGCATCGCGACGGCGCGTCCGCCAAGGGACGATTCCGCCGCTGCGGCGATATCTTGCACTGCCTCGCGCAAATTAGCGTCGGGCGACAGCGTGAAACGCACGACGGCCGCTTCGCGGCCGAGCTCGAGCTCCGGACTTTCGACGCCCGGCACGGCGGCGATCGATTCGAGGAACGGGTCCTCCATCGCGACCGCCTGATACATAAACCAACCGCCGAACAAGACGGCGGAGGAAACGACTAACGTTATAGCGACAGGTAAGAGACGCAGCTTCACAACTTCGTCCCCCTTTCTAGTATCTATCATGATCGTATATACGAGAGTATATCACAATAGACGCTCAAAAAGGGGATGCAATGTGTGGAAGGCTGCGCCTCGTTTGCGCGCTGGGCGCCTGAATATTCGGTTATCGAATGAGCAGCGACAGCACCAGCAGCACGCCGAAAATCACCGTCAACCAAAACCACAGCTTCGTTCTCCACGACCACTTCATGCGTTGCTCTGTTCCTCCGTTCGGCGGCGTCTGGCGCCGCGTCATCGCTCGAGCGCGAGCCGGTACGTCTCCAGCTTCGCGCCGTCGCGAAACCGGTAATACTCGTAATATTTCCGGCTCGCCTCGTCTTCTTGAACCTCGTAGTACACTTCCCATACGTATTCCTCGCCGAGCTTGCCCGGCGCGATGCGCAGGAGACGCGCTTCCGGCCGCTCCCGCAGCACGCGCGCCTTCAGCTCCTCGCGGGCGACGCCCGCGTCGAGGCGCTCGACATGCGCCCCGTCTTCGCCCCACAGCCAAGCGATGACGGGCGTTCGTTCCTCGCCCTCGCCGTATACGCCGGTGACGACCGTAATCGGCTGGTCGCCGACGAACCGTTCGACGGACGTGACGGCGGCGAACTGCAGCTCTTCCATCGCTCGCGACTCCGCTCGCTCGACGACGTCCCAGTAAGGCTCCTGCACCGTGCCGTAAAACCGGCTGCCGAACAAAGCGCCGACCGCCAGCAGCAAGCCGGCGGCGAGGATCGTCCGCAAACCGAGCTTTCGGCGCCGGTCGTCGTCGTTCCACATCCGCTCGGCCATGTTACGCGGTTCCCTTCAACCGGCGCAAGGCCGCGTTCGCCTCGGCTTTAATCCGCTCTTCGTCGAGCGTGAGACACGCCCCTCCGCTGACGACCCGCTTGCCGTTCACCCATACGTCGGTCACGTCCCCGCCCGAGCCGGCGTAGACGATGTGCGACACGAGATCCGCTTCCGGCTGGTAGTGCGGCTTCGTCACGTCCACCGCGACGACGTCCGCCTTCATGCCCGCCTCGAGCGTCCCGACGTCGTTCAACCACAGCGAGCGCGCGCCGAATACCGTGCCCATTCGAAGCGCCGTCGCCGCCGGCACCGCGGTCGGATCGCCGCTGAAGCCTTTGTGGATGAGCGCGGCGAGCCGGATTTCGCGGAATATGTCCAAGTTATTGTTGCTCGCGGCGCTGTCGGTGCCGAGCGACACGCGCACGCCCGCCTTCAACAGCTCGGGCACGCGGGCGACGCCGCTCGCCAGCTTCAGGTTGCTGCCCGGGTTGTGCGACACGCCGACGCCGTGCTCCGCCAATATCGCGATTTCTTCGTCCGTCAGATGTACGCCGTGCGCGACGAGGCATGGGCGGGAGAAGACGCCGAGCCTCAGCAAATGTTCGACCGGTCTGGCGCCGTACGCCTCGACGTTGTCGGCCACCTCGCGCGCCGTTTCGGACATGTGCGTGTGGATCGGCAGATCGAGCTCATGCGCCGCCTCGACGAATTTCGCGATATACTCCGGCGGGCACGTATACGGAGCGTGCGGCGCCATCGCCGTCGTGATGCGGCCGTCCGCCGCGCCGTGCCACGTCTTCGCGAAGCGGATCGCTTCGGCAAGTTTCGCGCGCTGCACGTCTTCCGGACAAAGTCCGATGACGCCGCGCGTCAGGCACGCCCGAATGCCCGCGTCCGCCGCCGCTTCCGCCACTTGGTCCATGTGGTCGTACATGTCCATGAACGTCGTCGTTCCGCTCTTCAGCATCTCCACGAGCGCGAGCATCGTTCCCGCCCGCACGTCCGCCGCCGTGAACTTCGCCTCCGTCGGCCACATGTATTCCTGCAGCCACACCTGCAGATTGACGTCGTCCTTGAGCCCCCGCAGCAGCGACATCGCCGCGTGGCCGTGCGTATTGACGAGGCCGGGCATGAACAGCTTGCCCCGTCCGTCGACGACTTCGTCCTCCGGTACCGGCTGGACCGGCTCCTTGCCTATGTATTGGATGCGGTCGCCCGCGATGACCAGCGTTCCTTCGAACACGGTCGTGCCCTGTTCGCCTTCCGCCATCGTCAGGATGGCGCCGTTCCGAATTACCGTGCGCTTCGTCATTCTTCGTCTTCCTCCGTCTCGTTCCGATTCAAATAATACGCGAGGCTTTGCAGCTCGATCGTGAAATCGGCGTAATGCACCCGAATATGATGCGGCACCTTGATGATCGAAGGGGCGAAATTGAGAATCCCCTCGACGCCCGCCTCCACGAACTGGTCGGCCACGTTTTGCGCTTCCGCGGCCGGCACCGTAATGATGCCGATGCGGACGCGCTGCTCCCGAACCGTCTCGACCAGCTCGTGCATCGGCTGGACGCTGAGCTGGTTGATGCTTTCGCCGACCCGCTTCGGATTGGCGTCGAACACGGCGGAGATGCGCATATTATCCTTCAAATAAGCGTTATAATTGCACAGCGCATGCCCGAGGTTGCCCGCGCCGACGAGCGCGACGCGGATTTCCTGGTCAAGCTTCAAAATGCCTCGAATTTTCTCGACCAAATAGTTGACGTCGTACCCGATGCCTTTCTTCCCGAACTCGCCGAAATAAGCGAGATCTTTCCGAATTTGCGCCGGGTTCAGATCGAGGCGCCTTCCCAGCTCCTGGGACGACACCGTCTGCACGTCGCTCTTGGCGAGCTCGTTCAAGTTGCGCAAATACATCGGCAGGCGGCGGACGACCGCCTCCGAAATTTTAGGAAATTTCAAGTCGCTTCCTCCTTCCCCGCCGGCCAAGGCGCGTCCAGCCACTCGCGCATACGCCCCGGAATCGATCCGCAAGGCAGATGTTCGATTTTCGGTCCGGGCAGCGAATACAAGAAATGTTTCCCGTAGTTCGTCTCGATGACGCGCGTGTCGTAAATCAGCACGATGCCCCGGTCTCTCGCCGTGCGGACGAGCCTCCCGAAGCCCTGCTTGAATCGAATGACCGCCTGCGGCACCGACAGCTTCGTGAACGGATTTTCGTTGCGGGCCCGCAAATATTCGCTCTTCGCCTCGACCATCGGATGGTTCGGCGGCTGGAACGGCAGGCGCACGATGGCGAGACACGTCAGCGCCTCGCCGGGGATGTCGACGCCCTCCCAGAACGAACTCGTCCCGAGCAGCACCGCCGAATTCGCCTGCAGGAACAACCGGGTCAGCTTGCTGCGGTTGCCGCTGTCGACCCCTTGGCCGAGCACGTGAATGCCGTGCGGCTGCAGCGCGTCTCGCAGCGGCCCGTGCGTTTGCTTTAACATTTTGTTCGACGTGAAGAGCACGAGCATTTTGCCGTTCGTGACGACCGCCGCATCGCGCAGCGACTCGACGAGCCGCTCGAGGAACGCCGGGTCGGCGTTCGCCCCTTTGAGGCCGGGGAAATCGCGGGGAATGAGCACGAGCGCCTGCTCGCGGTATTTGAACGGAGACGGCAGCTGCACCGTCGCCAGCCGCTCTCCGTCTTCGCCGCCGCTTTTTAGGCCTAGCTGCGATTTGACGTAGTCGAACGATTTCTCGACCGTCAGCGTCGCGGACGTCATGACGACGGCGTCTTTCCGCTCCCAGAAGTGCTCCCGCATGAGGCCCGAAACGTCGATCGGGGCGGCATACAGCCGGACGGAACGCGACTTGAAATGCGGACTCGCCTCGAGCCAATACACCATGTTGGAGTCGTCGGCCTTAATGAGCAGGCGGAGCGCGTCGCGGGCCCGGTAGACGTCCTTCACGGTGCCGGAGAGATCGGTAAGGAGGCTCTCCAGCCCGAAATCGTCGGCATCCTCTTTCCCTTCGTTGATCAGCCGATCGAGCACCTTGAGCACTTTCGACAGCGTAAGATACAGATTGTCTTCCATCGCTTCGAACTGATTCCAATCGTGCGGAAGCTTATCGTGCTTTAAGCGGACCGCGACGGTGCCGCCGCCCTCCGCCGACGCCGCCGCTTCCCGCGCAAGAAATCGGTCGTACAGCGCTTCGAACAGCTCGTCCCACGTCTCTTTCGCTTTGACGATCTCCGGGAACAGCTCGCCTAGCCGTTCGCTCCAGCCTTCGGTTTTCGCGTTCGGATGCTGCTCGAGGAGCGACTTCAGCAGCGGCAGCTGACCGGTTTTGCTGTCCTTGAGCAGCGTCGTCAGCGCGCCGACGAGCGAGAAATACGACAGCTCCAATCCGAGATGCTGGCTCGCTACGTCCTCGAGATGATGGGCTTCGTCGACGACCAGTCTTCCATATGCGGGAAGGATGCGGTGCTCCGCTTTCACGTCGGTGAATAATAAGGAATGATTCGTAATAATAACGTCGGCTTCGTTCGCTTCGTTCCGCGCGCGATGATAGAAGCATTTGCGGAACCAAGGACATGCCCGGTTCAAGCACGAATCCGCATCCGACGCGACGTGGGACCAAAATTCGCCGCCCTTTTGACCGAGGTTCAGCTCCTCTTCGTCGCCGTGCGCCGTTTCGCCGAGCCAAACGATCATCTGCGCGGCGATGATCCGATCTTCGCGCTCGTTCGGGAAGTCCTGCAGGTTTACCTTATGTTCGAATTTGCGGAGGCATAAATAATGGCTGCGCCCTTTGAGCACCGCCGATTTGAACGGCGCCGGCGACAGCTCGTGCAGCAGCGGAAGCTCCTTCTGCCTCAACTGCTCCTGCAAATTGATCGTATGCGTGCTGACGACGACCTTCTCTTTATGCTGCAGCGCGTAATGAATGGACGGGATCAAATAGCCGAGCGATTTGCCCGTGCCCGTGCCCGCCTCGATGACGAGATGCTTCTCGTCGTTGAGCGATTGCGACACTTCTTGCATCATCCGCTCCTGCGCCGGTCGTTCCTCGTAATCCGGCACCTTCTCGCGAATGCGGCGCTTCATTTCTTCGTAGAACGCTTCGAAATCGAGGTCCAGCGCTTCGCGCCCCTCGTCCTCGCCGGTCGCCCAATCGTCCACGCCCAACGCAAATTGCCGGTGGGATTTCGCCGGTTCTCGGTCGCTCCCATCGGCTATCTGCTCCTTGTACGCGACGACTTCTTCCAAAAACCAGGCGTTATCCCCGCCGGCCATGTCCGGATGCGCGAACAAGAAGCCGAGCCGCTGCAGCGTCATGAGCGGCAGCGAGAACAGCTTCTCCATGCAGCGGATCCAAATGCGTGCAGTCGCTTCGGCGTCGCTGTCGGCTTGATGCGGCCGATCGTGCTCGATGCCGAACGCCGCGGAGACGAACGACAGCTGATAGCTCGACAGCGTCGGGAACAGCATCCGCAGCCAATCGAGCGTATCGAGGATACGCCCGGCGAAGGCGGGATAACCCGCATTGCCGAGCGAGCGCTGCAGGAACGCCACGTCGAACATCGCGTTGTGCGCGACGAGCACCGCCCCGTCCAGCAGCGGCACGATCTCGTTCATGACGTCGTCCGGCTCCGGCGCGTCCGCCACCATCTCGTCCGTAATGCCGGTCAGCGAGCGGATGAACGGCGGGATCGGCGCGCTGGGGCGAACGAACGAAGCGTACGTATGTTCGATTTCAAAGTCGTTGACGATCACGAGTCCGACCTGGATAATTTCGTCGCGGCCGGCCTGATCGCCCGTCGTTTCCAGATCCAATACGGCAAATCTCATTCGTTCTTCGTTCCCTCTCCGGCATAATCGTGGTTTCGTTCCTTTTAGGATACCAAACGGCCGGACGAAAAGGAAATAGAAGAAACCTCCACTTACCCGATGGCGACGCCGAGATGGAGCACGCCGCCTTCCGTCTGGCATGCTTTCAAATTATTAACAGGGTCTTGAAAGTTCGGATCCAAGGCGTGCGACGTGCGAAAACATTCGCAGGCCTGGTCGACGTTTCCTTTCACGGCGTTCACGCAGCCCAGCGCATTGTACGCGATCGCCTTCATCTTCCCGTCGTCCGCGAGCGATATTAAGATTTGAAGATGGCTGTAAGCTTCCGCGACGTTTTCGTTCTGGAGAAGGCATAACGCCAAGTACAACCGGGCTTGCAAAAACTCAGGAAATTTCGCCACGACCGCCTGAAATTCCCTCGCCGCTTCGGCGAACATGTACAGCTTGAAATACCCTTCGCCCCGCTGGTACTGCATCGTTTGCATCGGCGACTCGGAGGCTTCCGCAGGCAGGTCGAACAGCTTGCCCGCGCTTCCCGCCGGCGACGCGGCCGCGGGCTGCGAAGACCGCTTGCCTGCCTGGGCAAGTTTTTCTTCGAACAGCAGCCATTCCTCGATCATGCCGTCGCTGATTTCCCTTAGCTCTTGCAGCTGGCGGAGCAGCGCTTGCTTGGCCGTCCCGTGTGCGACGGGCAGCGCCTCGAGAATGCCGTCCAGCTTCTCGTTCATCGATTGAAACAAGTACTTGAACATGGGCCTCCCACCTTTCGGTTGGATTCGCGACGCGAGGTACCCTCATTGTTTGCGCCCGGGAGGCTTTTCATTCTGCCAAATGCTTATGGGACTTCACAAAATCGTCGCGTGAACCTCGTGGTCGTCCGTCCGGACGATTTTGTTGCCCGCCCCCATAATGGCCACTTTCGGCTTATAATGGCGTGCTTCTTCCTCCGACATCGCCGCGTACGAAATGATGATGACGACGTCGCCGGGCTGCACGAGGCGGGCCGCCGCGCCGTTCAGACAAATCGTGCCCTCGCCGCGGGGGCCCGGAATGACGTACGTCTCCAGCCTAGCGCCGTTCGTATTGTTGACGACCTGCACCTTCTCGTTCGGCCAAATGTCGACCGCGTCCATCAAGTCTTCGTCGATCGTAATGCTGCCGACGTAATTCAAATTCGCCTCGGTGACGACGGCGCGATGAATTTTCGATTTCATCATCGTGCGAAACATGGGCGCTCACCTCTTTCTTATAAATCGGTTCAGTGTATATAAAAAATCATTGCGTGCTCCGGCTTAGGTAGCGGTGTCCTCGCCTTCGAACAAACGGTTGTCGATCAGGCGCGTGCCGCCGAATTTGACCGCCAGCGCGGCGATAAACCGGCCGGCCCGGCGAACCGGACCTTCGATCGGCTCGAGCGCCGGGTACGTCATCACCTGCGCGTAGTCGAGCTCGGCGCCCGGCGTCCGGCGAATCGCTTCGGCGAGCTTCGCCTCGAGCTCGGCGGCGGTCACGTCCGGATTCGCCCGGCGCCAGCCGTCGATCGCTTGGAGCGAAGCGTACAGCACCGTCGCGCGCTCGCGCTGCTCCGGCGTCAAATAAACGTTGCGCGAGCTCATCGCGAGCCCGTCCGGCTCCCGGAGCGTCGGGCATGGCACGACGGTCACGTTCATGTTGAGATCGGCGACCATCGTCTCGATAACGGCGACCTGCTGCGCGTCCTTAAGGCCGAAATACGCCCGCGTCGGTTCAACGATGTGGAACAGCTTGGAGACGACGGTCGCCACGCCGTCGAAATGGCCCGGCCGCGAAGCGCCGCACAGCCGCTCCGTCACGCCCGCGACGCGCACCGTCGTCTTCACGGCGCCGTTCGGGTACATGTCCCGCACGCCGGGCAGGAAAGCCGCGTCGACGCCGGCGCTTTCCATCAGCGCGAGATCGCGCGCTTCGTCCCGCGGGTACCGCTCGAAATCTTCGTTCGGCCCGAATTGGAGCGGGTTGACGAAGACGCTCATCACGACGACGTCGTTTTCCCGCTTCGCCCGCTCCACGAGCGACAGATGCCCCGCGTGCAAATACCCCATCGTCGGCACGAAGCCGACGGTCCGGGAGGCGGGCAGCTCCGCCAGAAACCGCTTGTATTCGTCGATCGTTCGAAAAATGCGCATAGCGGGCGTCACTCCTTATCGGCCGGAACGGCTTCCCGGCGCGCTTCCTCCGGCTCTCCGCCGACGCCGGGGTCGGATGCGCCGTACAGCTGCGGGATCGTAGCTTCTTCCATATGGAACGTATGCGACTCTTCGGGGAAGCTCCGGTTTTTCACGTCGCCGACGTATGCGGCTAGCGCGTTCCGGATGATCGTACCGACGTCGGCGTACGACTTCACGAACTTCTTGGGCGCGGAATCGAGCCCGTACTGCAAAATGTCGTGGAACACCAGCACTTGACCGTCGCAGCGCGGTCCCGAGCCGATGCCGATCGTCGGGATCGACAGCCGCTCCGTCACCGCCGCCGCGAGTTCGTCCGTCACGAGCTCCAGCACGAGCGCGAACGCCCCCGCGTCCTCGAGCCGCAGCGCGTCGTCGAGCACCTTGCTCGCCGCCGCGGACTGCTTGCCTTGCACTTTGTAGCCGCCGATGACGTGCACCGACTGCGGCGTTAGGCCGAGGTGGCCCATCACGGGCACGCCCGCGGCGACGGCGGCCTTCACCGCCGGCACGATGTCGCGCCCGCCTTCCAGTTTGACGCCTTTCGCATTGCCTTCGCGCATGACGCGGGCGACGTTCGCGAGCGTCGCGTCCACGCTGCCGTGGTACGTCGCGAACGGCAAATCCGCCACGACGAACGGCGTTCGCACCGCCCGCGAGACGATTTCCGTATGATATATAATGTGGTCGAGCGTCACCGACAGCGTCGTTTCCCGTCCTTGCACCACGTTGCCGAGCGAGTCGCCGACGAGCAGCACGTCGGCGCCCGCCGCTTCCGCCAGCTGGGCGGACGGGTAGTCGTAAGCGGTAATCACCGTAATCGGTTCGCCTTTCCCCTTCATGGCGCGCAGCCGCGTCGTCGTCAGGGGTTTTCTGGATCCTGCAGCATCCGTCATCGCTTTTGTCCCTCCTTGAGGATAGGATTCCTTGAAACGAAAAAAACCTTCCCGGGCCCGAACCCGAAAAGGAATCCAACACAAAAAGAGACCTGCGCCTGGGCGGCGCGGCGATATCCTTCTGTCTCGGTCCTTTCGGCTCAGAGCAGAAACATCATAGAAAAAAGAGAACGCCTCACGAGGTACGGCTCTGGGAAGATGCCGTCCTCTGCGTTCTCTTTAGTATAGCAAACTATGTTCATTTGTACATAGACTCGGCGGCGACTCGGCGGCGATCAGCCCGTTCGACCCGATCCGCCGCCGGACGACGGCGCCGGCGCGGCGACGTCGCCGGAATACAGCTTGCGCAAGCGGCCGTCGTCCTCCCGCACGACCAGCGCCCCTTCGTCGGTGATGCCTTCCGCCGCGCCGGTAACGACGCCCTGCGCCGTCGTGATCGCGACGCGGCCGTGAAGCGTCGACGAGAGCGCCTCCCACAGCGACCGGATCGGAGCGAAACCATCCGTCTTATACAAGGCGTACAGCTGCGCGAACTGCTCGAAGAACGCGCCGACGAGCGCTTCGCGCTCCGTCGGCCGCCCCGTCGCTTCGAGCAGCGACGTCGCCCGCGGGCGGAGCTCCTCCGGAAACTCCTCCTCGCGGACGTTCGCGGTAATGCCGACGCCCGCCACCATCGCTTTGACCGCATCCGCCTCGAGCATCGTCTCGACGAGGATGCCGCTCACCTTGCGGCCGCCGATCAGAATGTCGTTCGGCCATTTGATCGTCGCGTCCGCTCCCGTTTCCTTGCGAATCGCGCGGCACAAGGCGACCGCGATCAGCAGCGTCATCTGCGGAGCGAGCGCGAGCGGCACGTCGGGCTTTAGGATGAAGCTCATGTAAATGCCCTTGCCGGGCGGCGAATACCACGCCCGTCCGAGCCGCCCGCGTCCTTCGGTTTGCGCCTCGGCGAACACGAGCGCCCCTTCCGGAGCGCCGGCCAGCAGCGCCTCGTGGGCGGCGTTCTGCGTCGAATCGACGCTCTCCAGCACCTGCACCGCATGCTCGAAGCCGGTGCCCGAGAGCCGGGCGAGCAGCGCGTCGACGCGCAGCCGCTGCGGCCCGCTGACGAGCCGGTAGCCGAGCCGCGTGGACGACTGGAACACGTAGCCTTCCTCTTCGAGCTTGCGGATCCGTTTCCACACGGCCGTCCGGCTGATGCCCAGCTCCCGGCTCAACCTTTCGCCGGATACGTATTCGCCCGCCGCTTCCTCGAAGCAGCGGATCAGCTTCTCGTTCATATGCCGTCTCGCTTCCTTCCATCCGATTCCGCGAGCCATACCCGCGCCTGCGCGAGCAGCGCTTCGCGCTCGTTCGGCAGCTCGCCGAGCGCCGTATGCTCGAGCAAGCGCTGCAGCAGCGCCTGCAGCCACGGCCCGGCCTTGCGGCCTTCCGCCGCCGCCAGCACGTCCGCGCCGGAGATGGCGAGCTCCTTCAGCGTGCGCGCGCTCATCTCGGCGAGCCAGAGCGGCCCGGAGTCGACGTAGCGCGCGGCCCAGCCGTACGGCTCCGTTTCCGCGGCCGCCGCGGCGAGCGCCAGCCAGCGCCGGCTCGTCTCCTCGCCGTACCGCAGCGCGCCAGTGATCCAGCTTCGCCGCGCGGCCGCCTCCGGCGCTCCCCGCAGGTGGGCGTGCAGCCCGAGCGTCCGCCGGATCGCGTCCGCGAACGCGCCGGACGTCCGCAGCGCCTTACACGCCCGATCCGCCTCCTCGGGGCCGAGCCCCATCCGGTCGAACCAGAGCGCCCACCGGGCAAGCTCGTCCGGCACGCGCGCGAGCCGCGGAAGCGGGTCGTCCGAGACGCCCGCGGCGAGCCCGAGCTCCCGCGGCAGCCGCAGCCGCTCCTTCGTCCAACGGAGCAGCTCGCTCTCCGCGAGCAGCCGCAGCGCGCGGTACGGGTCGGCGCCCGCGATCATGCGCGACAGCTCGCCGAACACCCGCTCCATCGCGATCGCCGCGAGTCCGGGCGCCCCGGCCTTCGCCTCCGCCCACGTCCGTTCGTCCGGCGCGAAGCCGTACTCGGCCGCGAACCGGACGAAGCGAAGCATGCGCAGCGCGTCCTCGCCGAACCGTTCGGCCGGGTCGCCGACCGCTCGCAGCATCTTGGCGGCGAGGTCGCGCCGACCGCCGAACGGGTCGACGAGACGCCCGTCCGCGCCGACCGCCATCGCGTTGACGGTGAAATCGCGCCGTTCCAAATCGCCCTCTACGTCGTCGATGAAGACGACCTCGTCCGGACGGCGCCCGTCCGAATACTCCGATTCCGCGCGGAACGTCGTCACCTCGTACTGCCAATCCCGCAGCGGGATCGTCACCGTCCCGTGCTTCAGCCCCGTCGGGATCGCGTTCGGAAACAGCTCGAGCACCGCTTCCGGCTTGGCCGACGTGGCGATATCGATATCCTTCACCGCGCGTCCGAGCAGCGCGTCCCGCACGCATCCGCCGACGAAATAAGCGGCATGTCCCGCCTCGGCCAACCGCCGGACGATTTCCATGCCGCCCTCTCCCATCCCGCCTTCGAAGCGAATCGAATCCGTCATTCGGCCGTGCACACCCGCTCCAGCTCCGCCGGACGGCGTTCCCGCCCGAGGATCCGGTAGTAGATGTCCTCATACTGCCGCATGATCAAATCGTTGCAGAACGCCGTCCGCGCCCGATGAATGCAGTTTTCGGACATTCGGGCGTACAGCGTCGGGTCGGTCAGCAGCCGGATGCAGTCGTCCGCCATCGAGGCGACATCCCCGACGGGCGACAAATATCCGGTTTCCCCATGCGTGACCACCTCGGGAATGCCGCCTGCGGTCGATCCGACCGTCGGCACGCCGCATGCCATCGCTTCGAGCGCGACGAGCCCGAAGCTCTCCTTCTCGGACGGCAGCAGCATGACGTCGGCGACGGACAGCAGCTCCGCCACTTCGTCCTGCTTGCCGAGGAACAAGACGCGCTCCTCGAGCCCGAGCTCCCGGACGCGCGCCATCGTGCGCGACATTTCCGGCCCTTCCCCGATGAACACGAGACGCGACGGCACTTCCTCGTTCACCCGATAGAACACGTCCACGACGTCCTGGATCCGTTTCACGGGCCGGAAATTCGAGACGTGCATCAAAATTTTCTCGCCGCACGGAGCGAAATCGGTCCGGTAACGCGAACAATCCCGCGGGTAATACACCCGTTTGTCCACGAAGTTATACGTTAGATCGATCGGCCGCGTAATATGGAGCCGCTCGACCGTCTCGCGGATCAAATCGTTCGATACCGCCGTCACCGCGTCGCTCGCGTTGATGCCGAGGCGAACCAAATCCGCCATGCTTTCGTCATGCGTCAAAATCGTAATGTCGGTGCCGTGCAGCGTCGTCACGACCTTCAGCGGCTGCTCGACCATGCCTTTCGCCAAATACGCGCACACCGCGTGCGGAATCGCGTAATGGACGTGGAGCACGTCCAGCTTTTGCATTTGGGCGACTTGCGCCATTTTCGCCGCGAGCGACAAGTCGTACGGCGGATATTTAAAGACGTGGTAGTCGGGAACTTCGACCTCATGGTAAAAAATGTTTTTATGGTATCCGCTTAACCGGAACGGCATGCTGTGCGTTATAAAATGCACCTGATGCCCCCGCTCCGCCAGCAGTTTGCCGAGCTCCGTCGCCACGACCCCGGAGCCTCCGAGCGACGGGTAGCACGTGATGCCGATGTTTAACGTTTCTTTCACTTGCGTCACCTCCGACCGGCAAGCTTTTCGTAGTAGTATATGTGCGGATCCGTCAAAATAGAGAAACGAGCTGAGGCGATTTCGCCGCGAATCCTTCCGCATAGCGGACGCCGAGCGCGTTCCCGAGCAAAGCGTCCCGCTGCTCCACCTTCCGAAGGTACCCCTGCGTCAGCGGCGTCGCGACGGCGTCGCTCCCGGTCGGTTCGAACTGGCTGCGGTACGCGCGCAGCGCCGCCGTCTTCGCCTCGTACGTCTCGGTCACGTCCACCGCGACCGCCGGCGGTTCCACGTCGTTAATATAATAGAAGTATAACTTCTCCACCGTCCATGCCGGCGTCTCGGGCTTCCACCGACGCAACTTCGCGTTGAACACCGCTTCCTCGATCAGCGCGCTGCACGCCACATGGTCCGGATGGCGGTCCTTCCAGTACGGCGCGAAGACGAATCGCGGCCGCAGCGCGCGTATTTCCCGCACGATGCGTTCGATCTGTTCGTCTCCGCCCCGCAAGCCGCGGTCGGGCAGGGCGAGGTTGGAGCGATACGCGAGTCCGAGCGCCTCGGACGCCGCTGCCGCTTCCCGCTGCCGCAGATCCGGGTCGCCGTTCGACGACATCTCGGCGAGCGTCAAATCGCAAATGCCGACCGCGAAACCCGCCGCGGCGTGCTTCGCGATCGTGCCGCCCATGCCGATCTCGGCATCGTCGGGATGGGCGCCGAAGACGAGCAGGTCCAGCTTGTCCGGTTTACGGCTCGGCATGAACGACCTCGCGCCAGCTCAAGTCGCCGCGATCGAGCGCTTTGATGAGCGCTTCCGCCGTACCGAGATTCGTCGCGAGCGGAATGTTGTGCACGTCGCACAGCCGGAGCAAGGCGATAATGTCCGGTTCGTGCGGCTGCGCCATCAGCGGATCGCGCAGGAATATGATCAAATCCATCTCGTTCTGGGCGATCATCGCGCCGATCTGCTGGTCGCCGCCGAGCGGCCCGGACAAAAATCGATGCACCTTCAGTTCCGTATTGTCCATAATGCGCTGCCCCGTCGTGCCGGTCGCGAACAAGCGATGCTTCGCGAGCACCGACTCGTAAGCGATGGCGAAGTCGACCATGTCGTCTTTTTTGCGGTCGTGCGCGATCAATGAAATGTTCATGGCGTTCTCCCCCGTCAATCCATCATGTGCTCGAAGCCGTAGATGAGCCCCGTCGTATGCATCACTTTGCGGACCGCCGTCGCGACCCCGGCCATATACCCTGCGCGGTCGTACGAATCGTGCCGAATTTTCAGCGTTTGGCCGAACGCGCCGAACACGACCTCCTGCTGCGCGAACACGCCGGGCAGTCGGACGCTGTGAATGCGGAAGCCTTCGAATTCGCCGCCGCGAGCTCCCGGAATCGTCTCGTGCTCGTTCGGATTGCCCTGCTTCAGCTTCTTGCGCGTCTCCGCGACGAGCTCCGCGGTCTTCACCGCCGTGCCGGACGGCGCGTCGAGCTTTTGATCCCCGTGATATTCGATGATTTCCAGATGCGGGAAATATTTCGCCGCCTCCTGCGCGAATTTCATCATCAGGATCGCCCCGATCGAGAAGTTCGGCGCGATCAGTCCGCCGATGCCCCGCTCCCGGCACAGCTTGTCCAGCTTGTCGATATCGTCGGGCGTGAAGCCGGTCGTCCCCATAATCGGGCGGACGCCGTGCTCGATGGCGATCCGCGTATGCGGCACCGCGAGCTGCGGCGTCGTGAAGTCGACGAGCACGTCGGGCTTGACGTCCAGCTTCAGCAGTTCCTCCGCCAGATCGCTTCCTACGGCGACGCCGCAGGCCGGCAAGCCGACGAGCTCGCCGGCGTCCTTGCCCTTAGACGACGGAGAAATCGCCGCCGCCAATTCGAAATCGCTCTCCGCGAGCACCATTTTCACGACTTCCCGGCCCATCCGGCCGCCTGCGCCGGCGACCGCCACGCGTATGTTTCGTTCGTTCATGTCTTCTCCCCCAAATATTCCGCGAATCGTTGTTTGTACTGTTCGATCAACGCGCGAGCCGTCGCATGTTCCGGATCGAGCTCGAGCAGCTCCCGAAGCGCCGCGAGCGCCTCTTGGTATTCATGCATCCGGGCGCAGGCGGAAGCGAGCAGCACATAAGTGCTTTCCTCCAGCGGATCAAGCCGGAGCGCCTCGCGCAAATACGACGCCGCGAGCGCTTCGCCCCCGCCGGTTGCGAGCAGCCGCTCCGCCTCGCGCCGAAGCTGCTTCGCCTCGAGCACCCGCAGATGAATGCCGCACGCCGTGTCGTCCGGCGCGAGCGAGAGCGCCTTGCGCGCATGATCGAGCGCTTCCTCCACCCGGCCGTTCCGAGCGTACGTGATCGACAATTTATAATGATAGTCCGCATTGTCGGGATCCTGCTCGATCGCCCGCTGAAACCATTCCACCGCTTCTTCGAAATGCTGCCCGAGGAGCGATTCGTAAGCCTTCTGCAGTTCCTTCTCTCCGCTCATCTCGACCACCCCCTTTGCGGTTGAAACTGCCGATAAGGTGATGGTATACGATATTCGAGCGGTTACGCTTCGGTGTCCCGTTTCGTCCAGCGATCTTTGTCCCGCGTATTAAATTTTTCGAGCACGAGATCGTGCGCCTTCTGCAAATCGATGCCGAGCGAGTTGGCGAAGCAAATGACGATAAATAAAATGTCGCCGAGCTCGTACTCGATCGAATTTTCCGCTTCGTCCTTTTTCTTCGGCTTTTCGCCGTAGGCATGGTTCACTTCGCGCGCCAGCTCGCCGACTTCTTCGGTCATGCGCGCCAGCATGGCGAGCGGACTGAAGTAACCTTCTTTAAATTGAGATATGTATGCGTCGACTTCTTTTTGCATTTGCCGCATCGACTTATCCGGCATCCGTTTGCTCTCCGCCTTTCGCTCCATCCTCAGGTTTATTCCTATGTTACTGCAAACTAGGGCGATTGTACAAGAAAGGAAACGAGCGTAAGGGAGAATCGTTTTTGAACGGTGGATGAAAATAATGGTACAATCGAATCGGATCCGAGGATCCGGATCCGCTTACACTCGCAGAGGACAGGGGTTATCGAGATGAAAGGTCTCAACGTTTGGAATACCGCGAAACAATTGTCGCCGATCTTGCTCGGCACGGCAATCTACGCATTCGGCATTCACTATTTCATCGTGCCGAACGAGCTGATGGAAGGCGGCGTCACGGGCATCTCCATCTTGCTCCACTACGCGTTCGGCGTGCCGCTGTCGATATCGACGATCGTGCTGAACGTCCCGCTGTTTTTGCTCGGCCTCCGGTACCTCGGGCGGCGCGGCATGTGGCTGACCGGCTTCGGCACGCTGTCGCTCGCCTTCTTCCTCTACGTCTTCGAACGCGTGCTGCACTCGGGGGTGATTCGGCCGTTCGCCTCGGAGAACGATTTGCTGCTCGCGGCCTTATACGCCGGCGTCACGCTCGGGGCGGGACTCGGCATCGTGTTCCGGTTCGGCGGCACGACCGGCGGCGTCGACATCCTGGCGCGCCTCGTCAATCGCAAATACGGCTGGAGCATCGGGCAGTTTTTCTTGTATTTCGACGCGATCGTCATCGGCGTATCGCTCTTCTATATTTCTATGGATCGCGTGCTGTACACGCTTATCGTCGTTTTTATCGCGGCGAAAATGATCGACGTCATTCAGCAAGGGGAATATGCAGCGCGGGCGTTCACGGTCATTTCGGAGCGGACGGAGGAGATCTCGAAGCAGATCATGCTGGAGCTCGAGCGAGGGGTAACGCTCATCCCCGCGAAAGGCGCCTTCACGGGGCAGCCGAAAGAGATGCTGTACTGCGTCGTGTACAGACACGAAACCCGCCGGCTCGAAAGACTCGTGCGGCGGGTCGATCCTCGTGCGTTCGTCATCGTATCGGAAGTGCAAGACGTTCTCGGGGAAGGCTTCAAATCGGAAAGCGGAGCGGACGAGTAGTCCGCCCCTTACCAGCGCCCTTCGAAATCGCGCTCCGTCTTCACGCGGGCGACGCCTTGTTCGCCCGTATATTTGCGCCATGCGACGTAGCCCAGCACCGCGACGATGAAGCTGCCCAGCCCGAACGACCAAAGAATCGGATGCGGCGGCTCCGCCGTCGGCAGCAGCGGGCTGACCGTCTCGCGATCTTCGCCGGCGAACACTTCGACGAGCGCCGACTTCAGGCTCGGCATCGCCTGCGCGAGGCCGTCCCAATCGGCGGAACGCAAACCGTTCGTCAGGAACGCCGTGATGGAATCGAGCTTGACCGCTTCCGCCGCGTCGCGCGACACGACGATCGCCGGACGAACGACCGCGATGCGGACGCGCCACGCCGCCAGCGCCTCGCTCGCCTGCGGATCGTCCTTCGCTTCGACGGCCGACGCCATTCGATCGAGCGTCTCCTCGAGCGGCGCCCGGTACTCCAGCCACATCGGCTGCTGCCGGTGCGCGAGCGCGTCGACCGCAAGGCGCACGCTCGCCACCTTCGTCACGACCGCTCCCTTGTCCGGCGACACGCTGTTGAGCGCCTGCATCGCGCCGGTAATCGAGCCGGTCACCGCTTCCACGCCTTCGACGGTCGTGAGGCCGTCGTATGACAGCTTCGTCGACAGAACGGAGAGCTGCGCGACGCGCGTTTTCGTTTCCGATAGGTCTCCCCGTTGAGCGCTTTGGAACGCGCTCTCCGCCGCCTCGTCCATTTGCCGCATCGTCTGACGCTGCAGATCCGTAATCACTTTCTTCGAATTCGATTCCGTCTCCGGCCGCGGCGCTTCGCTGCCGCAGCCGGAGGCGAACGCGAGGATCGCCGCTCCGAGACACAGCAACGCGCCACGGCGGATTCGCCGGGTAAACACCATAGGACATCCCTCCTATCACATGATATGGAGGGATGTCCCGCTTTAGACGCGATATTTTGCCGCGAGCTTCACGCCGGTGTACGCGCACGCGATGCCGAGCGCGGACAGCGCGACGGTGAATATTTGCACGTCCCCGACTTGGTCCCACAGCGGCCGCGGCAGCCAAGGATACACGCCGAACGTATAGTCGACGAAATCGTTCGTCAGCGTCCAGATCGCGCCGACGGCGACCGCGAGCGCCGTGAAACGATAGAAACGCATGTAGAGCAGCGTCTCGACGGCCATCGCCGAATGCGAGACGACCAGCATCCAATCCTGCCACTGCAGCGCGTCCCCTTGCGAGGCGCCCCAGAAAATGATCGCGACCGCCCAAATGCCGTACTTCACTTGCGTAATGACGGCCAATGCTTCCAACACGCCCCGCCACGTCACAAGCGGCGCCGCGCCGGCGGACGCAAGACGCGCCCCGGACCGTCCTTCGGCGCGGACGTCTCGCAGCAAATACAGCAGCGTGATGCAGAAAAAGAGACTCGCCGTCGGGCTATCCGGCACGAATACGACGAGCCATTCCCCGTAATTGACCCAAGTGTCGATCAACTGCTTGCGATACCATTCATAGCCGTAAACCGTACCCAGCGCATTGACCCAAAACAAGGCGTGGAGCAGCCAAGGCGACAGCAAGAAGGCGCGGCTCCACAAAAAGCCGATTCGTTCGAACACGTCATACAACCTCTCTTTACGAAGAAGACCTGACTGCAGCTGCAGTCAGGTCTGTCTATTCGTGGATTCCAAGCTTCCCGTCGTCGAGATTATTTGCCTTCGTTCTCGGCCTTCTGTTGAGCGAGCCAAGTGATCAGCGAGTTGATCTCTTCTTCGGTGAGGCCCTTCTTGATGTTCTCTTCATATTGCGGCGCCATGCCGCCTTTGCCGTCATGGATAATGCCGGCGATTTCCTCTTCCGTATACCGATCGCCGACGCCGATGAGACCCGGGACGCCGCCGTTGCCGCGAAGGTCGGTGCCGTGGCAAGCGACGCAAGTCGCTTTCTGGTACACTTCCGCAGCCGGATCGTCCTCGAACACGACCGAGGTCGCTTCTTTCGGCGGCTCTTCGCCGGCTTCGCGCGCTTTGCGCTCTTCGCGCATCTTCTCCTCGCGCTCGATGTGCTCCGGCGTGATGCCGTTCACTTCGAGCTCGTGCTGGTAGTGCGTCCACGACACGTTCGTCAGGTACACGATCGCAGCGAGCGACAACAGCATCGCGGCCGACGTAACCGGACGGCGATAGAAGCGGCGCTCCGGGCTCTTGTCGAGGAACGGAGCGAGCAGCAGCGCCGTGAAGGCGAGGCCCGGGATGCCTACCGTACCGAGCACGATGAATTCGTCGGCCATGTACGGGTACTTGAGCAGCTGGTACATGAACAAGAAGTACCAGTCCGGCATCGGAATGAAGCCGGTGTTCGTCGGATCCGCCGGATAACCGAGCGGCGCCGGGTGGGAAACCGTCAGAACGAGCACGCCCACCAAGAAGACGCAGCCGACCATCCATTCCTTAAGCAGGAAGTTCGGAATGAACGCTTCGGACTTGCCGGGATACGCCGAGTAGTCTCTCGGCGTATATACTTTCGTCGGCTTCGGCACGCGAGAGTCGCCGACGTAGACGATTTTCTCATTGCCGTGGTTACCGTTATGATGACCGGCCATAATTGTTCGTTACCCCCTTATCACAACGGTCCGGAAATGCCCTGCTTGCGGATCAGGAAGAAGTGCGTACCCAGCAGCGCAAGCAAAACGGCCGGCAGGAAAAATACGTGCAGTGCGAAGAAACGAGCGATCGTCTGCGCGCCGACGATGTCGCCGCCCTGAAGGAACACTGCGATCGATTGGCCGATGAACGGCACGGACGCAGCGATCTGGATGCCGACCTTCGTCGCGAAGTACGCTTTGTTGTCCCACGGCAGCAAATATCCCGTGAAGCCGAGGCCGAGCATGACGCCGAAAATGAGCATCCCGACGACCCAGTTCATTTCGCGCGGATGTTTGTACGATCCCGTGAAGAACACGCGGAGCGTATGCAGGAACATCATGACGATGACGAGGCTCGCGCCCCAGTGGTGCATGCCGCGGACGATGACGCCGAACGCGACCTTATGCTGCAAGTAATCGACCGACGCATATGCGTTGACGATATCCGGCACGTAATACATCGTCAGGAACATGCCGGACAAAATTTGGATGACGGTGATGAAAAACGTCAGACCGCCGAAACAGTAGACGAACGCGGAGAAGTGATGCGCCGGGTTGACGTGCTCCGGCACCTCGTGATCCGCAACGTCTCTCCAAATCGGCGTAATGTCGAGACGCTCGTCGATCCAGTTGTATACAGTTTTTAACATACGACTTTACGCCCCCTCTTACACCCGTTCGTTCGGTTTGATCGGTCCTAAGTATACGAAGCCGTTCTCGATCTTCACTTCATACTCGTCGAGCGGCGCCGGCGCAACGGCCATGTTCTTGCCGTCAGCCGTGTAGTGTGCGCCATGACACGGACAGAAGTACTGGTTCGGATACTCGGGATTCGTGTTCCAGTTGACCGCGCACCCAAGGTGCTTGCACACCGGCGAAAGCGCGAAAATGTTGCCTTCCGCGTCCTTCGAAATCCATGCGACCAACTTCGGGTCGCTCTCGTACCAGCCGTCCACTTGATGCACGTTGAACGAAAACTCCGTCGGCTCCTCCGTAATCTTCTCGACCTCGACCACTTTCACGAACGTGCCCTCGCTCTTCGCCTGAAGCACCGGATCGACGGCGAAACGGAGCATCGGGATGACGACACCGGCCGCCATGAACGCGCTGGCGCCGCCGAGCGTATAGGAAAGGAACTGACGGCGGGACATCTCGCGCCGCTTCGATTCCTTGTGTTCGGACCCGTGATTGTCATGGTGTTGATGTTCGCTCATATTCGGTTGTTACCCCCCTTTGCCGAAACCTGTCAAATCGCCTCTAAAATAGTACATGCAAAGTCATAAATTATAATAGCCTACGACCTAGTAAGCGTCAAGGAAACCGGGCCGCGCAAATCGCGCCAGGACGCGGGTCTCATGGAAACTGTTACGAAATTGTCACAACTGTGTCCGCTCGATGCAGCCCTCGGTCCGACGGGATTCGTCACCCCTTCGGCCGCATCCAGAGCGTTTCGATCAACCGTTTCGCCCGAGAACGGTACTGCTCGCTCGGCGCGTTCGGATTCGCCGGCTCCGGAGCGATTAGCGCGGACGCGTTCGGAATGTTAAGCGCCGCCAATCTCGGGTCGCCCGCGACCGCCACGCAATAAGCGAAGCCGCTGTCGAGCAAGCGCGCGCACAGCTTGTCCGCCAGCTCCGCGAGCGCGTCGTCGTCTTCCGCGTAATGGAGCGCCGGATACGTGACCACGCGTCCGCGGTACGCGGTCTCGATCGGGTCGAGCGCGTCTCGCAGCCGCTCGAGCGCCTCCGTCGCCTCGTGCGGGGATTCCCTCCCGGTCAGTCCGCTTAACGGGAGCAGCGCCGTGTCTATGTAAGGCTGCAGCTCCGGCCATCGTTCTTTGTCGATATCGCTGAATTTCATCCTCTTCCCGCCTTGCCGAAAGTCTTTGAAGCTGGGCCGCTCGTCGGCCGCAGTCATTCATCAAAATACCATAAACTCCCCTCGAAGCCAAACGGCGTTCCGGCAAAACGCAGCTTTCCCGCTTCCGCACAAAAAGGCCTATGCCTTCCTCCGGGCATAGACCGCTTGTTTCTCGAGCCGCTACGCGATGCCCTGCAGCGACCGAAGCTCGCTTGTAAGCAGCAGAAAAGCTTCTTCATCCCCCTGCGCCAACGCCTTGTCGATCTCTCGGTAGAGTTCCTTTTCCCTGTATTCGCGTATGGCTTTGTCCAGAATCAGTTCCGCGATGAGATGGCGCAGCGCTTCGTTTGCCGGAACCATTTTATCCATACGTCACCCTCCATGGCTGGATCTAAATGTGATACTTTTGTATATTCGGAAACGGGAGCGCCGCTTAGTTCGAACGCCCTCCGGGATTAGGAATGTACGCGTGCCCGCCCGGGAAGACGCGGTCGGGACCGCCTTTGGCGAACGGCGCCGCCGCTTCGTCGGGCAGCGCGATTTTGTCCTCGTCCGGCACGTAGACGCCGCGGACGATGCTGCTGCCGAGCTTCGTCATTTCGACGACCGTCCCCGCCTCGGGATGCTCTCCGATGCGCAGCAGCCCTTGGTGCATCATCATCATGACGATCCGATTCGATAAAATCGAAGCCGGCGCGTCGTAGTAGAACGGCTTAATAAGCGGGGTCAACACGTCGCTCAGCGACTCCAGCGTCACCCACCGCCCCGCGAGGCGATCGATCCAATGCGTCAGCGATTGCAGGTTGTGGATCGGGTTCTTATACAGCTTGAGCCAGAATCGGTAGATGGCGCCCGGATCGGAGAGCCGCCCTTCGGCCGCGAACGCTTCGCCCTTCTCGGTCAGCGTCAGCGCGCCGGGACCCTCTTCGATGAGCCCTTCGTAATAGCAATAATCGTAGATGAGCGAAAACCGGTTCGGGTAGTCTTTGATTTTCCGTCCGTACCCGAAGCGCCAGCCGCCTTTGCCGACCGGCTCCTCTTTCACGTGCAGCGATTCGAGAATCGCCAGCTGGGACCGCTTGTACATCGTGCCTTCCGCCGTCAGCTCCACGTCGTTAAACCGCAGATAGGATAGAAACTTTCGGACGTCCTCCGCGAGCAGCCGCTGTTCGTCTCGATAGGCGTGCGGCTCCTCGATGTACGACAGCCTCCGCTGGAAGGCGCGCGTCAGCGAGTCGCCGAAGCGCCGCTTCAAATCCGCAGGCACCTGATACAAATATTTCGTCTGCTGCGAATAGCCGTTGAACAACCACCCTTGGTGCGCGAATTTCACGATCATCTCGCGCGGGCTCCACGGCTTCGTTTCCGCTTCCGCCGCGGCCTTCCCTTTTTTCGTCTCGCGCTTCTTTTCCTTCTTCTCCGCTTTCTGTTCCGCGAGCCCCCGCAGATCGACGGTGAGCGTCGTCAGCAGCTCGCTGCCCGCGCCGGGCGCGGAGAGCGAGCCGGTCGGCTTCGCCGCTTCGTAACGGCTGATCTGCGCCCGAGCCAGCAGCTCTTCCAGCGAAAACGCATCCCGCTGATCGAACAGCAGCGAATTGAGAAACCGGATGTCCTCCAGCGTCAATTGCTCGACATACCGCTCGAACACGTCGCTCCGGTTGACCGTGTTGAGAATCGATTGAATCAGCTCTCGCTTCGAATTCGTGTTGCAGTCGCATGCGTAGTGTTTGGCGATTCGGTTCAACTGGTGAATGTCCGCATAGCTCAGCATGTCAGCCAAATTCATCGTTTGCCGTTCCCGCCTTTCGTCTCTCGCTTTTGTTACCCATTATTGGGCTTTTTACAGAAAGTATTCGCCGTTCTACATTTTTTTTGAAAAATTGGGCACAAAAAAAAACGCCCCCGAAGGGGCGCTGCTGTCGGACATCGTCTATTTACACGCGAATGCGAGCGAGCCAATTCATCGTCAGCAGGGCGCAGATGAGGCCGAGCATCGACAGGACGAACAAATAGTCCGGATACGAATCTACGACCGGCAAGCTCAGTACGACCGGGTCTCCTATGGAGGCGACCGGCACGCCTTCAATGCTCGCGAGCGAAAATTCGGTCATCTCGCCTTCGCCAAGCGCGCTCACGTCGATGACGCCCGCGCTCGGCGCCGTGGGCGACGGCGCGTCCGGCGTTACTAAATTGAAGAAAAACGCGGAACCGAACAACGCAAGACACCCTGCCACGAGGGACAGCAGCCGCACGCGGAGGCGGTGAGGTATCGAATACAGCCGTTCCGCGACCGGCAAGCGCCAGCTCTCGTCCGAATAGATGCGTTCCATGACGGAGGAAGAGACGTTCCCCTTCGCGGGTAGCTCCTCAAGCTCCCCCCATCCGGCCGTCTGAATAAGCTCGGCGCTCTCCTTCCATATCTGAAATTCTTCCGCACAGTCCGCGCAACGCTTCACGTGCTCATCGATGCGTACGCGATTCCAATCGCCCTCGGGCAGATCCCAGTAATCGGGCATCATCTCCCGGATCTCTTCGCATTTCATCGTTGTTTCATCCCTTCATATTCCTCTAGGATCGGTTCACCCATATACGTTTCTAATTGGGTTTTCACGCTGGCCCTGGCACGGAACAACAACGATTTGACGGAGGATACCGTTTGACCGAGGATGTTGGCGATCTCCTGATAGTCTAGTCCGTCGTATTCTCGTAAAATTAAGGCGGATCTTTGCTTTTCCGGTAAGCTGTTGATCGCTTCGCGAACTTTATTAACCTTCTCGCTGCGAAGCACCGTCTGTTCCGGCAGCGCTTCGGTCGTAGTGATCGGTTCGAAGCCGCTGTCTTCCAGGTAGACGTTGCCGTTGCGATTTTTGCGAAGCTCGCTGAGGACCGTGTTTCGGGCGATCGTATACAGCCATGTGGAAAAAGACGCTTCGACTTCCCGGAACGAATGCAGGCTCCGGTACGCCTTGTAGAACGTCTCTTGGCACATATCTTCCGCCATATGGTCCATTCGCGTATTTTTCAGCATATGAAAAATGAAAAGCAAGATTTTCCGCTCGTACCGCGCAACCAGTTCCCTATAGAGCTGAACGTTCCCGTCCTTGATTTCCCGAATCAACTGGGAATCGGTCATGGAAAACCTCCTTGCCGCTTCCGTGATCGATTCCGTTCGAGTCTTACTGTTGTATACTTCCCCCGAACGGAAAAGTTGCGGTGCTTTATATCAAAAAATAATTCATTCGATGTACCTATTGCGATAAAACCTAATATGTAGAATGATATTCGAGTTCGTTCGCGTAATTCCTGCTTTCTTCGACAATTCCCAATAATCCCCTCCTTATTCTATTCCATTAGTTTACACGAAAATTCCATTTTATGGCTATAGGGAAATAATTAACTGAGGGTTTTTTAGCAAAAAGGCAAAAAAAAGACCGCCTCATCGGCGGTTGCACAGAGTGCCATATATCGGATAGGAGTGGAGAGAAACCATACTGTACTTTTAGTATATGTATACGTTTTCAATTTGTCAACACTTTTTTATAAACGCTTTCAGATTGCGCTTACAAGTTTAATTGCACCGGCCTCGCCCAGCTGTTTCGTAAGGCCCTGCTTTTGCTGCCCTGCTCCCTGCACTGTCCTCTGCCTGTTCCTTGCCCTGCTCGCTGACCTGCCGGTCGGTTGCTGTCTCCTCCTGGCGTTCCGTCGTTCGGCTTCCCTTTCGCCTCACTCCGGGACGGCTTGCAGCCCCCATGCAAGCCTCGTGAGCTCGCATGGCCTAGTTGTGCCGCCACTCGATTGAGCGTTCGCCGCGCTTCCGCCGCTCCTCCGCACGCCTTATGTGTACACCCTACCCTTCTTATGAGTTGGGGGGTGGCTTCTTTTGCTACCCTCCTTCCCTTCTTCGCCAGCTCGCAAGCACTTCCGCCGCTCCCCGCCAACGCAAAAACAGCCCCTCCGGCGACCCGGAGAGGCTGTTCACATTTAGAAGTGCACGCAATGTCCCGCCGCTTCCAGCAGCGTTTTCGCGCGATGCATATCGGCCTCGTTGCCGAACGACAGCCGCAGCGAACCCGGTCCGCCCGGCGTCGGCTCCAAGATGCCGATGTTGCGCAGGTTGATGCTTTCCCGGCCAAGCAGCGTCGTCACCTTGCCGATCGTGCCCGGCTCGTCCGATACCGGGACGTAAAACTCATAATGCGTCGTCGCAATGCCGACGCGCCGTTCCGGCAGCGCGCTGCGGAACGCGGAAGCCGACGCGAATTCGCCCGCGATGCCTTCGCCGTCCCCGGCGCGCAGCAGCGCCATGAACCGCTCCGTCTCGCGAATCCATTCCGAGAGCAGCTGCAGCAGCACTCCGCGATTGCTTACGCAAATGTCGCGCCAAATCGTCGGGTCGCTCGAGGCGATCCGCGTAATGTCCCGGAAGCCGCCCGCGGCAAGCTTCTCATAACCGTCGTCGCTCTCGTTCAACCGCGACACGAGATTGACGAGCATCGCCGCCACGATGTGCGGCAGATGGCTGACCGCGCCGACGATTTCATCGTGCGTGCGCGCGTCCAGCTTCACGAGCTTCGCCCTCGTGTGCTCGAGCAGCCCGTGCAGCGCTTCGTACGCATCGGCGGGCGTGCCAGGCGTCGGCGTAAGCACGTAGTACGCGTTCTCGAACAGCTTCGACGTCGCCGCCTCCACGCCGGAGCGCTCCTTGCCCGCCATCGGATGGCCGCCGATGAAGACGGCTTGTCCGAAGTCGTAGCGGGCTGCCGCTTCGACGACCTCGCCCTTCGTGCTGCCGACGTCGGTAATGATCGCGCCCGGCTTCAGCCGGCAGCGCGACAGCTGCTCCAAATAATCCTCAAGCATGCCGACCGGAACGCAGAGGAACAGGAAGTCGGCGCCCTCCGCCGCTTCCGTCAGAGACGTCGTCGCTTCGTCGACGACGCCCCGGTCTACGTATTTCCGGGCGGAACTTTCCTTCGGCGAATGGCCGACGACGTGGAAGCCAGGCTTGCCTTTGAAGCAAAGCGCCAGCGAGCCGCCGATCAGCCCGACGCCGAATATAGCGATTTTCGTCATTCCGCAGCCACAGCCGTCTCTTCCAGCACCGCGGTCAATGCTTCGATAAACGTACGGTTTTGCTCTTCGGAGCCGACCGTTACCCGAATCATCGTCGGGAAGCCGATCGACGCGGTATGTCCGCCGCGGACGATAACGCCTTTCTTCAATAACTCTTCGTACACCGTCTTCGCATCGCGCGCGACGTCGACGAGTACGAAGTTGCCGTGCGCCGGGAAGCTGCGGAGGCCGAGGCGGTCGAACTGCTCGCGAAGGTACGCGATGCCGGCCGCGTTCGCCTCGCGGCAGCGGGCGATGAACTCTTGATCCTGTACGGCCGCAAGCGCCGCGACCTGCGCGAACAGCGTCGTGTTGAACGGCTCGCGCACTTGGTTAATCGATTTAATCAGTTCGGGACGGCCGATGCCGTAACCGATTCGGAGGCTCGCCAGGCCATAGGCTTTCGAGAACGTCCGGAGCGTGACGACGTTCGGGTACCGTTTCACCAGCTCGAGGCCGTTCGGGAACCGCTCATCGACGACGTATTCCACGTACGCTTCGTCCAGCACGACCATGACGGAGGAAGGCACCTTCGCCAGGAACGCATCCACCTCGTCCTTCGTGACGATCGTGCTTGTCGGGTTGTTCGGATTGCACACCCAAATGATTTTCGTCTTGTCCGTCACCGCCGCCAGCATCGCGTCCAAATCGTGCGTGCCCTCTTTGAGCGGCACCTCGATGACCGTCGCGCCTTCGATTTCGGCATTATGCTTATATTGCGGGAACGTCCGATCCGCCATGATCGTTTCGTCGCCCGGGGACAGGAACGCCCTCGCGATCATCAGGATCACTTCGTCGGAGCCCGCGCCGAACACGATTTGATCCGGCTCCACGCCGTGCAGGGCGGACAGGGCCGCCTTCAAATCGACGCTCGCGCCGTCCGGGTACATATTCGCTTGATCCAGGTTCGCGATGATCGCTTCCTTCGCCTTCGGCGAGCAGCCGAACGGGTTTTCGTTGGAAGCGAGCTTGATTACGTGCGTGAGGCCCAGCTCGCGTTTCACTTCTTCGATCGGTTTGCCGGGCTGGTACACCGGCAGGTGCATAATTCGCGCTTTCGGTTGCATGCGTCGACCTCTCCTCGCCCAATCTGTCATTTACTGTTATTGTAGCGCAAACGCGGACCTGCATCCACGCCTAAAAACTCGTCTGTGCCCTTCCAATTACGCGCTCGCGCGCTTACGCTTTCGCGCCGGCGCCCGCGCCGCGCAGCTCCCGCACGAAATCGCCGACGGCCTTCGCGCCTTCGTCGCGCGTCGCCGGGTCGCGGAGTTTCTCGACCTGTTCTTCGATTTTGCGCACGATGGCGCTGCCGACGATGACGCCGTCGCAGCGGCCCTCGAAACGGGCGACCTGCTCGCGGTTCGAAATGCCGAAGCCTACGGCGATCGGCACCGTCGCCGCGCCGCGCACCGTGTCGAGGAACGCGTCGAGGTCGGCCGCGAACTGCGACCGTTCCCCGGTGACGCCGAGCGACGACACGCAGTAGACGAAACCGCGCGCCTTGGCGGCGATGCGCTCGACCCGCAGCTTCGACGTCGGCGCGACGAGCGGAATCAGATGCAGCCCGTGCCGCTCCGCCAACGCGCGCATTTCTTCGTCCTCTTCGACCGGAAGATCGGGCACGATCATGCCGCTGATATTGTTCGCCTTCGCCAAATCGAAGAAGCGGTCGAAGCCGAGCTGCAGAATCGGATTATAGTAAGTAAATAGGATAAAGGGCAGCTTCACGCCGGCTTCCTTCGCCCGCTGCGCGAGATGGATGACGTCGACGATCGTCGTAAGCCGTCCGGACAGCGCCCTCATCGAGGCGCGCTGAATGACGGGACCGTCGGCCAGCGGATCGGAATACGGCACGCCGAGCTCGATCATGTCGGCGCCCGCCGCTTCGAGCTCTCGAATCAAGGCGAGCGACGCGTCCAAATCGGGGTCGCCGATCGTCAGGAACGGAATGAGCGCCGTGCGGCCTTCTTCTTTCAATTGCGCGAACTTCGCATCGATGGCGTTCACCGCGTTCATTGGCCGTTCCCCCTCATATATTTCATGATCGATTCGACGTCCTTGTCGCCGCGTCCGGACAAGTTGACGACGACGATCTGATCTTGCCCCATCGTCGGCGCAAGCTTCAGCGCGTGCGCGATCGCGTGCGCGGACTCGAGCGCCGGAATGATGCCCTCCGTGCGCGACAGCAGCTGCAGCGCGTCGAGCGCTTCTTTGTCCGTCGCGGGCACGTATTCCGCGCGGCCTACGTCCTTCAGGTACGAATGCTCCGGCCCGATGCCCGGGTAATCGAGGCCCGCGGAAATCGAATGCGCCTCCTGCACCTGACCGTGCTCGTCCTGCAGCAAGTAGCTCATCGAGCCTTGGAACACGCCCGGCTTGCCGTGCGTCATCGTCGCCGCGTGCCGGTCGGTGTCGACGCCTTCGCCGGCCGCTTCGACGCCGATGAGGCGCACGTCCGTGTCGTCGACGAACGGATAGAAAATGCCCATCGCGTTGCTGCCGCCGCCGACGCAGGCGATGATCGCGTCCGGCAGACGGCCGTGCGCTTCGAGCATTTGCGCCTTCGTCTCATCGCCGATAATGCGCTGGAAATCCCGCACCATCATCGGGTACGGATGAGGCCCGACGACCGAGCCGAGAATGTAGAACGTATCCTCGACGTGGCTGACCCAGTAGCGAAGCGCTTCGTTGCCGGCGTCCTTCAGCGTGCGCGTGCCGGACGTCACCGGAATGACTTCCGCGCCGAGCAAATTCATCCGGAACACGTTTAGCTGCTGCCGCTTCGTGTCCTCCTCGCCCATGAACACCTTGCACTCCATGCCGAGCAGGGCGGCGACCGTCGCCGACGCGACGCCGTGTTGGCCCGCGCCCGTCTCCGCGATCACCTTTTTCTTGCCCATCCGCTTCGCGAGCACGCCTTGGCCGATCGTATTGTTGATCTTGTGCGCGCCCGTATGGTTCAAATCTTCCCGCTTCAAATAAATGCGCGCGCCCCCGAGTTGCTCAGAGAGACGCTCCGCGTAGTACAGCGGCGTCGGGCGCCCGGAATATTGCCGGTACAGCTCCTGGATTTCCCGTTGGAACGACTCCTCCTGGGAATAATGCTTATACGCTTCCTCGAGCTCGAGGAGCGCGTTCATTAACGTTTCCGGCACGTACCGCCCGCCGAACTTGCCGAAGCGGCCTTGCTGGTCGGGCACGAACGAAATCGCCATCACGGCTTCACCCTTTCCACGAATGTACGAATCTTGGTCAAATCTTTCGCGCCGTCCGTTTCCACGCCGCTAGACACATCGACGCCGCCGACCGCGTGCGCCGCGAGCAGCTCGCGGACGTTGTCCGCGTGCAGCCCGCCGGCGGCGAACAGCGGGATGCCCTCCCGCTCCGTCCATGCCGCGTAGGCGGGGATCGCGTCCCAGCGGAACGTCTTGCCCGTGCCCCCGCCGACATGCGGATCGTACGCATCAAGCAGCAATCCGTCCAACAATCCCGCAAAGGGCGCCAAACGCGAAGCGACCGCCTCGGCGCTGTGATCCGCTTCCCCGGAGACGCCGAGCGCCTTCCAAACGCGAACGCCGGGATGGCGCTCCCGGAAGGCGCGGACGAAGTCCGCTGTTTCGGCGCCGTGCAGCTGCACGACGTCGAGCGGAGCCTCCGAGAGTACCGCGTCCAATTCATCGAGCGACGGATTGACGAACACGCCGACGAAGCGCTGCCTGCCGCCTTCCTCCCGCATCGCGGCGATCAGGTCCCGCGCTTCCGACGCGGTCACCCGCCGCTTGCTCGGCGCGAACACGAAGCCGATATAATCGATCGCAAGCTTCGCGGCGCCGGCGGCGGTCGCCGCGTCGCGAAGCCCGCACACCTTAAGCAGCGGAGCGCCCGTCATCGGACCGCCGCCTCGCCCATCAGCGCGACGACCGCCTCCGCGACGTCCGGCTGCCGCATGAAATGCTCTCCGATCAGCACCGCCCGCGCCCCGGCTTCCCGCACCCGGACGATATCCTCCGGCTTCGAGAGACCGCTCTCGCTGATGACGAACCGATCCCGCGGAATGTCGCGCAGCAGCTCCTCCGTTACGGCCAAATCCGTGACGAACGTTTTCAAATTCCGATTGTTAATGCCGATCAAGTCGGCCCCGATGTCGAGCGCGACGTCGAGCTCGGCGCGGTCGTGCACTTCGACGATCGCGTCCAGCCCAAGCCCCGCCGCCTCCGCGAGATACGACTTCAGCTCGTCCTTCGTCAAAATCGCCGCGATGAGCAAAATCGCGTCCGCGCCGATCGCGCGCGCCTCGTAAATATGGATCGGATCGACCGTGAAATCTTTGCGCAGCAGCGGCAGCTTCACCGCCGCGCGCACCGCGGTCAAATACGCGTTGCTGCCTTGGAAATGCGGCTCGTCCGTCAGCACGGACAAGCAGTCCGCGCCGGCGGCTTCGTACGAACGCGCGATCGCCACCGGATCGAAATCGGGGCGGATGAGCCCCTTCGAGGGGGACGCCTTCTTCACCTCGGCGATGAGCGCCGTCGGCCGCTTCGCGCGTTCGACGAGCGCCGCGCGGAAGCCGAGCGTCGCCGGCATGCCGGCGATCTCGCGCTCCAGCGCCGCGACGCTCGTACGCTCCTTGAGCTTTGCGACTTCTTCCCGCTTCACCGCTACGATTTTATCGAGAAACATGGCTGAGCGCCTCCGTTACTTGTACCAATTGGTCCAGCTTGCGGGCGGCTTCGCCCGAATCGATCGCGTTCGCCGCCCGCTTCACGCCTTCCTGGAGCGTGCCGCTGACGCCGGAGACGTAGAAGCACGCGCCGGCGTTCGCGAGGACGATGTCGCGATACGGCCCTTTGGCCCCGGAGAAAACGAGCCGGATCGTATCGGCGTTCTCCGCCGCGTCGCCGCCGACGATGTCGCCGACGGAGCACTCGCGCAGCCCCAGATCGTCGGGCGTAATGTCGTACGTGCGCAGCTCGCCGTTCTTCAGCTCGGTCACGCGCGTCGGCGCCGACAGGCTGATCTCGTCGAGCCCGTCGTGGCTCGCGACGACGAGCGCCCGCGCGGTGCCGAGCTCGCGCAGCACCTCCGCCATCAGCTCGGTCTTCGCGCGGTCGAACACGCCGAGCAGCTGCCGGTCCGCCCCGGCCGGGTTCGTCAGCGGTCCGAGCAGGTTGAACACCGTCCGGACGCCGAGCTCGCGCCGCGGCGCGGCCGCGTGCTTCATCGACGGATGGTACACCTGCGCGAACATGAAGCAGAGGCCGACTTCGCGGAGGCAGGCCGCCGCCTGCTCGCTGCCGAGATTGATGTTGACGCCGAGCGCTTCGAGCACGTCGGCGCTGCCGCTCTTGCTCGACATCGCCCGATTGCCGTGCTTCGCGACGCGGACGCCGCCGGCCGCGGCGACGATCGCCGACGCGGTCGAAATATTGAACGTATGCATGCCGTCTCCGCCGGTGCCGCACGTATCCAGCAGCCCTTCCTGCAGCGTATCGACCCGGTTCACCTTCGCGCGCATGCCCGCGGCGAAGCCCGCGACCTCCTCGACCGTCTCGCCCTTCATGCGCAGCGCGGCCAGCAGCGCGCCGATTTGCGCCGGCGTCGCCTCGCCGTCCATGATCGATTCCATAACCTGCCGCGCCGTCTCCCGGGGGAGCGACGCGCCGTCGATGACGGACGCGATCGCCGTCTGTACGATGGATTTTTCGCTCATCGTTCGTCCCCTCCCTTACGGCTGACCGTAATAATCTTGATTGACGGTGACGGCCTCGCGCGCCGCGCCGCCGAAGATCGCCTCGGCGGTCCGGATCGCGGTCAGCATGCCCTTCGCCTTGTTGACCGTCTCTTCGTATTCCTTCTCCGGCACGGAATCCCAGACGATGCCGGCGCCGGCCTGCACGTACGCTTTGCCTTCGCGGAAAATGATCGTCCGGATCGTAATGCACGTGTCGAGGTTGCCCGAGAAGCCGAGGTAGCCGATCGCGCCCGCGTACGCGCCGCGCGCCTCCTGCTCGAGCTCCGCGATGATTTCCATCGCGCGCAGCTTCGGAGCGCCCGACACGGTGCCCGCCGGCATGCACGACAGGAACGCGTCGTAAAAATCTTTATCCTTCCGCAGCGTCCCGGACACGTTCGACACGATATGCATGACGTGCGAATACCGCTCGATGTCCATGTACGCGTCGACCTTTACCGTGCCCGGCACCGACACGCGGCCGATGTCGTTGCGGCCGAGGTCGACGAGCATCAGATGCTCCGCGAGCTCCTTCTCGTCGGCGAGCAGCTCGCGCTCGAGCGCAAGATCGGCCTCCGGCGTCCGGCCGCGCGGCCGCGTGCCCGCGATCGGGCGCGTCTGCACCTTGTCGCCTTCGACGCGGACGAGCAGCTCCGGCGACGTGCCGACGATGCGCTCCTCGCCCATTTTCAAATAATACATGTACGGCGACGGGTTCATCGTGCGCAGCACGCGGTATACGTGCAGCGGCGAAACGTCCGTATCCATCTCGAACCGCTGCGAAAGCACCACTTGGAAAATGTCCCCGGCGCGGATATATTCCTTCGCCTTCACGACGTTGTCGAGGAACGCCTCCTTCGTGAGGTTCGAACGCAAATCTTCCGCCCGTATGGCGACCGGCTCGCTCGGCGTGCGCGGCGTGAACGCGTTCGCGGCCGCTCCGCCGCCCCCCTGCAGCCGGGCGACCGCCCGGTCGATCCGCTCGTTCGCGGCGCGGTACGCCTCGTCGAGCTCGGCTTCGCCGGCGTTCAACGGCACATGCGCGTTGGCGACGATCATCATGTGCTGCTTCAAATGATCGAATACGATCAGTTGGTCGCAGAACATGAATTGGACGTCGTTCATCTTGAGGTCGTCGACGCGATGCGGCGGGAGCTTCTTCTCGTAATAGCGGAGCAGATCGTAGCCGAAGAAGCCGACCGCGCCGCCCATAAAGCGGGGATACCCTTCGAACTGCGGGCTCCGGTACTGCGCCAGCAGCCCGCGCAGGAAGTCGACCGGCTGCTCCGCGTACGTCTCATACACGCCGCGGCGCTCGACCTCGAGCTTGCCGCCTTTGCCGCGAACGACGAGGAACGGATCGGTGCCGATGAACGAATAACGCGCCCATTTCGCTCCGCCCTCCACGCTCTCGAGCAGGAACGCGTGCGGCTCTTCGCTGAACTGCTGGAAGACGCGGATCGGCGTTTCCGTATCGGCAAGCAGCGTGCGCGTCACCGGGATCAAATTGTAGTCTCGGGCATATCGCCCGAACGCTTCGCGGTTGGGGTACAACATACGAACGCCTCCGTCCTGTGATTGTGCCGTTGCGCCGGGATGAACCTCCGAAAAAAACAAAGGCCCCTACGCTGCGGTAGAGGCCGGTGGATTGATTTCATGGAAAAGCAAAGCGTCCCGAAGGCAGGCGGACCCGTTTCGCGGCAACGCGAACAAACGAGGTCTTCCCCCAAAAGGCTAACGCTTTCGCTCGTCTCGACTGAACTCCACTCATCTCGAAAATCAACTCGGCTCTAACTCGGCTCCTCCCCACTATACACCAGCTGTCCGTTCGCGGTCAACGCTTCGCCAAATCGGGGCGCAGCGATTTCGCTTCGTTCAGGTAGACGTGCACCATATCCTTTTGCGATTTCGTCGTATTGACCGTCACCATCAGCCGAATGCATCGCGGCAGCGCGCCCTGCACCGGCACCTCGAGCGCGCACATGAGCGGCACGAGATCCCAGCCGTCCAGCGCGCGGATCGCGACGGCCGGGAACGCGGCGTCGAGATCCGAGGTGACCGTGATGAACACGTACCCGATATCTTCCGGCACGAGGCCGTTTTCGGCGATAATCGTCGAAAGCAGCTCCCTCGTCGCGTCCAAAATTTCCTGCTTATCGTTATGCTCTACCGTCGTGGCTCCCCGTATTCCCCTTGTATACATCTACGCGCTCTCCCCTTGTTTCAACGATTCGACGACGTCTCTCACGAGCGACGACGGAATGCCCTTCACGATATCGACGACGCCGATCTCCTTCGGCAGCACGAACACCATTTCGCCGCCGCGGAACTTTTTGTCGTGCATCATCGCTTCCATGATCGCATCCGTATCGAAATGCGCAGGGAGCGCGACGGGCAGGCCGAGGCGGGACAGCACCCGGCGCGTCGCCGCGTACACGTCCTCCGGCGCATGGCCGAGCCGCACGGCGAGACGCGCCGAACCGCACATGCCGATCGAGATCGCTTCCCCGTGCGTCAGCTCGCCGTAGCCGGCCACCGCTTCCAGCGCGTGCCCGATCGTGTGGCCAAGGTTGAGAATCGCGCGCAGGCCGCCTTCCCGTTCGTCCTGCGAGACGACGCGCGCTTTGACGCCGCAGCCGACGTACAGCGCGTACGCGAGCGCCTCCGGATCGAGGGCAAGCAGCCGGTCGGCGTTCGCCTCGACCCACTCCGTGAACGCGCGGTCCATGATGAGACCGTGCTTCGCCACCTCGGCGAGGCCCGAGCGGACCTCTCGCGGCGGCAGCGTTCGCAGCGTCGACGTGTCGTACAGCACGAATTCCGGCTGGTGGAACGCGCCGATGATGTTTTTGGCGAGCGGGTGGTTGACCGCCACTTTGCCCCCGACGCTGGAATCGTGCGCGAGAATCGTCGTCGGCGCCTGCACGAAGCGGACGCCGCGCATGTAGGAAGCCGCCGCGAAGCCGGCGAGATCGCCGACGACGCCGCCGCCCAAGGCGACGATCGTCGAATCGCGGTCGAGGCCGGCTTCCAGCGCCGTCGTTACGATGTCGCCGAGCGCGTCTAGCCGCTTCGCCTGTTCGCCGCTCTCGACCGTATGCGTCGCGACCGTATAGCCCGCCGCCTCCAGCGACGCCGAAGCTTGCGGAAGGTACAGCGGGCCGACCTCCGCGTCGCTGACGAGCAGGATCGGCGACTTCTTCGGCAGCGCGTGCTTGACCGCCGTTTCCCCGAAGCGGTCCAGCAAATGTTCCCCGATATAAATCGGATAGGAGCGGTCGCCCAAATCAACCGTCAATTCTCTCATCCGGTTCTCGCCCATATTAGTAGTTCCTTACGTACTCAAGGTAGGAGTCGTAGTTGCGGCGCATCTCTTCGATCGAATCGCCGCCGAACTTCTCGACCATCGCCTTCGCGACTTCCCAAGCGACGACGTTCTCCATGATGACGCCGGCCGCCGGCACGGCGCACGTGTCGGACCGCTCCACCTGCGCGGTGAACGGCTCCTTCGTGTCGATGTCGACGCTCTGCAACGGCTTGTACAGCGTCGAGATCGGCTTCATCACGCCGCGCACGACGATCGGCGCGCCGGTCGTCATGCCGCCCTCGAATCCGCCTGCGCGGTTCGTCGGCCGCACGAAGCCCTTCTCCGGATCGTAATGGATCTCGTCGTGCACCTTCGAGCCGCGCAGCCGCGCCGCTTCGAAGCCGATGCCGATTTCGACGCCCTTGAACGCCTGGATCGACACGACCGCTTGCGCGATGCGCCCGTCGAGCTTGCGATCCCACTGCACGTGGGAGCCGAGGCCGATCGGCGCGCCTTCGACGATCGCCTCGACGATGCCGCCGAGCGTGTCGCCGTCCGCCTTCGCCGCGTCGATCGCGGCGATCATGCGCTCTTCCGCCGCCTTATCGACGACGCGTACAGGAGACTCCTCGGTAATCGCGATCAGCTCGTCGAGCGGCAGGTCGACCGGAGGCGCTTCGACGTCGCCGATCGAGATGACATGCCCGCCGACCTTGATGCCGAAGTGAGCGAGCAGCGCGCGCGCCACGCCGCCGACTGCGACGCGGACCGTCGTTTCGCGGGCGCTCGATCGCTCGAGAATGTTGCGCAGGTCGCGCTGGTTGTATTTCACGCCGCCGTTCAAGTCGGCATGCCCCGGACGCGGCCGGTTGACGCGCCGCTTCGCCTCGGCATCCTCTTCCATCGGCTCCGCGCCCATAATGCTTGTCCAATGCTTCCAATCTTTATTGTGGACGACGAGCGCGATCGGCGCGCCGGTCGTTTTGCCGTGACGCACGCCGCCGACGATCTCGACTTCGTCTTTCTCGATTTGCATCCGACGGCCGCGGCCGTATCCTTTTTGCCTTCTGGCAAGCTGCTCGTTGATCGTCTCCGCCGTGAGCGGCACGTTGCTCGGCATTCCTTCGATGATGACCGTCAGCTGCGGTCCGTGCGTCTCCCCCGCCGTTAAAAACCTCACAACCGGTTCCTCCTTTAGTCCATCCCGCCGCTAGTCCCTTTCGGTTCCTTCGGGACTTTAACGCTTTTATGCGCGAATGTGTTTTGCATTACTATAGTGTACCATCCTTAACGCAAAAACGGAACCCCCGAGAGCGTTTCTCCCGGGGGCTCCGAATTCAAGCTACACCGTTTTCGCCGGCATTTTCGGCAGCGCGAACGGTTTCGTCTCGGACATTTGCGGATCGTTCACCAGCTTCATGATCTGCGGCGAGTCGATGCCCAAAATTTGCGCGCATTCTTGGATCGTGAGAAAGCCGCGTCGATAAGCGGTGATCACTTTGCGTTTGTCCATTCGTAGGTGGCTCCTCCTGACCTGTCGATAAGCATGTTCTTTCCTTAGTATAGGAATTGTTGGAAATGCTTATACATCCAGAGCGGCATTAGTCTTTTTGGTAAAAAAACGTGTCCGCGGAGGAGAGCCCGTATTGTCCCGGGGTAAAGATTTGTTCGGTCGACCCGACGAACAGAATGCCGCCGGGTCGCAGCGCGTCGGCGAATTTCCGATAGAGCATCGTCTTCGCTTCCTCGGTGAAATAAATCATGACGTTGCGGCAAATGATCAAATCGTAGCCCGTATCGAACCGATCGGTCAGCAGATTGCCTTTGGCGAACGTTACGGCCCGCTTCAGCTCGTCGCTGACGGCGTACGATTCGCCCGACCGTCGAAAATAGGCGTCTATGTACGACTGCGGAACGTCCTTCAAGCTGCGTTCCTGATACAGTCCCGTTTTCGCCCGGGCGAGCGCGTTGTCGTCGATGTCGGTCGCGATAATTTTAGACGCGTCGAGCAGCCCTTTGCCCGCCAAAATCATCGCCAGCGAATACGGTTCTTCCCCGGTGGAGCAAGCCGCGCTCCAGCATTTGAGCCTGCGCGACCGCTCGAGCAGCTCCGGCAGGAAACGCTGCTCCAGCACCTCCCACCGGTTCGGGTTGCGCCAAAATTCGGACACGTTGATCGTCATCCGGTCGAGCAGCTCCGCGAGCAGCTCCTGGCTCCTTGCGACCGCTTGCACGTACGAAGCGAAACTATCATACCCCCGCCGCTGCCGCAGCGTCGTGAGGCGCCGTTTCATTTGGGCCTCTTTGTACAACGATAAATCGATCCCCGTCAATTTCTTGAAGCTTTGGACAAACGCTGCGTAATCCGGATCGTGCTCCCCTTCCCATTCTCCCATGCCGTTCCCATTCCTTCCGAGCGAATCCGCTGCGCGGATCAGATCCAAGCGTTGATCGTCTTGTCGTAGCCGACCAGCTCGGCTTCCGTAAAGAAGTTGAAAATTTCGCGCTCCGCGCTCTCCGGCGAGTCGGAGCCGTGGATCAGGTTGCGCGGCGTATGCGCCGCGAAATCGCCGCGGATCGTGCCCGGCAGCGCGTCCGCTACGTTCGTCTTGCCGATGACGAGGCGCGACAGCGCGATGACGTCGTCTCCCTGCCAGACCATCGCGAACACGGGGCCCGACGTGATGAAGCCGACCAAGTCGTCGAAGAACGGCTTCTCTTTATGCTCCGCGTAGTGGAACTCCGCTTGCTCCCGCGTCACTTGCAGCAGTTTGGCGGCGACCAATTGAAACCCTTTGCGTTCGAAGCGGGCGACGATTTCCCCGATCAATCCCCGCTGCACCCCGTCCGGCTTCACCATCAAAAACGTACGTTGCATGACCATACCTCCATTGCGATGTGTTCATGGGCTTGTCCGTTATGCCATATCGTTCCTATCATACTGCAATTTTCCGAGAAAACAAACGTTAATACGCGCGTTCCGCGATAAAATTCGCGATGGCTTCGAAATCGTCCTTCGCCGGAATGTCCGGCAGCTCGTCGAGCGCCCGAATCGCCTTGTCGATGTACCTTCGCGACAGCGCGTCCGCTTCCTCGATGCCGGGGCTGCTCCGCACGAGCTCGATCGCCCGCGCGAGCGCCGCTTCGTCCGGCCGCTCCGCGTTCGTCGCCGCCCGCACCGCCTCGCGCACCCGTTCGTCCCGGATCGCGTACAGCACCGGCAGCGTCACGTTGCCTTGGCGCATGTCGCTGCCCGGCGGCTTGCCGAGCTGCTGCTCCGTGCCCATCAAATCGAGAATATCGTCCCGAATTTGGAACGCCATGCCGGCGTTGTAGCCGAACGCGTACAGCCGCTGCGCCGCCCGGTCCGACGCGCCAGCCGCGAGCGCACCCAGCTGGCAGGAGACGGCGATGAGGAGCGCCGTCTTGCGGCGGATGCGCAGCAAATAGTCCCGTACCGATTGGTCGAGGCGGTAAAACAGCCGGAACTGCTCCATCTCCCCGATGACCATCTGCACCATCGCCTTGGACAAGATGCGGTGTATGTCCGGCCGCTCGAGCTGCGCCGCCACCGCGAGCGCCTTGCCTAATATGTAGTCGCCCGTGTACATCGCGATGCGCTCGTCCCACTTCGCCTTCACGGTCGGTTGGCCGCGCCGCGTCGCCGCGTCGTCGATGACGTCGTCGTGCACGAGCGTCGCCATATGAATCAGCTCCAAGGCGACCGCCACATGCGACAGTCGATCCAGGTCGTACGTCCCGAAACGGCCCGCCAGCAGAACGAACACGGGCCGAATCCGCTTGCCCCCGGCTTTCAGGAGATGCAGCGATGCGGCGTTCAGCTCCGCTTCCTCGGTACGGACGCTTTCGTCCAGCCTCCGTTCGATGTGCTGGATATCCTCGGTCATTTTCGCGTATATATCCAAGAGCTTCATTCCGTCACCTGCGTCATCTTGGGATTTCGCCATACCCTCAGGGGCGGGGCGGATTCGAGATAGCCGAGCTCGTGCGCGAAGCGGAAATACAGCTCCAGCCCTTGCCGCTGCTCGGATCCGAAATCGTAGATCAAATTGCCGAAATACGCGCGCCAGAAGTCCCGGCTGCCGCCGACCGCCTTCGCGGCTTCGTCGAGCAGCGCTTCCGGCAGCCTCGTGCCTTCGCGCTTCGAAGCGAGCAGCGCCTCGTGGACGAGCGCTGCGTCGGCCTCGCGCGCCCTCGCCCACTCCTCCCGCACCGCCCACACCGCGAACGTCATGCCGTAGCCGGTCCACTCCGTCCACAGCGTGCATAGATCGTAACGATGCAATCCGAGTCGTTCCCCGGTACGGCACTCCCGAATCGCGTCGTCGCCGATCAGCAGCGCGGCGTCGCACGTATCCATCATCGTATCCAAATTCGGCGCCATATCTACATACTCGGGAACAAATTCGAATCGTTTCGCCATAATTATTTTCAGCAAATGGACCGTCGTCGCGGACGTCGTCGCCAGCGCGATCCGCTGCGGCAGCGCTTCCGAAAGCGGGCGCCGCGTGAACAAAAACAGCGAACCGACCGAGCCCTTCGCGCTGACCGACAAATCGGGCAGCAGCAATAGCTTGTCCGCGTGCTTCGCATAAGCGAACGAGGAAATCGACGCGACGTCGATCTCCCCTGCGGACAAAGCGGCGTTCAGCTGCGTCGGCGTCTGCGTCGTCACGCGAATGCGCGATTCCAGCCCCGCGGGAGGGAAGCCGTAAAACACGGGCCACACGTTCGTGAATACGATTTTGCCGAGGCGGATGTCCCGCGTCTCTCTTTCGTTGTCGTCAATCGGCCTCGTCATGCGGCGCTCCCTCTCCCCAACGCGGATACAATTCGTGATCGATTCCCATGCTGTCGAGCGTCTTGCCGACAATGAAATCGATGATGTCTTCGATGCTTTGCGGCCGGTTGTAAAACCCCGGATTCGCCGGCAGCAGGCGGACGCCCATTTGGGCGAGCGTCAGCATGTTTTGCAGATGAACGGCGTGCAGCGGCGTCTCCCGCGGCACGAGCACGAGCTTGCGCCCTTCTTTGAGCGTTACGTCTGCCGCGCGTTCGAGCAAATTGTCGGACATGCCGTGCGCGATCGCGGCCAGCGTCCCCATCGAGCAAGGAACGACGACCATGCCGTCCACGCGGAACGAACCGCTCGCTACCGCCGCGCCGATATCTTGATTCGGATAATATCGAATTTGAGCCTTCCGTCCGCCGAACTTCTCCGCAAGCGTCGCCGCCCGCTTCGCGACGTCCCAGTCGAGCTCTTCCTTCAGCACGCGCCAGCCGGCGTCGGTGACGATCAGATGGACGGGAATGCCCATCTCGAGCAGCCGTTCGCACAGCCGTATGCCATACGCCGCCCCGCTCGCGCCGGTCAATCCGACGATCCAGCCGCGTTTTCCCGCCGCGCTCATAATACCGCCACGTCGATTAGCGTGAAGGTGAACATCACGAGGCTCAAAATCCCGTTCATCGTCAGAAACGCGGTATTAATGCGGGACAAGTCTCCGGGCTTCACGAGCCGGTGCTGATTAAACAGCGCGACATACGCGATGGCGAGGCCGATCAAGTAAATCCAGTTCAGGTCGGCCAGCAGCCAAATCGAAACGAGGCCGATCGCCGTGGCGACATGGAACCACCGGGCGATGCGCAGCGCGCGGGCGACGCCGAACCGCTGCGGAATCGAGTGCAGCCCCTTCTCCCGGTCGAACTCGGCGTCCTGGCAGGCATACAGAATATCGAAACCTGCGATCCAGAACGCAACGGCCGCGTACAAGACGAGCGCCGGGACGTCGAACGCGCCCGTGACCGCGATCCAGCCGCCGAGCGGGGCGAGGCCGATGGTGAGCCCCAGTACGACGTGGCACAACCAGGTAAACCGCTTCGTGTAAGAGTAGAACGTTAAGAAAAAGACCGCAATCGGCAAAAGCTTCACGCACAGCGGATTCAGCTGCGCGGCCGCGACGAACAACAGGACGAACGACGCCGCGATAAACAGCAGCACTTCCTTCTTCGACAGCAGCCCGGCCGGAATGGCGCGAAGCGCCGTGCGCGGGTTTTCCGCGTCGATGGCCGCGTCGATGAGGCGATTGAGCCCCATCGCCGCGCTGCGGGCGCCGACCATCGCGAGCGTCACCCAGCCGATTTGCGCCCAAGAGGGCAGCGCGTCGTTCGAGACGATGGACGCCAAAATTGCTCCCATATACGCGAACGGCAGCGCGAAGATCGTATGCTCGAACTTAATCATTTCTAAAAATACTTTTACCTTGTTCATGTCTACACCTTCGTTCCGATATGCAGCGCCGCAGCGCCGAAGAAAAAGGCATGCGACGTTACGTCCTTGAGGCCCGCTTTGCGAAACCTCTCCTCGAGCTCCTCGCGGTTCGGGAACGTGACGAGCGATTCGGGCAGCCATTTGTACTGCTCGTACCGTTTCACGAACCACTTCGCCAGCAGAGGAAGCACGCGTTCGAAATAGAAATAGTATACCGTCCGGAACGGCTCCGCCGTCGGCTTGGACGTTTCCAAGCAGACGACTTTGCCGCCCGGTTTCACGACGCGGGCCATCTCCGACAGCACGACGTCGATGTCCGGCACGTTGCGCAGCCCGAACCCGATCGTGGCAAAATCGAACCGCCCGTCCTCGAACGGCAGGCTCATCGCGTTCCCCTGCACGAGCTCGACTTGCTTCGCGAGCCCTTCGTCTTCCACCTTCCGGCGGCCGATGTCGAGCATGTTCTTGCTGAAGTCGAGCCCGACGACCTCGCCCGTGCGGCTCGCCTTCGCGAGCGCGATCGTCCAATCGCACGTGCCGCAGCAGACGTCGATCGCCGTTTGGCCCGGCTTAACGTTCATCACCTTCATCGTGTAATCGCGCCAAGCTTTATGCCGCCGGAAGCTGATGACGTCGTTCATCATGTCGTACTTCGGGGCGACGCTTTCGAACACCGAATGCACGTGCTTCTCTTTGTTTTTCATATCTCGCATCGTTCCGCGTTCACCTCAAATTTCCTGCGCTCTCGTCGTCGTTCGTTGGGCGAACAGCGGTTCCGCGAGGCGGAGCAGCTCCTCCGCCAGCTTGTCCGAACCGATTCCCCGAAGCAGCTGCCGCAGCTCTTCGATGTTCGCTTCGAGACGATCCGTCAGCCGGCCGATCAAATTGTATTTCAGCAGCACCGATTGAAGCCTGCTCTCGTCCATCCGACCGCTCACGAGCAGTTCGACCTCTTCCGGCGTGCCGTTCTCGACGACGTACCAGTACGCCCAGCCGTCCTTCACGTTGTCCGGCCGCGTCCGCGTCAGCTCCGCCGCGATCACTTCGCACTCGGCGACCGCGCGCAGCACGGCCGGGCACGTCTTGCGGTACACCTCTTCCATCCACGACGTGAACGTAAGAAACAGGTGCGTGTTAATATCGACCGTCGCGCGCAAATATTCCTCTGCGGTCAGCAGCAGCCGCTTCGCCTTCAAGTACATGTTCATCTTGAATCGGTTTACCTCGCATACCGCCTGGGACACGAGGCCGATCGTCTGCACGCTTTCCGCCTGGGAGAGCACCTGGTAAAACCGGCTGCTGAAATAATCCCCCGCCAGCACCGTCATCTGGCGCCGGCGCGTCTCTCCCGCGCCGTCCACGAGCTCGTGCGTGTCGAGCCCATGCTGCATAAGCGATACGGCGAGCCCGATCGCTTCTTGAAGCTTCGGGTGCGGCGCCTTGGTCGTCGCGTATCGCAGGAAAGCGGCGAACACCCGCGAGCGCAGCTCCGGAAATTCGGGGAGCTTCGTATGTGCGCTAATCAAATCGTGCTCGGTATATTTTCTGGCTGTCTCCTTAAATCCGTCCATTGCGATCTCGGCACCCTCCGATGACGTGGTTCGTACGCATTCATGCTTGACATTATAGCATAACGCCATCCCGGACGCACGGCGGCCCGAGATTCAGCGCTGCGCCTGCCATTCCCGCCACCGATCCGTCACGGTGAGCCGCATTTTGCCATCTAACCACGAGGCCGGCAGCGCCTCCCCGTCGCGCAGCCGCTGCAGCTCCGCCTCGCGGAACTCGGTCTTCGCGCCGGCGAGCGCGAGCAGCAGCGTCTCGCCGCCGCCGCGGTCGCCCGATTCCAGCACGCGGATGAACACGCGCGCGATGTTGCCGGACTCCGCGAGCGCCAGCTTCGCGAGCTCCCCGACGTCGGCGAGCACGTCGTCCGGATCGGCGGACCCTTCCCTCACCTCGAGATCGATTTGCAGCATCGACGAACGGAGCGTCACCCGGCGAATGTCCGCCGCGAGCGAGAGCGCCGACAGCTCGTCGACGATCGTCTCTTCGGAAATCGTCCGGACGCGGTGCTCGCTGTAGACGACCGCGGGCGCGCCGCTCGGCGCCACGATGGACCGGTCCAGCTCCCCGACCCACGAAATGGCCAGCGCAATGAGAATCGCAATCGACACCGCCGTGCCGAGACGAACGAATGCTGTCATCGAGACTACCGCCCTTTCTTCTTACCCCTTAACACATTGTACAAAAGAAAAAAGCAGGCTATGCCTGCCGTCTTGTACGCGCGTGTAAGGTCGGGCCGTCCTCGGGATGACCGGATCAGCCGTCGGTTTCGATCGTGCCGTGCTTCGTCACGATGATCGCTTTGCCGCGAATTTTCACCGCCGACGTATGGTCCGTAAACTGCGCGATCATCACTTCGCCCTTGTCCAGCTTCTCCGTATGGTGGAAGCGGGTGTCCGCCCCCCGGGTCAAGCCGATGACGTGCACGCCGTTTTCCTTCGCCTTGACGATGAAATAATCGTTGTGGGCGTTCTCCATCATTGAACCTCCTTAAGAAGTGCGACTGCCCGTTCGGATAAAAAGAAAGAGACACCGACTTCGACGATGTCTCTATCATGGTCGGAGTAACAGGATTCGAACCTGCGACCTCACCCACCCCAAGGGTGCGCGCTACCGGGCTGCGCCATACCCCGAAACCGTAACAGAAGTTATTATAGCAATTTGTCGCGCGACAGTAAAGGGCCGCGAACGTCTCCGCCCGCGGCCGCCTCTCAATCCCTATGTATCGATTATTTAATTCCGTCCTTCAACGCCTTGCCCGGCTTGAAAGCAGGAACTTTGCTCGCTGGGATATCGATTTCTTCGCCCGTCTGCGGGTTGCGGCCTTTGCGTGCCGTGCGCTCGCGAACCTCGAAATTCCCGAACCCTACCAGTTGCACTTTCTCGCCGTTTTGCAGCGCGTCCGCGATCGAATCGAACACGGCTTCCACTACGGCCGTCACGTCCTTCTTCGACAGCTCCGTCGTTTCGGCGACTTTGGAGATCAAATCCGTTTTGTTCATTCCATTCACCTCCCAACCGACTTAAGCGTCCTACTCTTTGTTTTTACGTTTTCTATTAAGAATATACATACCCTATTCGAAAACGCGCAACTTTTTCCAAGGAATTCCTAAGGAAATCAAGGACATTGATTATCATAAAACAAACCTATGACCGTTGGCAAGCATCTTCTTTATGCCCTTAATTAAAAGACTCCCCGATTCGGAGTCTCCGAACCGGGGAGCGGGCGAAAGCAGGCGTTACAAGATGATGGCGATCAAGCCGCCGGAGCCTTCGTTGATAATGCGCGCGAGCGTTTCCTGCAGCTTGTAGCGCGCATTGTCCGGCATCATGGCGAGCTTGCCTTGAATGCCTTCGCGCACGATCGAGTGGAGCGACCGTCCGAAAATGTCGGATTCCCAAATTTTCACCGGATTTTCTTCGAAATCCTGCATCAGGTACCGCACCAGCTCTTCGGACTGCTTCTCCGTGCCGATGATCGGCGCGAACTCGCTTTCGACGTCGACGCGGATCATATGGATCGACGGCGCCGTCGCTTTGAGGCGCACCCCGAAGCGCGAGCCTTGGCGGATCAATTCCGGCTCGTCGAGCGCCATCTCCTCGAGCGAAGGCGCGGCGATGCCGTAGCCGGTCGTCTTCACCATCTCGAGCGCCTCGGCGAAGCGGTCGTACTCCTTCTTCGCATGCGTGAACTCGACCATCATCTGCAGCAGGTGATCCTTGCCGCGAATTTCGGTGCCGACGACTTCCATCAAGATTCGATCGTACAGCTCATCCGGCGCGTACAGATCGATCTCCGCGACGCCCTGGCCCATGTTCATGCCGGACAGTCCCGCGCGCTCGATGAACTCGTATTCTCCGAACTGGCCGACGACGCGGTCGACGTCGCGCAGACGGCGAATGTCCTTGACCGTCTCGCGGACGGAGTTTTCGAAGCTCGCCCGCAGCCAGTGGCGCTCTTCGAGCACCATAACCCAGCTCGGCAGGTTGACGTTCACTTCGTGCACCGGGAATTCGTACAGCACTTCGCGCAGCGCGCCGTAGATTTCGTCTTCCGTCATCGTCGCGACGCTGGCCGAAATGACCGGGATATCGTATTTCTCCGCGAGCTGCGCGCGAAGCTCGAGCGTTTCCGGGCTGCGCGGCTTCGTGGAGTTGACGATCATGATGAAAGGCTTTCCGACTTCTTTCAGCTCGTCGACGACGCGCTGCTCCGCCGCTTCGTACGATACGCGCGGAATGTCGGAAATCGTGCCGTCCGTCGTAATGACGACGCCGAGCGTGGAATGCTCTTGAATGACCTTCCGCGTGCCGATCTCCGCCGCTTCCTGGAACGGAATCGGCTCCTCGAACCACGGCGTCGAAATCATGCGCGGACCGTTCTCGTCCTCGTACCCCTTGGCGCCTTCCACCGCGTAGCCGACGCAGTCGACCATGCGGACGTTGACGTCGAGCCCTTCCGCGACGCGCACGCGCACCGCGTGATTCGGCACGAACTTCGGCTCCGTCGTCATGATCGTCTTGCCTGCGGCGCTTTGCGGCAGCTCGTCGATCGCTCGAGCGCGCTCCGCCTCGTTCGGGATGTTCGGCAGCACCACGGCCTCCATGAAGCGCTTGATAAACGTGGATTTACCTGTACGGACCGCGCCCACGACCCCTAGATAAATGTCGCCACCCGTACGCTCCGCGATGTCCTTGAAAATATCGACTTTTTCCAATGAGATCTCCTCCCAGCCAGTATTGGTTTCGTCATGAGGATGTCGCCGCACGTCGTTCTAGGCAAGCCTTGTGAGACGTCGGAACTCGTACATGCAAATGGACTAGTATCAATATATGTACTCCGGCGGCCGATATGACTGATTTTCTTTGCGCGTTTTCGCCCCCTTCGGACGGAGTGCCGCGGAAACGGTCAATCTTTCTTAGGTGTATGGTTGATGGTTCGGAAATATGTCGGAAACGCGAAAAACCGCCGATTGTCGGCGGTTTCAAAGTCGAATCTATTATTTCGGCAGCTCGGCCGACGGCGCGACGAGCTGCGGCTCCCCGTTTCGCCACGCGTACGGATACGAGCGGACGGGCGCCAGCGGCGAAGCGCGGACGAGCCACTCCCTGGCGTCGGCTCCATCGGCGAGCGAAGCGCCTTCTCCCGCGCGCCGCGCCGCCTCCACGATGTCGAGGCCGTAATCGATGAGCGCCTCGCCCGATTCGTGGAGCAGCACGGGCAGCGTTCGGTTCGTCAGCCGGCTGACGATCCCTGGCGCCTTGCGCTTCAGCGCGTCGTAGTCGACCGCGAAGAAGCCCGGCGCCGTCTCCGGTCCGACGGGCAGCCGGCCGTTCTCGCGCCGGTAGCCGTCGATCTGCCGTTGCAGCTCGGCGACCGCCTGCACGGCCGCGATATCCATCAGCATGACGACCGGCTCGGGTTCGGTCTCCGGCCGGATCAACAAATAATAATAATTCCCTCCGGCCTCGAACGCATTCCGCGGCACGCCGCTCAGCATGCCGGCCTGCACGAGCCGGTTCAAATCGATGACGTATTTCTCGTACATCGGCGTCGATTCGTTCGCATTCGCGATCGGATACACGCTTCGCGCCTCGTAGTACCGTTTCACGGCTCCCGCGACGCGGTCGAGCTCCTCCCGGATGAACGCCGGATTGGCCGTTTGCCGTTCGATCTCGGCGCGGTACATGCATCCGGACAGCAGGACCAGCGCCAGCGCCAACGCCGCCGCCCGCGTCCATCTCCGGACGGCTCCCGCGGTTACCATAAATCCTCGTCCTCCTTCTGCCGTTCGAGCTGCTTGCGGACCGCCGCCTTCAGCGGATCCTCCGGCACTTCGACCGTGACGTCCCCGAGCGCCTTCGCTTGGCACGACAGCCGCATGCCGCCGGCGCCGGCGCCCATCTTCCGGCGTTCCCCTTCTTGCGGCGGCGAAACGGCGGAGCCGTCGCGCACGCTCACCTTGCACATGAGACAGCCCATGACGCCGCCGCATCGCGTGCGAACGCCGACGCCGGCCATCCTGGCCGCGGCGAGCAGCGTCGTGCCGAGGCGCACGTCGATCGTCTTGCCGTCGGGCAAGAACGTTACTCGCGGCATCGCGGCGCTCCTTCCCCGGGCGCGAACGCGTCCTCGGTCAGCCCGAGCAGCTCGGTCAGCCGCCCCCGCCACGCCGCGTCGAACCGGTTGTCCGCCACGATGTCGCGCAGCGCGGGCAGATGCGCCGCGGGGTCGGCGCGCATGGCCGCCGCGATCGCCTCGTAGCGGTCCTCGCGCCCGCGAAGCAAATTGAAGGCGAGCTCGTGCGCGAGCGGCATGACGCCGACCGGCTCCCCGCCGACCTCCGCGCGCAGCGCGTGGCGCTCCATCGCGCCGGCGATGGCAATGCGGTAGTCCGCGCCGGCGGCGCGCACCTCGAAGCCCGCGACGAGCTCGACGGTGACGCCGCCGATATCGTAATGGGACAGCGTCGAGCGGTACCGCTCGGTTTCGCTGTAGTGCTGCTCGTCCGACGCGTAATCGCGCAGCGCGTCATGGAACGCCGCGGCTCCTTCCGCGTCGATGTAAATGTCGACGTCCCGCGGCGTCGCGCCGAGCGGCACGTCATGGAGCGCCAGCCCGCAGCTGCCGCCCACCAGCCACGGGGCGGGCACGCTCGACCAGCTTGCGGCGGCCGTCCGGATGGCGTGCGCGAGCGGCGCGGGCAGCGTATCGGTCCTATTCTTCACTTCGTCATCCCCCGGCAAGAAACTCACTTCAAAAATACGTGCGGTTGACGGCGCGCACGTCGCCTTCGCGGACGACGGCCGCTTGGCAGCCGAGGCGGTACCCCTGCTCCAGCTCTTCGTCGTCCATGCGGTCGTACTCCGCGTCCGTCGGCGCGTTCAATAGATCGCGGCCCTCCTCGACGTAGCAGCGGCAGCGCGCGCACGTGCCCCGCGTGCACGAGAAGCCGAGGTCAATGCCGTTCGCAAGCGCGTGATCGAGCAGCGTCGAGCCGATCTTGATGTCCACCGTCTTCGAGACGGTTCTTCCTTTCAGCGTCAGCATAGCTTGTCCTCCGGCGTTATAACATCGATAGCAGCGCGAACGGCAGCATCAGCACGAGCATCGCGAAGGCGATGATCGACAGCGTGAGGCGCACGGCGCCTTGCGTTTTGGCCCGCGCGAACGTGATCAGCACCGAGGCGAACGCCATCAGCCCGATCGCGACGAACGAAGCCCACATTTTATCCAGCGGCGACATCATTCTCACCTGTTTTTCCGGCCGCGGCGGCCAGCGCCGCGGCATCGATTTTTTTGCTTTTCATTCCAGTATACCATAGCTTGGGGAGCCCCCGCACGCAAACAGGCGTCCGCCCGGAAGGACGAACGCCCGCGGTGAGCGGAGTAACGCCCACGCATGCCGATTATTTCATCATCATTTTCATGATCTGTTCCATATTGTTCGGATTCATGCCGCTCTTCTTGACCGCGGACGCGATTTCCTGCACGAGGGAATCCGAGACGTTCACGCCGGCCATCGCGCCGACCTTTTTGATCAGCTTCTTCAGCTCGGCTTCGCTCTGCATCGTGGACGGTTTGACGCCGCTCGCGAGCTTGTGGATGTCCTTTTCGGAAATCGACTTCCCGGTTTTCTTCTTGACGACGTTCAGCACGTCCTTGCCGATTTGCTTCGCCATACGCTACCTCCTCCGCCGTTTTCCTTATCCTATGAGACGGAGAGAGGGTTGGTGTAGGCGCTTCGGGCGCTAGACGTCGCGAACGATATGCTCGATCTCGTGCGTTCGGCCGCGCCCCATCAAATCCTCGACGGCGGCGCGGGGATCTTTGCCTTGGAACAGGACGGCGTGCAGCTCGGAGGCGATCGGCAGCTCGACGCCGTACCGCTCCGCGAGCGCCATCGACGCCTTCGTCGTGCGCACGCCTTCGACGACCATGCCGAGCGAGCTCAGCACGTCGTCGAGCGGCCGCCCTTGCGCGAGCATGTAGCCTGCGCGCCAGTTGCGGCTGTGGCGGCTCGTGCACGTGACGACGAGGTCGCCGACGCCGGCGAGACCCGCGAACGTGAGCGGATTCGCGCCCATCGCGACGCCGAGCCGGCCGATTTCCGCGAGGCCGCGCGTCAGCAGCGCCGCCTTCGCGTTGTCGCCGTAGCCGAGTCCGTCCGACATGCCGGCGCCGAGCGCGATGATGTTCTTCAGCGCGCCCGCGATCTCGACGCCCGCGACGTCCGGATTCGTATAGACGCGGAACGACGGCGTGATGAACAAATCCTGCGCCGCCTCGGCGAGCGACGGCGTCGTCGAGGCGACCACCACGGTCGTCGGGGACCGCTGAATGACTTCCTCCGCATGGCTCGGGCCGGACAGGACGACGACGCCGCGCGGCTCGCGCAGCTCGAGCTCCTCCTCCAGCACCGTCGACATGCGGTGAAGCGTCTCGGTCTCGAACCCTTTCGTCGCGTGGACGATCAATTGGTCGTCCCGGACGAACGGCTTCGCCCGGCGGGCGACGTCGCGCAGCGCGGACGACGGGGCGACGAACACGAGCGCCTCCCCGTGGCGCGCCGCCGCCTCCAGATCGGTCGTGGCGCGAATGCCGGCGGGCAGCTTCGCGCCCGGCACGTATTTCTCGTTCGTGCCGCGCTCGTTGATTTCCGCGGCCTGCGCTTCGTTCCTCGTCCACAGCAGCACGTCGAGGCCGTTGTCCGCGAGGACGCTCGCGAGCGCGGTGCCCCAGCTGCCCGCTACGAAAACGGTTGCCTTCTTCATCGCAGCGGCCCCCTTTATCCGTTCGAGCGCCGGAACGAAATCTTATTTTCCTTCCCTTGCGCCAACTTGACGAGATTGCCGCGATGCTTGTAGAACGCGAGCGCGGCCAAAGCGACGCTGAACCAGACGAGCTCGAGCTCGCGGCCGAAGAGCAGCAGCGAGAACGGCAGCAGCCCGGCGAATAGCAGCGAGCCGAGCGACACGTAGCGCGTCGCGACGATCGACGCGATGCCGACGAGTCCCGCCGCAAGGCCCGGCAGGAAGCAGAGCGTCGCGACGACGCCGATCATCGTCGCGATGCCTTTGCCGCCGCGGAACGCGAAGAACACGGGCCAATTGTGGCCGATGATGGCGGCGAGACCCGCCAAAATCGGCGCCAGCGTCGATTCCGGCGCGAGCCACCAGCCGCACCATACGGCGAGCACGCCCTTCGCGATATCGAGCGCGAGCACGGTGACGGCCGGACCGACGCCCATGACGCGAAGCGTATTCGTCGCGCCGGCGTTGCCGCTCCCGTGCTTGCGAATGTCGATGCCCTGAAACAGACGTCCAAACAAAAAGCTGAAGCTGATCGAGCCGAGCAAATACCCCAAAACAACCGCGATCACGGTGTTCACGTGTTTCTCTCCCCTTATTCCCCTTCGTTTTTACGCTTCGTCGCGAACCTGACCGGCGTGCCTTCGAAAGGGAACGCGGTTCGAATGCGGTTTTCCAAGTACCGTTCGTACGAGAAATGCATCAGCTCCGGGTCGTTGACGAATAGGACGAACGTCGGCGGCTTGACGGCCACCTGCGTCACGTAATTGATGCGCAGCCGGCGGCCTTTGTCCGTCGGCGGCGGATTGACCGCTACCGCGTCGGCGACGATGTCGTTCAGGACGTTCGTCGGCACGCGCATCGAATGCTGCTCCGCGACGTGCTGCACGACCGGCAGCAGCTTGTGCAGCCGCTGCTTCGTCGTCGCGGACACGTAGACGATCGGCGCGTACGGCATGAACAAGAAGTGGTCGCGGATCGTTTCCGTGAACCGCTGCATCGTCTTGTCGTCCTTCTCGACGGCGTCCCACTTGTTCACGACGAACACGGCCGCGCGGCCCGCTTCGTGCGCGTAGCCCGCGATATGCTTATCCTGTTCGATAATGCCTTCCTCGCCGTTGATGACGATCAGCGCGACGTCCGCCCGTTCGATCGCCTGCATCGAACGCATGACGCTGAACTTCTCGGTCGTCTCGTACACTTTGCCGCGCTTGCGGATGCCCGCCGTGTCGATCAGCACGTACTTCTGCCCGTCCTTCTCGAACGGCGTGTCGATCGCGTCTCGCGTCGTGCCGGCGATGTCGCTGACGATGACGCGTTCTTCCCCAAGAATCGCGTTGACGAGCGACGATTTGCCGACGTTCGGGCGCCCGATGAGCGCAATTTTAATCACTTCTTCTCCGTACAAGTCTTCCGGCTTCTCCGGAAGGCGCTTCACGAGCTCGTCCAGCAAATCGCCGATGCCGGTGCCGTGCGTGCCGGATACCGGCACGGGATCGCCGATGCCGAGGGTATAAAACTCGTACACCTCGTCCATCTTCGCCGGATTGTCCATCTTGTTGATGGCGAGCACGATCGGCTTGTTGGAACGGAACAGCAGCTGGGCGATCGTCTCGTCCGCCGGCGTCAGGCCGACTTTCCCGTCCGCCACGAACAGAATGACGTCGGATTCTTCGACGGCGAGTTCCGCCTGCATCCGCACTTGCTTGAGCAATTCGTCTTCATCGTAAATTTCGATACCGCCCGTGTCGATGATGCTGAACGCTTTGCCGTTCCATTCGGCGGAACCGTAAATGCGGTCTCTCGTCACGCCCGGGCGGTCTTCGACGATTGCCAGCCGTTCCCCGATAATACGGTTAAAAATCGTCGACTTGCCTACATTCGGCCTGCCCACGATGGCCACGATCGGTCTGGCCATGCTTTCACTCCCTTATATGTACGAACTACTAGCCACCATCATAACAAAAAGAAGCCCCGATTGCGAAGCGTCATCGTTTCGCTTTCGGGGCTTTGCGCCACCGGGAGCCTCCCCGCCGCAGCGCGGCCGCGGCAGCTCCGGCGGCGACGGTTGCGAGCCGCACGGAGAAGGCGCACAGCCACCATGCGTCTTGGAACGCCCGTCCCCCGAAGTACGGCGTCTGCCATTCCGCGTACAGCATCGCCATGTACGCGTCGTTCACGATTGCCGCGATCGAGACGAGCGCGAACTGCAGCGCGGGGCGATGCGTAAAGCAAACGACGAGCGCAGTCGTCAGCAGCGCCGGATCGACGGACGGATGCACCGCGATGATGAGCGGATCGACCGATTCGACCAGCTCGACGAGCGAATAGAGCGCGCCCAGCAGCAGGCCGAACGTCAGCGCCGAAGCGCTCTCCTTCAGCCCGAGCGGCTCCGCCGCGAACCCGGCGGCGATCAGCGCGAGGAGCGGCGCGTACACGAGCGTCCCCGAGGCGGCGCCGACGTTCCAATCGACGGCCGCGGCAACGATCCACGCGGCGCTAAACGACGCCGCCGACCAGGCGGAGCTCCGCCCGATCGCGTGCGCGCGAAAGCCGAAGCCGACCAAAATCAGCGAGAGCGTTAACGCGATATAGGAAAGATACCCGGGATTCATGCGTCATCCTCCGGATCACGACAGTCGTCGTTTTCCCTATTATCGCACGCAAGGCGGCGTTTTACTCCGTTCGGCTCCGGATGGATCGCCGCGCGAGTTTCGAAGCGTCGATGCCCCGCGCCGCGCACCATACGGCCGTGTCGCCCCCGACGACGACCGGCGCCCGCCGCAGCTCGGCGACGGTGCGTGCGCCGACCGCGGCCATGACGAGGCGCAGCTCGTCATGCATGGCCCGGATCGCGGCGGCGAGCGCCTCCGTTCCTTCCTCGCGAAGGACGCGCAGGAACGCCCCGGCGACGCCGACCGCGTCCGCGCCGAGCGCGATCGCCTTCGCCGCCTCGAGCCCCGTCCGAATGCCGCCGGAGCCGATGAGGCTCCCGCTCGGCGATGCCGCGCCGGCCTCAAGCAGCGATGCGGCCGTCGGGATGCCCCAGTCGTCGAACCAATCGATCGGCTTGTCCCGGCGGGCGTTCTCGACCGCGGCGAAGTTCGTGCCGCCGCTGCCGCCGCAGTCGACCGCGGCGACGCCGGCTTCGAACAGCCGCCCCGCCGCCTCCGCGGTCATGCCGAAGCCGACCTCCTTGGCGACGACGGGCACGCCGACGGCGCGAGCGATGCGCTCGATTCGGCGCAGCGCCCCCGTAAAATCGCGGTCGCCTTCCGGCATGACGAGCTCCTGCACGACGTTCAAATGAATTTGCAGCGCATCCGCTTCGATCATCTCGACCGCTCGCATCGCCTGATCCGGCGTCGCCTCGCTGCCGAGATTCGCGAACAACACGCCGTCCGGATTCGCCCGCCTCGCAGCCGCGTACGTCGCGGCGAGAACCGGGTCCCGCACGGCGGCCATTTGCGAACCGACCGCCATCGCGACGCCAGCCGCCCGCGCCGCTTCGCCGAAGGCGTAATTGAGCGACTCCGTCTCCTCCGCCCCGCCCGTCATCGCATTAATAAGAATCGGCGAGCTCAGAACGAGTTCGCCGATTCGGGTATGAAGCGAAATATGGTCTAGGGACGTGTCGGGGAGCGGATTATGCACGAAGCGAACGTCCGCGAGGCCGTTGCGGCCGCTTTGGCCGGTGCTCAGCGCATAGCGGATATGATCCATCTTGCGCGACTGACGCGCGCGCGATTCCCCGTGTTCCACGTTTCTTACTTAAACTTGCTCAGCTTGTCGCCGAAGCGCTCGCCGAGAGTCAAGTTGAGCGACTGCGCATCCGGAATGTCCACTTGCTGCTGGCGCGGCGCGCGAGCCGGACGCTCTTGGCGCTGCGGCTGCTCCGGAGCTTCTTCGGTTTCTTTGATGCTGAGGGAGATGCGCTTCTCGGCGACGTTGATGTCGAGCACCTTCACGTTCACCTGCTGGCCTTCCTTAAGCACCTCGTGCGGCGTGCCGATGCGGCGATGAGCGATCTGAGATACGTGAACGAGACCTTCCACGCCCGGAGCGACTTCCACGAACGCGCCGAAGTCGACGAGGCGGCGAACCGTGCCTTCGATGATATCGCCGATCTGGAATTTCTCGCCCGCTTGCTCCCACGGACCCGGTTGAGCCGCTTTGATGCTGAGCGAGATGCGCTCGTTCGCCGGATCGACTTTAAGAATTTTTACTTTTACTTTGTCGCCTTCTTTCACGACGTCGGAAGGCTTCTCGACATGCTGCCAGCTCAGCTCGGAGATGTGCACGAGACCGTCCACGCCGCCGACGTCGACGAACGCGCCGAATTGCGTCAAGCGCTGCACCGTGCCTTCGATCACGTCGCCGGCTTTCAAGTTTTCCATGACTTCCAGCTTCTTCGCTTGGTACTCCTCTTCGAGAACGTCCTTCTGGGAGAGGATCAGCTTGTTGTTCGCTCTGTCGATCTCTTTGACCTTCAGGCGCAGCGTGCGGCCTTTGTAGTCGCTGAAATCTTCGACGAAATGACGCTCTACCATCGATGCCGGGATAAAGCCGCGAACGCCTACGTCCACGACGAGGCCGCCCTTGACGACGTCGACGACCTTCGCTTCGATCGTCTCGTTGTTGTCCATGAGCTCCTGCATTTTATCCCAAGCTTTTTCGCCTTCGACTTGGCGCTTGGACAGCGTCAACGTTTCTTTCGCGTCGTTGATGCTGATGACCTTGCAAGTGACTTCCTGTCCCAATTGAGCGACGTCCGATATATTGTCAAGAGGGACGGAAGAGAACTCGCGAGCGGTGATGACGCCGTCGTACTTGTAACCGATATCGACGTACGCCTGGTTATCCTCCACCTTCACGATGGTCCCTTTGACGATGTCGCCCTTCTTTACCGTCGACACCTCCGCCATGTCCACCGTATCCGCGGAATCCGCCGCTTCCTCGTTCACAGCCTTCGCACCGGCCTCGCCGACCGATTCGGTCCCTTCGCTGCCGTGTACTTTCGTTTCTTCCGTCATAACGATACCCTCCTCAGTTTCCAAGAAACCCTTTTGATGAATGTAGTATAATTCCAAAATACCATTTCCATACGCTAGAAATCAATTGTACGGGCCCGGCATTCGGAAACTTGTAATCTAATATCGACTATTGATGGCGATCCAGCAAGTCTTGAATGGCCGTCATGATTTTCGCCGTCAGCGCGTCTCCGCGTTCGGAGGACGGCAAATCCGCGACCGCTTCCGCAGCGTCGAACGGCTCGCCGTAGACGATTCTCATCCGGCGGAACGGCTTATACGGCCCGATGATCGCGACGGGCAAAATGCGCGCTCCGCTGCGCAGCGCCATGCTGGCGGCGCCCTTCTTGCCTTCGCCGAGCTTGCCGGTTTTCTGCCGCGTGCCCTCGGGGAAAATGACGAGCATATTTCCTTCCTTCAGCACGTTGATGGCGGTTTTCATCGTTTCCATGCTCATGCCGCCCCGGTTGACCGGGAACGCGCCGCATGCGCGGATGAAAGACGAAAACACCGGAATGTTGAACAGCTCGGCTTTCGCCATGAATTTCACTTTCCGCTTGAGGAAGCAGGCGATCATCGGCGGATCGAGCAGGCTGCGGTGGTTGCCGCAGACGACGACCGGCCCTTCGGGCGGTTCGTTGCTTCCCCCCGACGCGCGGACGCGGAACACGAGCAGCAGCAGCGACCTGACGACGGCGCGGGAAACGGTATATATCACGTTACACCTCCAGCGCTTGCCGGCACAACTCGACGATGCGATCGGCCGCTTCGTCCGCGGTCATCTCCGACGTATCCAGCAGCACGGCGTCCTCCGCTTGGCGCAGCGGCGATGCCTCCCGCTCCGAATCGGACTTGTCCCGCTCGGCGATCGCTTCCATCAAGCTTTCGACCGTCACGTTCGGCTCTTTGTCCTTCAGCTCTTTCCAGCGGCGCTCGGCTCGGATACGAACGCTGGCCGTCATGAACACCTTCACTTCGGCGTCCGGGAGCACGTTCGTGCCGATATCGCGGCCGTCCATCACGACGCCGCGCTCGCGCGCGATGTCCTGCTGCAGACGCACCAGCACGCTGCGGATGTCGGGGACGGCAGCCACCTGAGATACGAGTCTAGTGACGTCCTGCGCGCGGATCGGGTCCGTGACGTCCTCCCCGTCCATGAACACCTTCTGCCCTCCGGCTTCGGGAACGAGACGGATGTCCACGCGGCCGGCGATGTCGGCGAGCGCTTCCGCGTTCTCCATGTCCGCGCCGGCGCGGATCGCTTTCAACGTCACGGTGCGGTACATCGCGCCCGTATCGACGTATATGTAACCCAATTTCTCCGCGACTTTGCGCGCGACCGTGCTTTTTCCCGCACCGGCCGGCCCGTCGATCGCGACGTTAATCTTCCCAGTAGTAGGCCAATTCAAAGCAGGTACTCCCTTTCGTCATGTGCGGTCCATTTGGCCCGAGACGTTGCCGCCGCGCAGAGAAAAGCAGGCTATGGCCTGCTTTCGCGCCGTTCTAGTATAACACATGATCCGGCTGCGGTGCAAAGGCGGTGGGACGTCCTTCCAGTCGATCCACCGGGCTGATTCGCTCTCGCACGCCGTCAATCGCAAGCAGCGCCTGAAATATCGCGAGCAGCGCAAGCAGCGTGACGATCGCTTGCAGCAGACGTTTCTCGACGGCGGCGGACAGCTTGAGAAACCGACCGATATAGTTGTTTTCTTCTTCGGCGACGCGGTCTTGGAATCGAGGAGTCATCGTGCATCCGTCCTTGCGGCGATAGGAATCGAATCACTCCTTACTTTGCCGCCCTTGGAAGGTTCTTATTCAAAGCGCGCGCCGTTATTTGCGAATCTCGAACTGACGCTCGAAACAGTAGCGAATCACCTTCTGCTGCTCGATTCCCGCGATGTCCGAAAACCGCATCATGACGAGCTGTTTTCCCGTCTCCAGCGGCTTCGTGCGAATGATCTCCGCCTTGAACGGCACGTGCTCGATCGCTCCGTTGCGGTAATGAATGAGCAGCCAGCAGCTCAGCGTATCGTTCGACTTAACCGGGATGTGCCCGTCGCAAATGATCGAGATGCCGCCGCCGCTGACGTCTTCCGTCATCGCCAAAAACTGCAGATGCTCGCCCAGCTTGCACGCGACCTCGAGCGTCGCCGGCACGCGCAGGAACGTGCGGCGCTGCACGCGGCTGATCGCTTCCGGTTCGGGCCTTCGCAGCAGCACGAGCCGCACGACGTCCATTTGGTAGCCGAGCACTTCGGTTTCGAAGAAGTTTTTCACGCCGTCGTTCGTTACGAAATGCGCGGATATTTGATCCCCGATCTCCAGCCGCTTCAGCCGGCCCGTCTTTTCGTCCAGCGGAACCTCGACGGCGATATTGTCGCTGCCGATATCGGCGATCCGGGTTTTGAATTGTTTTTTGCTTTCCTCTTCACTGAGAGACGCCACCTGAAGGAATAAAGTTTGATTGATTTTCACGCGATCCGGGCTCCTCTCTGCCGTTCCGTCGATGGTCCCAACGTCCTATATGCTCGTTTATCGTCATTATACCAACGGGCCGGAAGAAAAGGGAAGATAAGAATCCGTAAGACGCGCAAAAAAAGCGGGCCTTTCGGCCCGCTGCACGGTCATTGCGTTTGGTTGTTGCCGTCCGACGCTTCGGCGTCGGAGGTCCGAATGCGTTCGATTTTTTCTTCGAACCCGGAATCGGCGTTCAAGTAAATTCGGTAATCGCCGCCGTTGATGCTGCCCAGAAACTCGTAGCACAGCACCGCTTCTTCGAGATCGTTGCGGATGATCGCGAGCCCGACGTCCTTCACCCGGAAATTCGGGTTGAGCAGCTTGCGCGCGTCCGCTTCGGTCATTCCCGGATCGTGAATGCGGTCCGTCAGGCCGCCTTGGAGCAGCTCGCCCGCCGACAGCCCGCTCACTTCGCCGTTGTCGAGCGCCACCTTGACGGTCAGCTTCTCGGGGTATACCGTGACGCCGTTCACGACGCGGGCGAACACGATGCTTGCGACGTTGTTGTATTCGTCGAACGCTACAGCCTTCATACCGTCGTACCCATGCTCCTTGAGGAACTCGCCGCCTTTCGCCACCGCTTGGTCGATCGACAGCTTCATCTGCGGTACCGTTCGTTCCGTCAAGAAGTAGACGAGCTTGCCGCCTTTTTTCGTATACTCGAGCTGCATCGGCTCTTGGTTTTTGCGAGGAATCGATACCGTATACGTCACGAAATCGGTGTCGGCTCCGTTTTCGACCACTTTCATGTTCGACATGTCGCTTTGACCCAGAAATTGCGCGGCTCTCTTCTTCGCTTCCTCCGGCGTGATCTCCGGGCCGTCGAGCGATTTCATCGTCAGCCGCCGGTTCATCGCGGAGACGGTCGGACCCCAATCGACATCGCCGTTTTCGCCGACGCGCTTGTTCATCAGCTGGAAGCCGTCGATAATATCGTTATCGTAGTTTTCTTTGCCCGAAGCGAGCAGCACTTCGACGTCCATCCACTGGAGATGGTTGTTGATTACCGATTCCTGCACTTTGCGCAGATCGTTCTTGATTTCCTTCGATTGCTGATACAGCGTCGTCAGCACTTTCATTTCTTGGGCGCTGAGCGGCTGCTTTTGCAAATCGCGCATGGCCGTCTTGTATGAAAACGTGGCCAGATTGGCCAGAAGCGACTCCGTCTCGTGGAACGGCATGAGCGTCAGCGGGAGCTGATTTACCTCGGATTGGGCTTGGCTCGTCAGCCGCCAAATGTTGATCAAGCCCTTCCGATGGAAATTCGACGTGGAGCTGACCGCCAGCGCGTTGCCCAGCTCTTCGTGCAATTGGTCCATATGATAAGACAAATCATGGAAGGCGCGTTGATACTGATTTTCCGCCTTAACGAGAATCCGGTTCTTCTCCTGGTGCTCCTGGTATCCCCAGAATGCGGTCCCGGCGAGCAACACCGCGAAAATCGGGAATAGGACGGCGCTCAATCGTTGGTACACTTCGGATGGTCCCCCTTCAACGAAAACTTACCGATAGCTTTCGTTGAAGGAAGCTCCGTTATACATTTCCTTCGTCGACTTGAAAATCGTGCTCGTTGTCGCAGAGGCAGCGTTTGAAGCCGGTATCGATCCGGCCCTTCTCCTTTTTGCCCCGCAGCACGAAACGCTCGCCGCATCGGTTGCAGCGAATCGAGACTTTTACTCTCGTCATGCTTGTAACCCGTCCTTTTGTCGTAATGCTTCCTTCAGTCTCGACGGATCGGTTACATTTTAAACTCTTCTTCTCGCGTAAATCCGCGCAGCGGGGATCGCTGATTCGCCCGCTTGATCTTCAGCAGCCCCCTCGCCCACAAGAAGGCCATTAACGGCACGATCAGCCACATCCAGCGCGGCGCCGCCGTCAGCAGGATGAAGTCGAACAAGCCGTGATAAAACACGGGAAACAGCCAAGAGAACGCGAAAAACTTGCTCTTTTCCGCTTTGGTGAACTTCGCGCGGCCGAAATAGTAGCCCATGATAATTCCGAACAGGGCATGACCCGACACCGGCAGCAGCGCGCGGACCATGAGCGACGACATCGAGAACGGCTCGAGGAACGCATAAAACATGTTCTCCATCGTCGCGAAGCCGAGCGAGACGGCGGTGGCGTATACGATGCCGTCGTACGGCTCGTCGAATTCGGCGTGCCGGAGGACGGCGAAGGCGATGATGAGCCATTTCGCGGATTCCTCCAGGGCGGCCGTCGTCACGAACGAGAATAGAAACGGGTTCGACGTGTCGAGCCACAGCTCGAACCCCCGCTGGAGCACCATGACCGGAAACACGGACAACAGTCCGAAAACGAACAGCCTCGCGACCATGGCGATCGGCTCGGCTTCGTAACGATCTTTCAAATAAATATAAGAAAGCAAAGCGATCCCGGGAGCGGCGGCCGCCGCGGCGATCGAAAATACTGCCATGGGGCGCCCCCCTTTCCACAAAAGTATGCGGCCGAACGGTTATATCCAGCCTCGGTAGCGAACCGCTTCGGCCATTTTGCGCACGCCGACCATATACGCGGCGAGCCGCATGTCGACGCCGCGGGTCGCGTGCACCTGGTATACGTTCTCGAAGCCTTTCACCATTAGCGCCTCCAGCTTCGCGTGCACTTCCTCCTCGGACCAATAATAGCCCTGGTTGTTTTGCACCCATTCGAAATAGGACACGATGACGCCCCCGGCGCTCGCCAGCACGTCCGGGACGAGCAGAATGCCGCGATCCGTCACGATCTTGGTCGCTTCGAGCGTCGTCGGACCGTTCGCCGCCTCCACGATGATCGAAGCCTTAATGTCGGCGGCGTTCTTGATCGTAATTTGGTTTTCGATCGCTGCCGGCACGAGAATATCGCAATCTCGCACAAGCAGCTCTTCGTTCGTGATCGCCGTCTTTTCGAACAGCTTCGTCACGGTGCCGAACGAATCGCGCTTGTCCAGCAGGTATTCGATGTCGAGCCCGTTCGGATCGTACAGCGCGCCGTACACGTCCGAAATGCCGACCACCTTCGCGCCGGCCTCGTGCATAAATTTCGAGAGATAACTTCCCGCATTGCCGAAGCCCTGCACGATGACGCGGGCGTCGCGGATATCGATGCCCCTCCTCTTCAGCGCTTCGTGGATCATGATCGTGACGCCTTTGGCGGTGGCCGTCTCGCGTCCGCGCGACCCGCCGAGCACGAGCGGCTTCCCCGTGATGAAGCCCGGCGCGTCGAATTCGCGAATACGGCTGTATTCGTCGAACATCCATGCCATAATCTGCGAATTCGTCATAACGTCCGGCGCCGGGATATCCTTCGTCGGGCCGACGATTTGCGAAACGGCGCGCACGTAACCGCGGCTCAGCCGCTCCAGCTCGCGGAACGACATCTGCCGCGGATCGCACACGACGCCGCCTTTGCCGCCTCCGTACGGAAGATCGACGATGCCGCATTTGAGGCTCATCCAAATCGACAGCGCCTTTACCTCGTCCTCCGTCACATCGGGGTGAAAGCGGACGCCGCCTTTGGTCGGACCGACGGCGTCGTTGTGCTGCGCCCGGTACCCGGTGAACACTTTGATATTGCCATCGTCCATTCGGACCGGAATCCTTACCGTCAGCATCCGGAGCGGCTCCTTCAGCAGCTCGAACATTTCGTCCGGATAACCCAGTCGTTTCAGCGCCTCTCGAATGACCGTCTGCGTCGACGTCAGCACGTTGCTCGTTTCGGTATCGGACACGTACGCCACCTCGTTCGGTTTGCATAGGATATGGTATCTATTGTTCGAAATGGGCCAGCGGATCATGCGGACATGGACAAAAAGCATCTCTCGCCTCGGGAGGGAGAAGATGCTTCTGCCGTTGACGCTTTTATTGAAAGCGGGTGCGAAGGACGCCGATGGCGCCTTCGGCGATGACGACCTTGCCGTATTCCTCCAGCATGGCGTCCGTATAAGAATTCGGTTCGCCGAATTCGGACAGCACCGAAATGAGGTTGTCGAACATGCGGTCGTCCTCCGTATCGTATTCCAGCTGCAGCACCCACTTGTTCTGGTACGAATACAGCACGCCGGCGTCCGTATATTGTGGTCCGATTCGTTTCGCAGCCGAAATGAGATGTTCGATGTCGCGGAACGTATAGGAAATCAGATCGCTTTCTTCGAGCGTTACTTCCATCTCGAATACGTCTTCATCGTCATCGTCGAACGGGTCTTTCTTGTCCGTATGCTTTCCTTTCGTGACGATGACGACCATGCCCTGCGCCGGCATCGCGAACACTTCGACCGCGAGCGGTCCGTTCGTTTCGAAGCCGAATTCCGAGTAAGCTTGGTCCATCATTTCGTTGAACAGCTCGTGTACTTTCGGGATTTCGCGCCACATGTCGTCCTTCTGGATGCCCCGCTCCGTTAAATCGTCGAATGTAAGGAAAATCCGAATCTTATCATGGCCCAACCTCTCGATTTTCATCGCAGGATCCTCCTTTATCCGAGAAATCCGGTTACAACAAGGTATGTTCTTTGACCGGAATGGTGTGTGCCGAGGAAGACGCTTTACCGGAAAAGTTCGCTTGTCTCGGCGTACTCCCATGTTATCATTATTTTTCCGGGAATGCACTATGAAATGGCCCCCTTTTTTCGGGCGTATTGCGCTTTCTTGCGGCATGCGAAAAAGCCGCCGGAGTACTCCGGCGGCTTCGTTCCCGCGTCCGCTGCGATCGCGCTTAGCGGATCGTCGAGGTGTCGCGGTTTTGCGACAAAATGTCGTTCACTTGGCTTTTCAAAACCGGGTCTTCTTTCACGATCGATTCTACCCGATCGAGTCCGGAAGCGCTGCTCGACGCGCCGGACATCGACGTCGTTCCGGACATCGGCGACGTGCCGGACATCGGCGACGTGCCGGACATCGAGGAAGAAGCGTTCGAGCTCGAAGCGTTCGACGAGCCCGACTGCCCGCCGTAATACGAACGCTTATCGGGGTCCATCATTTTGCTGCGCGCCTTTTCAACCATGCTGTCCAGCGCTTGGCCGGCCGAGCTGAGGCCCGAGAAGCTGAACGACTTGTTGCTGCGGCTGAAGTACATGGCCGCGGCGGCACCCAACAATCCGCCGACGACAAACCCGTTCATTTTCAACGGATATCCCTCCATTTCAAGAATAACTACAGCCCTATTTTGTCTCCCCGGTCCGCAAAACATGCTGTTGAAAATAAGGTAAATCGGACGAGTCAAGGACAAGCTCGGGGCATGCTACAATGGAGGTATCCAGTTCCGAAATGAAATTCGATAAACGGAGCGTGACGACCATGAGGATGTTCGGCCGAATCGCGGCGATCGCGGCCATTGCGCTGCTGGCGGGCTGCGGCGCGGGCGCCGTCCCGCCGGAAACCGAGTCCGGAACCGACGCACCCGTCCCCGCGGAAAGCGGCGCGCCTGCGGCTCCTGCGGCCCCGGCCCCGTCCGAGCCTAGCGACCCGTCTGGGGGGAACGCCGACGAACCGACGGAAGAACGCGCCGACGAATCGGAGCCCGCCCCAGTCCCCGTCGATCGGGACTATTACATGGACGCCAACTTCATCCTGCGTCCGAAGGACGAATCGGGCGACAAGCGGGTCGTGCTGCTCACCTTCGACGACGGTCCGAAGGACGAGGAGACGCTCGCGGCGATGCTCGACGCGTTGGACCGGCACGAAGCGAAGGCGATCTTTTTCGTCAACGGCTACCGGGCGAAGCGCCAGCCGGAGCTGCTGAAGTCGATGCGCGAACGCGGCCATCATATCGGCAACCATGCCTGGGATCACGTCGACCTTAAGAAGCAGACTCCGGAAGAAATGGAACGGCAAATCGACGACGTGCAGACGCTCGTGCGCGAGGCGACCGGCGAGGCGCCGGCGTTTTTCCGTCCGCCGTTCGGGTCCGGGGGCGAGGCGGTCCGAGCGAAGGCGAAGGAAGCCGGCCTATTGTACATGACGTGGTCCAACGGCTCGCGCGATTGGGAAAAAGGGTACGACGACCCGAGGAAGGTGATCGAGAGCGTGCTGGAGCAGCTTCACCCGGGCAGCAATATCTTAATGCACGAGCTTCCGTGGACCGCCGAGGCGCTCGACGGGCTGCTGAACGCATTAAAAGAAAAAGGGTATTCCGTCCTGGATCCGGCCCGCATCGATCCGGACTATTCCAAGAGCTGAAACCCCCATGCGATCAGTCCGCCGGTCAGCAGCAGAAACGCGGCGACCAGCACATTGTAAAAAATGCGGATCATCTTCATTTTATTGGAAGGATGAATGCGGCTTCTCGGCGGAAGCGGTTCATCCTCTTTCTTTTCCATCTCCACGGCTTTCGGTCCCCCGATAACGAATAATGACTCCCATGATTAAATCAATGATAAAATGCGCGGCGATCGGTGTCCAGAGCGTCCCCGTCCGCACGGCGATCCATCCGAGACCGTACGAGATCGAGAACACGAGGCCGGTCATCAGCCAATGCTTCAAGTACCTCACGTGCACGAGCGCGAACAGGATGCTCGTCCAGTACGGGCCGAGCCAGTGCTGAATCGCGCCGCGAAACAGCATTTCCTCGCAGACGGCCACGACGAAAGACAGGACGGCGATATGCCAAAGCGCACGGCGTCCGAACAGCATTTGGTTGATGCCCCCGTCGTCGGTCACTTCCTCCGGCACCCAGCGGGCGGCGAGGCCGTCGACGAGCAGCACGAGCACGGCGAAGCCCGCCCCCCACAGCCACGGTTCGGATCCGCTCGGGAATTTCAACGCATCGACCGGCGATCGCCCTTGGATCCAGAACAAACCGACGGCCAACAGGAGCGTTAACGCCTGCGTCAAATATACGTTGACCAGCAGCGTGAAATCGTCAAGTTTCGACAAATCCGCTTTTTGAAAACGGAGCTGGCGCCATTTATTAAAGTCGTATTTTTTCACAGAACAACAATTCCTTTTTTGGCGCGTATCCCCTATACTAAAACAGATAGTTGGTCACTCCGAAGCAGAGGGGTTCGCATGAATAAAAAACTTTCAAAATTCGACATTCTTCTGGTGCTCGGCTTTATTTTCACGCTAATCGTCGGGGTCGGCGCCTTCTTCTTCGGACTCCAAACCGGGAAAGAGCAGATCGACGCGAAATACAAGGCGGTCCTCGCAGAGCTGACCGACGAGAGGAACAGCGAAAATATTTCTTACCATCAACAGCAGCTCGTCTCTTTCTATCATACGGTGCTTCTGCCGTTTCGCGAATTCCAGGATACGTGGTTCCGCCATATGGAAACGATCGAAACCGGCGGCAGCACGACGGACGCCGACGCGCTGCTGAAGGAGCTCGGCAGGCTGGCCCGCGAGAAGACGAACGAGATCAAGCCGATGACGATTCCCGAAGCGTCTCCGCTGCTTCAGGACGCTCAAAAAAACTATTTAAAAAGTTTAACCTTGTTCGCGGAAGCGGCGGACCGGCTGCAGTCCGGTCCGGACGGCAAAGCGCTCGCCGAGACGGTTCGTCAAGACGGCTACGTCGCCGAAGCGTCCGGCTACGCGCTCGAGGCTCAAGCCCAATATTACGAAGCGATTTGGAAATGGCACGAGGCGAACGATCCCGGTATCGCAGGGACCGAGCTCGTCGGCAAACCCAATTTGACGTTCGACGAATGGCGGACGCTGCCGCTGAACGGCAAAAACGTATTTCTCGCCAATGCGCTGCAAAGCCTCGGCACGTTCGTTCCGTTCTACCCGCAGGATATGGCCGCTCGTATCGACGATCTCGACGCGGCCGGGCGCATCGGCGAACTTCAATGGACCGACCTGCGCTCCGCCATGTCGACGATGCTGCGAACCGGCGCGATTCGCAGCGGCGACTATATCCATTCTAAGGAAAAGCTATACCGGGACGAAACGCTTCCGCAGCTGCCGTTCTTTCATTAATCGTACGCGAAACCTCTAGCCGCGGCGATCGCTGCCATCCCGCCGAGCACATTGATCAGATGCTCGTAGCCTTGCTGAGCGAGGTATCTGCAGGCGGTTTCGCTGCGGACGCCGTGGGCGCAGACGACGTACAGCGTTCTGTCCCGCGGCAGTTCGTTCAGCTTGCCGGGGATCGTCTGCAGCGGCATCAAGACGGTATCGTCCAAATGATAATAGTCCCATTCGAACGGCTCTCGCACATCGATGACGAGGCCGTTTTCTAATTCCCCGCGATCGTATTTCCGCAAAAATTCATAAGGCGTTATATGCTCGTACTCGTACATTCTCCATCCTCCTCCGCGCGCGCGTTATCCCATTATAGCAACAATAAGGTCTGCCTGCATATTGACATGGTTACCACCCCATGTTACATTATTGTGCAGAATTAATGATTTGCCGAAACGTTCGAATACGACACAAACGATGACGGAGAAGGGACTTTGCGGTATCCTCCAGAGAGCCGATGGAAGGTGCGAATCGGCGGATGCGAGAAGCCCCCTAGCGCTCCGGAGTTGCGGCGTGGAACATCCCCTAGCGGGATTAGTAGACGCAGCCGGCCAAGGATGCCGTTATCCTTCCTGGTCTTAGCGTATAAGACCGCATGAGGCTGCAGATGCGAATCGGCAGCGAAGTAGGGTGGTACCACGGAATCAAACTCTCGTCCCTTCATACGGAACCCGTATGGCGTCGAGAGTTTTTTTATTTCTTATTTTTCCAAATTCCGGGAGGAGACAAGAAACCATGCTTAAGGTATTAGTTTCGGATCCGATCAGCGATCAGGGTCTGCAGCAGTTGACGGACGCCCCAGACATCGCCGTAGAGAAAAAGACCGGCCTGTCCGAGGACGAGCTCGTCGCCATCATCGGCGAGTACGATGCACTGCTCGTTCGTAGCCAAACTCGCGTGACCGAGCGCATTTTGGAAGCGGGCACGAAGCTGAAAGTCGTCGGCCGCGCCGGCGTCGGCGTCGATAACATCGATCTGGACGCCGCCACGAAGCGGGGCATCATCGTCATCAACGCGCCGGACGGCAACACGATCACGACCTGCGAACACACCTTCGCCATGATGATGGCGCTCGCGCGTCACATTCCACAGGCGTACCGCAAGACGGTCGAAGGCGTCTGGGACCGCAAGTCGTTCCTCGGCGTCGAACTTCGCAACAAGGTGCTGGGCGTCCTCGGCATGGGCCGCATCGGCTCCGAAGTGGCGAAGCGCGCGAAAGCGTTCGGCATGGATATCATCGGATACGATCCGTTCTTGTCGGAAGACCGCGCGGAGAAGATGGGCGTCCGCCTCGGCTCCGTCGACGACATCATCCGTCAAGCCGACTTCATCACGGTACACACGCCGCTCACGAAAGAAACGCGTCATATGATCGCGAAGCCGCAATTCGAAGTCATGAAGCGCGGCATGCGTATCATTAACTGCGCGCGCGGCGGCATCATCGACGAGATGGCGCTGAAGGAAGCGATCGACGAAGGCATCGTGGCCGGCGCCGCGTTCGACGTCTTCGAAGAAGAGCCGCCTCGCCCGGACCATCCGTTCCTGACGCATCCGAAAATCATCGTCACGCCGCATCTCGGCGCATCGACGATCGAAGCGCAGGAGAACGTCGCGATCGACGTATCCGAGCAAGTGCTGCACATTCTCCGCGGCGAAGCGTTCAAGAACGCCGTCAACATGCCGCCGATTCCGCCGGCTGTGCTGGCGAAGCTCGAGCCGTATTTCGCGCTCGGCACGAAGCTGGGCTCGTTCCTTGCGCAGCAGGCGGTAGGCGCGGTCAGCGAAGTGCAGGTCAGCTATTCCGGCGAGCTGACGGACGTCGACACGACGCCGCTCACGCGCCACATCTTGACGGGCGTTCTGGCGCACCATCTCGGCAAGGAGCAGGTGAACATCGTCAGCGCCTTCCACCTTGCGAAGATGCGCGGCGTCGAAGTCGTCGTCCAGAAGTCGACCGCCACGAAAGGGTTCACGAACTTGATCAGCGTCACGTTGAAAACGCGCGAAGGCCAGCACTCGGCCGCGGGCACGCTGTTGAACGGCTACGGCGCGCGCATCGTGCAGATCGATCCGTACCCGGTCGACATTCCGCCGGAAGGTCATCTGCTGCTGATTTCGCACACGGACAAGCCCGGCATCATCGGCCGCGTCGGCACGCTGCTCGGCCAGAACGACGTCAACATCGCGACGATGCAGGTCGGCCGGAAAGTCGTCGGCGGTTCCGCGATCATGGTGCTCACGATCGACAAGCCGGCGCCGAAGCACGTCATCGACGAGCTCACGAAGCTTCCGGATTTGACGAACGCCAAAGAAATTACGTTGTAATGCATCATGAAGGCGGCAGGGATTCCTGCCGCCTTTTGATTTGCGCTTGTACGGTGCTGTGGACCTTACTTCTATCGCACCCGACCTTCCGCCGCGACCGCACGTTTTTTGCGCTCCTCCCCGCCGACCGCACAAATCTTGTGCTGTCCCGAGCGCTGCGGACAAGTCACACCCCTTCGCGTTTCCTGCACTTCGTCTATCCCACGTACCGACCGCACACTTTTTGTGCTCCTCCCCGCCTACCGCTCAACATTTGTGTTGTCGCCGCTTGCCGCCTTCCGCCACACCGACCGCCGCGTCCACCGCCGAACCCAAGTACTGCCGCGACCGCACACTTTTTGTGCTTTTCCCCGCCGACCGCACAAATTTTGTGTTGGCCCGGACTTTACGAGCGAGTCGCGCTCCTTCGAATTTCCTGCACTTCGTCTATCCCACGTGCCGACCGCACACTTTTTGTGCTCTTCCCCGCCGACCGCTCAACATTTGTGCTGTCGCCGCTTGCCGCCTTCCGCCACACCGACCGCCGCGTCCACCGCCGAACCCAAGTTCCGCCGCGACCGCACACTTTTTGTGCTCCTCCCCGCCGACCGCTCAACATTTGTGCTGTCGACGCTTGCCGCCTTCCGCCACACTGACCGCCGCGTCCACCGCCTTCCGACGCGCCCACCACCCCGCCCCCACCCATTAACAAGCAAAAAAAAATGGACCGCCGTCTGGCGATCCTTTTTGCGCTCGTTCGCGGATGTTCCACGAACAACAAGAATTATCTTCTTTTTTCAACAGAAAGCGATTTGGGCACGACCGGAAGGATGACGGTGAATGTCGTTCCTTGTCCGATCCGGCTGCGCACCGCGACGGTGCCTTCGTGGGCGTCGACCAAGTTTTTGACGATCGCGAGCCCGAGGCCGGTGCCCGTCGACCGTTTCCGCGCCTTATCGGCTTTGTAGAAGCGCTCGAAAATATACGGCACATCCTCGGCCGGAATGCCGTCGCCCTGATCCTCCACCTCGATCCGCACCGACGCTCCTTGCTCCCCTTCGAGCCGAGCGGCGCGAAGGATGATTTGGTTGCCGGCGGGCGTATGCCGAATCGCGTTGTCCAGCAAATTCGTGAACACTTGCTCGAGACGGTCCTCGTCCGCGCGGAGCAGCGTCAACGCGCCCGGCGCGGCGTCCGCTTCGAGGGTAATCGTAACGCCCCGCTCCCGCGCGTGCGCGGCGAATTTGCGGTGCACCCGCTGCAGCAGCGGCGTAAGATCGGTCTCGACCGCATTGAGCACGAGACGCCCCGCCTCCATGCGCGCGAGATCCAGCAAGTCCTGTACGAGCCGGCCCATGCGGAGCGACTCGTCATAGATGACTTGCGCCAGCTCGCGCCGCTCCTCCGGCGTCGAAACGATATCGTCGAGCAGCGCCTCGCTATACCCTTGAAGCATCGACAGCGGCGTTCGCAGCTCGTGCGACACGTTGGCGACGAAGTCTTTGCGCAGCTTCTCGAGCCGCGCTTCCTCTGTCACGTCGCGAAGCACCGCGACGGCCCCGCGCAGCGTTCCCGACGTATACAGCGGCGCCATGACGACCGACCAAACGCCGCTGCCGACGTGCAGCTTCGTCGTCACTTCCTTCTCCTCGGCGACGACCGCCTTGAATACTTCCTTAAGCGGTTCGGGGATGCGGCCGAGCAAGTCTTCCCCTTCCGCCGGCATCAATTCCCGCCACACAGCGAGAAGCGTCTCCCCGTGCGGATTGGACGAGATAATGCGCCCGTTCGCCTCGAACGTCACGACTGCATCCGTCATCGAGCCGAGAATGCTGGCTAGATGCTCCTTCTCGTAATTCAAATCGCGAATCGTGCCTTCCAGCTTCTCGCCCATATGATTGAAAGCGCGGGCGAGTTGACCGATTTCGTCGCTCGAGCGGATCGCGACCTTCGTTTTGTATTCGCCCATCGTAATCATGTCGGCGGCCCGTTTCAATTGAAGGAGCGGCTGCGTGATTTTGAACGACAAGAAGAAGGCGAAGAATGTCGTCAGCGAGAAGCCGATGATGCAGATAATGACGAACAGCCGCTTCACTTCGTAAGAGTTCGAGGTGAACTCCATATCGATGTACGGCAGCAGAAACACGCCTAGCAAACATAGGACGACGGCGACGAGCACGATGATCGTCATCCACAGTTTGCCGACTACGCTTTTCCAGAGCGCCACGTTACCTCGGCACCTCGAGCTTATACCCGACGCCCCATACCGTCGTAATCATCGCCGCGGCCTCCGGGGACACTTTGTTCAGTTTCTCGCGAAGCCGCTTCACGTGCGTGTCGACGGTGCGCAGATCGCCGAAAAACTCGTAATTCCACACGTCCTTCAACAGCTGCTCGCGGGAAAACACCTTATCCGGCGACACCGCCAAATAATGCAGCAGCTCGTATTCCTTCGGCGTCAGGCTGACCTCCTGCCCGTCCGCCGTGACGCGATGGGCGTCGTGCTCGATCATGAAATGCGGGAACACGATCGTGCTGGAAGGCGTCGATTCCTTGGCGAGGAACGCCGTCGCCGACGACCTGCGAAGAATCGCCTTGACCCGAAAAATGACTTCCCGCGGGCTGAACGGCTTGACGACGTAATCGTCCGCGCCGACCTCGAAGCCCTGCACGCGGTTCGCTTCCTCGCCCTTGGCCGTCAGCATGATGACGGGCGTCGCCTTCTGCACGCGCAGACGGGAGCACACCTCGACCCCGTCGATGCCCGGCAGCATGACGTCGAGCAAGATGAGGTCGTAATCCGTCTCGAGCGCCATCCGCAGCGCCGTTTCTCCGTCTTCCGCTTCGTCGATATGGAAATGTTCCTTCTCCAAATACATGCGCAGCAGGCGGCGAATGCGTTCTTCGTCGTCCACCACGAGAATCGAATGCTGTCGTTCTTCCATGCTTATCCGCTCCCTTCTCGAATGAGAACCTTGCGAGCCGTTCGCTTATACGCCCGCGTATGAATGCAAGCCCGCGATGACGAGATTGACCCCGATCAGCGTGAACATGACGACGACGAAACCGAGCACCGCAAGCCATGCCGACCGGAGACCGAGCCAGCCGCGGCCGAGCCGAAGGTGCAGATAGGCGCTGTAGAACAGCCATGTAATGAGCGCCCAAACCTCTTTCGGGTCCCAGCCCCAAAACCGGTTCCACGCGATATGCGCCCAGAGCATTGCGAAAATGAGCGCGCCGAGCGTGAAAATCGGGAACCCGATCGCGACCGCGCGGTACGTAATTTCATCCAAATCATCCGGATCGATGCCGTTTAAATGCGGGTGAATGGCCGAACCGAGAGGTTTGCGAAGGACGAGCCGGATCGCCGCGTAAAGCAACAGACCGAACAATACGGACCATATGATCGTATTGAACTTCCGACCCGCGTTCACCCCTTTCATCCACTCCGGGGCGGTGGACAGCGGCTGCTGAATGCCGAGGAACGAATCCATCTGGGCCAGCTCGTACCCGTAAGGGGCGGCGATCGGCGGCATCGTATATTCGATCGTCTCCTCCACGACTTGGCCTTCGACCGTCGCCTCGCCGACGAACGACGCTTCGTAGCCGATGCCGCGGAACGTGAACGACGCCACGATGAAACCGACGACGATCAGCAGCGAAAATAGCGTAAACTCGACGCCGCGCTGCTGCCGGCGCGCGCGTTTGTCGGAAGACTTAAAATCGACGACGCGGAGCAAATACATCAGCCCCGAGGCGAATGCGACGGCGAAGAACGCTTCCCCGGCCGCGGCGGTCGTGACGTGAATGTACAGCCATGCGTGATTCAGCGACGGAATGAGCGGCTGCGCCTCCCAAGGAAACACCATCGCGTACGCAAGAATAATGAAAGCGACCGGCGTCGCGAACGCGCCGAGCAGCGGCTTGCGATAAATCAAATAAATGATGATGAAAGCGACGACGATCATCATCGACAGGAACGTCATAAATTCGAATAAGTTGCTGACCGGGATGAACCCGTTGGCGATCCAACGCACAACGAAATAAATCAAATGAAACGCAAGGCCCGCAAGCGCGATGCCGAACGCGCGATTCGCCCGTTTCGACGAAACGGCCGGGGCGCCGGCGGAGGCGCCGGCCGCGCCGAACCCGCGCCCCGTGATCGTGATCGTGAACGCGACGAACGCCGCGATATACGTAAACAATGCGATCACGAGCGCCGTATTGCTAATGTCGTACAACGTCAAGTAGACTCCCTCTCTTTCGTGCCGGCGGACAACGCGGCCGCGGGCTCAAGCCCGACCAGCTCGAACAGCTTCGCCGTCTCCCGTTTCATGCCGTGCCAATTTTTATTCGTATGGGCGCCGAGCGTCAGCCGATTGCCGTCGATCCGCACCCAAATGCGGCGATGCTGCCAATAGAAGCCCATAACGAGACCGAGCATGCAGATTGCCCCGCCGACGAGCAGATACGGCACCGTCAAATCTTTGCGAGCCGTCAGGGTGCTCGTGAATTGAGCGATTTCGACGTTCTCCATGCCCCCCGCCGCGATTTCGAACTTGTTCCCGATGCCGACCGCGGCGTTGATCGCGTCTTGATTGAACCGCACCTTGTCGATCTCCCTAGGGAAGTACAAGTAAGATGCGCCTTCTTCCGGCAAATCGGGACCCGTGATTTGGAAAATGTACGCGGGCGCGTTCGGGGTCGCCGCCGACGTCGTCGTCGGCTGCCCGTTCGCGTCGAGCGCGAATTCCGGATAATAGTTGACGAGCCGGAGCTTGTACGGTCCGGCTTCGTACGCAAGATCCGGATCGTGCGTCTTCAGCGTGAACGGCCCATGCGCTTCGCCGGTCTCCTTATCGTTCAGCGTCACGGTGACGCTGCGGATTTGCGGCGTCGCCTCGTAGCCGAACTGATAAACCGACAACCCCCGGTATTCCATTGGCTGGTTGACGAGAATGTCACCGCGCTTCACTTCGACGAGCTCGGGGGCGGACGTGCCGCATCGGTCGATGCACTCGTACAGCACCGCTTCGGTTTTGTACAGCTTCGGCACGAGACGCTGCTCCTCCCGAAATTGCCCCCGAAGCTCCTCGTTGTCGTAAAACTCCGCCGTAAATTTCTCGTTTTTCACATAGTAGTTCGTGCCCGGGATCGGAACCGTATCCCCTTCGAGCACGGACACGTATTCCTCCAGCGTAAAGCCGGGCAAGGTGCGTACCAGAATGATCAGCAAAAAGATGATCAGACCGACGTGATTGACGTACGGTCCCCACCGGGACCAACGATTTTTCTCGCCTAAAACAGCATTGCCGGCGCGGCTCGTCCGATACCGCAGCTTCTTCAGCGCCGCCTCGAGCTCGTCCGCCCGGCGCGCCGCTTCCTCGCCCGACGCCGCGTCGAAAGGCAGATCCGTTTCGTACGACAGCGCTTGCCTGCGCAAAAAATCGACCGTGCGATCCGGCTTTTGCTTTTTGAGCGCTTTGTACAGCGGAACGCCCCGGTCGAGCGAAGCGACGACGATGGACGTACCGAGCATGAGCACCAACAGTTGAAACCACCAAGACGTATACGTATGGCTGAACCCTAGCAAGTAGTACCACTTGCCGAGCGTGCCGTACCGCTCCGCGTAATAATCCAATCCGGGAGGAGAAAGAAAAGCCTCCTCCTGCGGATAGACGGATCCGATCGCCGCGCCGACCAGCGTCAATACGATCAGCCACACCCCGACCTTCACCGACGAAAAAAAGCTCCACACGTGGTCGAGCCAATCTTTCTCTGCCTTTTGCGAACGTCTGGGAGCGCCGTCGTAACGCATGTCGAGCGGCTTCGGCGTTTCGCTCACGCGCGCCACCTCCCGCACTTTCAGCCCGCCGAAACGGCGGGCCGCGTTATTATGATTGTTGCAACAGCCGCTGAATCGCGGCCTCGATATACCCTTCCGTCATGCCGCCGACCTTCACTTCGCGAACGACGCCCGAAGCGTCGACGAAGAACGTCGTCGGATACGAGCGTACGCCGTAGCGGTCTCGCACCGCAAGATCCGGGTCGAGCAAAATCGGATACGTGACGCCGAATTGCTTCGCGAATTGTTCCACGCGAACGACCGGTTTCTCGCCGAGGTTGACGCCGATGATGACGACGCCTTGTTCCTCGTATTTCTCGTACATGCGCTGCAACGCCGGCGTTTCTTCCACGCACGGCGGGCAGAACGTGCCCCAAAAATTGATAACCGTCGGACGGCCCGCGTAGCTCGCGGGGCCGAGCTTCTCTCCGTCGAGCGAGGCGAGCTGGAACGGCGCGACGGGGTCGCCGACCTCCGGCGGCCGCTCCTCGTCCCCGAACACGCTGCCCGCCACCGTATACGCGGCGATCAACAGGACGAAGGCGAAGATGGAAAGCTGAATCCATTTTTTATGTTTGCCCATGATTTTTCACCCTACACTTATTATAACGATAACCTCGGGCGGACGCTTACTGTCCTTTATGAACTTTATGTGTCGCGTGTTGTTCCGCCAGCGCCCGAAGCTCGTCCACCTCCGCTTTCGTCAAATGCCGATATTTGCCTCGCTGCAGGCCGCCGAGCAGAACGGAGCCGAAGCGGATGCGCTTGAGCCGAACGACCGGGAACTTGATCGCATCGAACATGCGGCGCACCTGGCGGTTCCGCCCCTCGGTGATCGTAATTTGCACGACCGCCTCTTTGCCGTCCGGATCGACGTCGGCGTACTCGACTTCCGCAGGCGCCGTCATGCCGTCCTCGAGCTGGATGCCGCTGCGCAGCTTGTCCAGCAGCGTACCGTGAGGCACCCCTTTCGTCGTCGCCAGGTACGTCTTCGGCACGTGAAAGCTCGGATGCATAAGCAAATTCGCGAACTCGCCGTCGTTCGTAAGCAAAATGAGCCCTTCGGTGTCGTAATCGAGCCGGCCGACCGGGTACACGCGCTCTTTGATGCCATGCATATAATCCATGACCGTCTGCCGTCCCTCGGGATCTTTCGCGCTCGAAATGACGCCTTTGGGCTTATAAAACGCCAAATATATTTTTTTCTGCTTCGCGATCGGTTTTCCGTCCACCGCGATTTCATCGGCCGTCGGGTCGACCTTCGCGCCGAGTTCCGTCACCGGTTTGCCGTTGACCGTGACTCGACCTTCCCGAATAATATCTTCGCTCTTGCGCCGCGAAGCCAGGCCCGCGGCGGCGAGCACTTTCTGTAATCGTTCCATGATGGGCTTCACCTCAAGCTAATGATACCCATCCGATATGGAAATCACAAGTTTTGCCCAAGGGAACCGTTCGCCGGGGCAATGCGCCTCGTGACGATACATCGCGGCCGTCGAAAATCCGAGCGCGTCCGCGAGCCGGGAGATCAGCTTCGCCGCCACGAACAGCTGTTCCTCCGTATCGGGGTCCGTGCCGTCGTATCGGCTGAAATCGCCTTCGAGACAGACATGAATGCGCCCGCCCGGCTCCGTCGGCTCGGCGCCGGGAATGACGAAGCCCGTGCGGGTAACGTAAAAATCATAGCCTTTGCCGTTGATCGACGGACAGGCGGAATGGTGAACGACGATGCCTGTTGCCATGCGCGGAAACTCCTTCCGTTCCGATCCATGGTAACAGACTATGCGGGGCCGGCGGCGGGGGTTCTTGCGAGGAAGGAATTACCTGAACGCGAGGTAGCAGACGGCGACGGCGGCGAAAAAGCCGACGAGGTCGGAAAACAGCCCGACGCGAAGCGCGTAGCCGGCGTTCCGGATGCCGACGGCTCCGAAATAGACGGTAAGCACATACAGCGTTGTATCGGTGCTGCCCTGCACGGTCGCGGCGATCTGGGCGACGAACGAGTCGGGGCCGTGCGTTTTCATGAGGTCTGTCGTATACGCGAGCGATCCCGCGCCCGTGATCGGTCGCAGCAAGGCGAGCGGAAGCACGTCCGCCGGCACGCCGAGCCAAGCGAACAGCGGGAGGAACAAGCCCACGAGCATGTCCATCGCGCCCGAGGCGCGAAACACGGAGATGGCGGCCATCATGCCGACCAAATGCGGGATGATGCGGATCGCCGTGTCGAAGCCTTCTTTGGCCCCTTCCGTGAACGACTCGTACACCGGCACTTTGCGGTAAGCGGCATACAAGGGAATGAACACGATCATCACGGGCACGGCCCAAGCGGATATGGCGGTAATCAGCGAAGACATCGCGTTCGTTCCCCTTTCCTTCTAGTTGTCGGCCGGCGGAGCGGGCGGCTTCGCCTCGGCTGGCGGCGCCTCCCGCCGCTGGTACCATTTGTCGAGCATAATCGCGGCCAGCAGCGACACCGCCGTCGCGGCGAGCGTCGTGCCGACGATATCGGTCGGATGCTCCGAGCCGAAATTCATTTTGATCGCGATCATCGTCGTCGGAATCAAGGTGATGCTGGCCGTGTTGATCGCGAGCAGCGTGCACATCGCCGCGCTCGCCTTCGTTTTGTCGGGATTCAGCTTCTGCAGCTCCTGCATCGCTTTAATGCCCGCAGGCGTCGCCGCGTTGCCGAGCCCGAGCACGTTCGCGCTCATGTTCGACAAGATGTATCCGAACGCCGGATGATCCCGCGGCAGCGACGGAAACAAGAAGCGCACGAACGGGCTGAGCAGCTTCGCCAGCTTCTGCAGCAGCCCCGCATCCTCGGCGATGCGCATCATTCCGAGCCAGAAGACGAGCACGCTGATCAGCCCGAAGCAGACGGTCACGCCCGTCTTCGCTCCGTCGAACGCCGCCGCGGTCACTTCCTCGACGTTGCCGTTGATCGCCGCGACGACGAAGCCGCCGGCGATAAAGAACAACCAAATGTAATTGACCATATTACGGACCCTCTTTCGCGCCGCCCGTCAGCAGCTCCTTGAGCAGCGTCCGAAACACGTCGCCGTAGCTCTGTTCCCGCTCCTCGTATTTCGTATAGAGGAACGTCGCCTGTTCCTGCACTTTATAGCGTTCGCTGCCGTCTTCGAACAGCGGAAGCGAGCCGATCAGCTTGCCCTTCAGATACAGCTCCAGCCGTCCGCGCTCGCCGAGCCGGTAATCCGTCGACAGTTCGTCTTCGAGCACGATTTTTTTGCGCAAATCTCCGATTTCCCCTTGGGCGAGCGGGTATTCGAACGACCGCGCCACGACGAGGTTCGGCGCTTCGACCCGTTCGCCGGCGCGCACGATCGTCGTCGACGGGTAATGTTGGAAGGCGTAATCCAGGAGACGTTTATGATCGTTCCAATCGTCGCCGTCGTTAAGCGTCACGACCGCGAACTGCTGGCCGTTCCGCGTCGCCGAAGAGATCAAGGTGCGGTGCGCCAGCTTCGTGTAACCGGTTTTGACTCCGTCGGCGCCTTCGTACATGTTCAGCATTTTGTTTTTGTTGACCCATTTGTAGTCCCAATCTTCGTTCGGGTTCGGCGCCCGTTTGACCTTTGTTTTGACGATTTCCTGGAACACTTTGTTCTTCAAGGCGTAAGCGGTCAGCACCGCCATGTCGTTCGCCGAGGAGTAGTGCCCTTCCTCGTCGAGACCGTGCGGGTTTTTGAAGCTCGAGTTTTTCATGCCGAGCATGCGCGCCTTCTCGTTCATCAAATAGACGAACCCTTCGACAGAGCCGCCGACATGCTCGGCGATCGCCGTCGCCGCGTCGTTGCCGGAGCGCAGCATAAGTCCGTACAGCATATTGTGGAGCGTCATTTCTTCGCCGAGGTGCAAATAAATGGACGAGCCTTCTTTCCCGTACGCGCGCGAGCTCACCTTCACGATGTCCGTCAAGTCGGCGTTCTCGATCGCGACGATCGCCGTCATGACCTTCGTCAGCGAAGCGATGCGCATCCGCTCGTCGCCGTTCTCTTGAAACACAATCCGGTTCGACTTGACGTCGATGACCGAAGAGGCGGCCGCATGGGTCGAAATGCGCGGCGGCTCCGCTTTCGCGGGCGCCGGCAGCGCCGCGGACGCAAGCCAAACCGTCGCGGCGGTGACGGAAGCAAGTAGTGAAGCGAAACGAAAAGATGCAGGTTTCATCGGTACCTCCCGACAGTAGGTCTGTTTGTCCGTCCGACAGTTACTACATGTATATGCTTATCCATCTCGGATATTCGAACGGCAAACAAGCCTCCTGCGAAAACCGGCGGGGGCGCCGGCCGCAAGAGGCCTGTCGAAAGTTACAAGGATTATGGCGTAACGAAGTTTTGCGTGTAATACGGCACTTTCTCCTTCGCGAAGGCGACGCCGACGCCGAGGCGTTCGAAAGCTCCGAGCATGTTTTTGCGGTGACCCGGCGAATTCATCCAGCCTTCATGGGCGAAAATCGCGCTCGTTTGGCCATAGGCGATATTCTCGCCTGCCGACCGGTAGTCGACATCCCCGTCCTGGAGCCGACCGCCGAGCGATTCGCCGCGCAGGTTCGTGTGCGAGAAGAAGGCGTTCTCCGCCATATCCTCGCTGTGGCCTCTAGCGACGGCCGCCGCCCCCTCGTGCCACGTAAGGATAGACAATCCGCGCGCCGCCCGAGCGCTGTTCGCGAGGTCGAGCGACTGCCGTTCGAAGGCGTCCCTCAACGCGGCGGAAGGGTTACCGTAGAAGCCGGCGAGCGACAACTCCGTCTTCTTCTCGACCGCGAGCGCTCCGACGACGACGCCGCCGTCGACAATGTCGTAGAAGACAGTAAGGAACGCGCCGCCGGTATCGAACACGTCGTATTCGCCGTCGGAGCTGATCAAGAATTGGGTATTTCCCTTCAAAATGTGCGCGAGCGGCTTGCCGAACGCCTTCCGGGCGTCGGCCGCGACGGCGCCGTCCGGAAGGCCGCGCAGATGCAAGCTCGCGCCGTTCCCGTACAAGGCGACGACGGCGCCGTTCTTCACGCCGACCATCGCGAAGGATGTGTAGTCCTTGTTGTAGACGTACCACGTGAAGCCGTATTCGCTCGCGTCTTTGCGCGCCGGCGCGCCGAGCGCCTGCAGCAGCTCGGCTTCGGTATCGCCGATCGCGACGCCGGATACGCGAATCGCCGCCGCGTCGCTCGGCTTCGCCGGCGGTTTGTCCGCCGGTCCGATATCTCGAGCGAATAACGCCGCATTGCGCACGAACTGTACCGCCTCTGCGCGCGTCAGCGTACCGTTCTCTCCGAAGTCGACGCGTCCGTTCGCCGCCCGGCGCCCCTGCGCGAGCCCGTTGTCGAGCAGGAACGCCACGGCGTCCTCGACGCTCAGCTGGCTGCCGAACGCGGCCGCCACCGTTTGCGCCACCGCCCCGCGCTTCATCGGCGCGTTCGCCTTGGCGGCGTCGACAGGCCAGTTCCACTCGGCCGCTAACCGATAATAAGCGCTGTACCAATACGGCCCGCTCTCCTTCGGAGCTTTGTCCGGGAACGCCCGGAACAGCATGGCGACGAACTGCGCCTCGGTCACGGCGCCGTTCGGCCGAAAGCTCCCGTCCGGAAATCCATTCACGGCACCGGTCTCGACGCCCCATTGGATCGTATCCGCCGCCCAATGCCCCGAAACGTCCTTGAACGAAGCCGCTTCCGCGGAATTTGCGACGCCGAACGTAAGCAGAAACGCGATCATGGCCAGCATCGCATGCCGCATCTGAAATTGCCGCATGATGTTCTCTCCCTCCAGTAGGTCAAGCCTCTTATTCCAGTATAAGAGGTTAGAGGAGGCAGAGAAACCGCCAGGAGACAAATGGAAACATTTACAAGCAAAAAACCGCCGACGGAGCGGAGCTCCGCGGCGGGTAGGCCAGATGACGACAGACGACAATCTGTTAAGAAATCGTGCTTTTCGGGATCGGCTCCATCGGCGCTCCGATGGTGACGTCGTTGAACTCGTTCATCGTCACGTTCGGGCTCGACTTGTCTCCGCCGAACATACTCGTGATTTTCTCGACAAGGCCCGGGGCGGAGTCGAAAATGCGCTCCACGAGGCGCGACGAATTATCGAGCGGCACCACTTTGACGCCGTGCGTGCCGACGACGAGGAACGCGATCGGCGTAATCGACACGCCTCCGCCGCTGCCCCCGCCGAACGGAAAGCCGACCTGCGACGTCGCTCTCGATTCGAACGGCGTCACGCCGCGATCCGTCACATCCGCGCGGTCGTCCTCGTGCTCGACCGTAAACTCGCTGCCGCCTGCCGCAAAGCCGAACCCGACCTTGCTGATCGGCAAAATCAACGTACCGTCCGGCGTCGTCACCGGATCGCCGACGATCGTATTGACATCGACCATCTGCTTCAGGTTTTCCATCGCCGTCCGCATTAAGCCTTGAATCGGGTGTTCGCTCATGTGCTATTCCTCCTCGGTAAGGGTTTGTCCCTTCCGGTACTATCCCCGCCGCCCCTCCAAAATATGCGGGCTTAGGCAGGTCGCTCGTCCGGAGCGCGCAGGAACAGCTCCCGCAGCCACACCTTCCAGCCGCCCGGCCGCTTCAGCACGCGGTAAAACAGCATGGCGCCGATGACGAACAGCTTCGCGACCCGCACGCGGCTTTCGAGACGGAAGTCCGTGCGAAATTCGGTTTTGTTGAACGCCGGGACCACTTGGATCTCGGGCCGGCGTTCGAGCGTCACCCAGCGCGACAAATACCCGATGACCGCGCTCTTGAGCCCCCACACGACGCCGCCGGTCATGCCGGTTTCGGCGGCGTCGCCGACCCCGAACCGCGTCGACCAGACGATCTCGGTGACATGAATATGCTGCAGCGTGCCCGCGAGGAACGCCCGCACGTTTTTCATATGTTGAATCAGCTCGCGCACCCGCAAAATAAAATTGTGGATTTCCTCGCGGGTAAAATCGAGCACGGGCAGCGAAGTGCTGCTTTCCTCCTCGTCCACCTTCAGTCGAAGGCCGCGAAGCCACGGCTTCAGCTCCACGGTCGGCACCTTGTATCGCAGCCGGACGAGCCCGAACAAAGCGCGGACGGAAAGATCGATTTCGTCGTTCTCCCCTTCGCGCACATAGGCCGCCCCGATCCATACGTTGGATAGCAGCACCGCGAACGACAGAACGGCGAGGACGGCCAATGCGATCCACCACCACATAAAAAAACCTCCGTTCCCAATACGTTGCATCTTAGTATCGGGTCGGAGGCCGCCGTTTCATGCGTCATCGATGGAATTGGATGATTCCGGTAAATCGTCGATCGTCATTTGCTTTTCTTCCAGCTTTTCGAACAGCATGCGCGTTTCCGCCTCCAGATCGATCTCGCCCGCGAACCGTTCGGCGTCGGGCAAATCTTTCAGACCGGAGAGGCCGAAATATTGCAAAAATTGCTTGGTTGTTTCGTATAAAATCGGACGGCCTACCGCCTCGGCGCGGCCCGCCTCGTGGATGAGCTCTTTGGCCATCAGCGTATGCAGCGCGCGATCCGATTTGACGCCGCGGATCTCGTCGATCTCGACTCGAGTGATCGGCTGGCGGTACGCGACGATGGCGAGCGTCTCGAGCGCCGCCTGCGACAGCGAGCCGCGCGTCGGCGCCTGCGCCAGCTTCGCGAAGTACGGCGCATGGTCCGGGTTCGTCGTCAGCTGGTACGAGCCGGCGATTTTCGCGATCCGAAAGCCGCGATTTTCTCTGACATACGCCTCGCGCATATCCTCGATCAGCTCTTCGACGACGCGCCAATCGATTTCGAGCACGTCGGCGATCTCGCGGACGTCCAGCCCTTCGTCGCCGGCCGCGAACAGCAGACCCTCAATGATCGATTTCCAATCGTTCCAGCTCTTCGTCATCGGTATCCGCTCCTTCCTTCGCCTGGATGACGATGTCGCCGAATCGGTCGTGCTGGTAGCACGATACCTTATTCATCTTCATGAGCTCAAGCAGCGCCAAGAAGGACACCACGAGGTCGTCGCGCGTCGCCGTCTCGTCGAACAATTGGGAAAACAAGAGGCGTCCGCCCTCGTTCCGCAGCAGGAGGATCATGTCGCGGATGCGGTCTTTGACCGACACTTCGTCGCGGCGAATTTTCGCCACGACGTTCCGGTTCGCCGCGCGTTTGAGCGCCTTCTGGAAGGCGAGCAGCAAATCGAACGTGTCGAGCCCCTCGACCGGATTCCGCTTGATCTCTACGGCATACGGCGACAGATCGTGCGGCTCGCGCGTATAGACGAGGCTCTGCTCCAGCTCCTTTTCCCGCAGATGCTCCGCGATCGATTTGTACTTGCGGTACTCGATCAATTTGTGCACGAGCTCCTCGAGCGAGTCCTCCGGGTACTCCTCGTACTCGAGGTCGAGGTCGATCGCGGGCGGCTTCGGCAGCAGCATTTTGCTTTTGATCGACAGCAGCGTCGCGGCCATGACGAGAAACTCGCTCGCCACTTCCAGCTCGAGCTCCTCCATCATCGACACGTACCCCAAATATTGGTCCGTTATGTCGCTGATCGGGATATTCGTGATGTCCACTTCCGCCTTGTCGATCAAGTGGAGGAGCAGGTCCAGCGGTCCTTCGAAGGCTGGCAGCTTGTAGGTTACGCTCATTCAGGCTTCAGTCCGTTTGCAGTAAGGTAATTACTTTTGGAACTGGGACACGAGGTTCGCCATCTCGATGGCGGTGACGGCCGCTTCCCAGCCTTTGTTGCCCGCTTTCGTGCCCGCGCGCTCGACCGCTTGCTCGATCGAATCGGTCGTCAGCACGCCGAAAATCGTCGGCACGCCGGTTTTCAGCGCAATCGCCGCGACGCCTTTGGCCGCTTCGTTGCACACGAAGTCGAAGTGCGGGGTCGAACCGCGGATGACGGCGCCCAGCGTGATCACCGCGTCGAAACGGCCGCTTTCGGCCATCTTCTGGGCGACGAGCGGAATTTCGAACGCGCCAGGCACCCACGCGACGCTGATCTCGTCCTCGGCGGCGCCGTGCCGCTTGAGCGCGTCAAGCGCGCCGCTGAGCAGCTTCGAGGAAATGAATTCATTGAAACGGCCGACGACGATGCCGTACGTTTTGCCTTGGGAAATGAGATTGCCTTCGTACAAGTGTACCATATATGTGAGATCTCCTTTACAATTTTGTCGGTTCCGCGGCCGGCTCGCCCTGCTCCTCGAACTGCAGCAGGTGGCCGAGCTTCTCTTTCTTTGTATGCAGGTAGCGGCTGTTGTCTTTGTTCGCCGTCATTTGGAGCGGCACCCGCTCCGCGATCGATAAGCCGTATCCTTCCAGACCGGCGATTTTCCTCGGGTTGTTCGTGAGCAGCCGGATCGTCCGCACGCCCAAATCTTTCAAAATTTGCGCGCCGATGCCGTAATCCCGCAGATCCGGGGCGAAGCCTAACTTAATATTCGCGTCGACGGTGTCCAATCCCTGCTCCTGCAGCACGTACGCCTTCAATTTATTGATGAGGCCGATGCCGCGGCCTTCCTGGCGCATATACAGCAGCACGCCGGAGCCGTTCTTCTCGATCGCTTCCATCGCGGCGGCGAGCTGCGGACCGCAGTCGCACCGATGCGAATGGAACACGTCGCCGGTGAGGCATTCCGAGTGGACGCGGACGAGCACCGGCTTCTCCGGGTCGATGTCGCCTTTGACGAACGCGACATGCTCCTTCCCGTCGATCTCGTTCGTATACGCGACGGCGCGGAACGTGCCGAAGTCCGTCGGCAGGTTCGCTTCGACCTCGCGGCGCACGAGCTTCTCTTTCTCGTTGCGGTACCGGATCAAGTTTTCGATCGTGATCAGCTTCAGGCCGAACTTGTCGGCGATTTCGCGCAGATCGGGCACGCGCGCCATTTCGCCGTCTTCCTTGATCACTTCGCAAATGACCGCCGCCGGATAGCTGCCGCACATGCGGGCGAGATCCACGGCCGCCTCCGTATGCCCCGCGCGCCGCAGCACGCCGCCTTTCTTCGCGATGAGCGGGAAGATGTGGCCGGGCCGGCGGAAATCGGACGGCTTCGCCCGCGGATCGATCATCGCTTTGACGGTCGCTGCCCGCTCCGCCGCCGAAATGCCCGTCGACGTGCCGACATGGTCGATCGACACCGTGAACGCCGTGCCGTGGTAGTCGGTGTTGCGCTGCACCATCGGCGGCAAATCGAGCTCCGTCGCGCGCTCCTCCGTGATCGGAACGCAGACGAGCCCGCGTCCTTCCTTGATCATGAAGTTGATGACGTCCGGCGTCGCCTTCTCGGCCAAGGCGATAAAATCGCCTTCGTTCTCGCGGTTCTCGTCATCGACCACGATGATCGATTTCCCCATCATCAGGTCGTAAATCGCTTCCTCGATCGTATCGAACTTGATTTTCTCGTTCGCCATAGGGATTCTCCTCCTCCGCTTCTCCGATTCTTATCGTTTTCTTTATGCGAATCCGTGATCCCTCAGGAACGACTCGCTGAGCGCCGATTTCGCGGCCGGCCGCGCCGCGGCGCCCCCCTTTGCCGTCCACGACAGCAAATGTTCCACGTACTTGCCTACGATGTCCGTTTCCAGGTTCACTTCGTCGCCCGGGTGTTTGTACTGCAGCACCGTTTCGGCGAGCGTATGCGGGATGATGGATACGCGGAACGTCCGCTCCGCCGCGTCCACCACCGTCAGCGAGATACCGTCGATCGCGATGGAGCCCTTCGGCAAAATGTAGCGAAACAGGGCGGGGTCGTGCGGCTCGATCGTGAAATAGACGGCGTTGTCGAGCGACTCACGGCCGCGGATCGCGCCGGTGCCGTCCACGTGCCCCTGCACGATGTGGCCGCCGAACCGGTCCGTCGCCTGCATCGCCCGCTCGAGGTTGACTCGGTCGCCGGGCGCGAGCCGGTTGAGCGTCGTGCGCCGGAACGTCTCCGGCATGACGTCCATCGACACCGTGTTCGCGTCGTACCGGATTGCCGTCAAGCAGACGCCGTTCACGGAAATGCTGTCGCCGAGCCTCACGCCTTCGAGAATGCGCTTCGCGCGGATCGTCAGGACGAGCGCTTCGCCTTGTCTAGTCACCTGCTGCAGCGTGCCGATTTCTTCGATTAGTCCAGTAAACATGTCGGTCGTGCGTCACCTCGTTTCTGCGGCATCCCCGCCGGATCGAGCCGCTTCGGCGCCGGAGCCTGCGGCTTCGCCGGGCCGTTCGGGGTATGCCGGGTATCCTTCGAACAGCGCGTCCCCGTCGAACGTGCGAACGTTCAGCCGCGTCAGCGCGATCGCCTCCGCCATGCGCGGCGGCCCCGGAAACTCGAAGCCGGACGGGCCGCCGGCGCCGATGATTTTCGGCGCGACGAAGGCGTACACCTTGTCGGCGAGCCTCGCCGAGAGCATCGCTCCGTTCACCGTGCCGCCGCCTTCGACGAGCACGGAAGCGATCCCGAGCCGACCCAGCTCCCTAAGACCTGCTTCCAAGTCGACGCGCGGCCCCGGGCCGCAGTCGACGACGAGCGCGCCGCGCGCTGTAAGCGCGGCGCGGGCCGACGCGTCGGCGCCGGTCGTCGTCAGCACGATCGCCGGCGGCGCTCCGTCTTCGCGAGGCCGCAGCGCGGCGGCGTCCGGCGGCGTGCGCAGCCGCGAGTCGACGATGACGCGCACCGGGTCCCGCTTCGGGGCTGCGTCGCCCCGCGCCGTCAGCTGCGGGTCGTCCGCGAGCACCGTGCCGACGCCGACGAGAATCGCTTGATACCGCTCCCGCAGCTCGTGCACGAACGCGCGCGAGGCGGCGTTCGTAATCCACCGGCTGTCGCCGGTCGGCGCGGCCACGCGGCCGTCGAGCGTCATCGCCGTCTTCAGGGCGACGAACGGGCGTCCGGCGCGAATCCAATGGAAGAAGTGCTCGTGCAGCGCGGCCGCCTCTTCCTCGAGCACGCCGACCGTCACGTCGATGCCGTGCTCGCGCAGCCGCGCCACGCCCCGTCCGGCGACGAGCGGATTCGGGTCGGTCGTCGCCACGACGACTCGCTTCACCCTCTCTCGCACGAGCCTGTCCGCGCAGGGCGGCGTCCGGCCGTGGTGGCTGCACGGCTCGAGCGTGACGTACACCGTGCTCCCTTCCGCTTCGGCGCCGGCCATGTTCAAGGCGTGCACCTCCGCGTGCGCTTCGCCTTGGCGAAGATGCGCACCCATGCCGAGCACGCGCCCGTCCTTCACCACGACGCAGCCGACGGACGGATTCGTTCCCGTCTGCCCGAGCGCGGTCCGTCCGATCGTCAAAGCCATTCGCATGTAATCCACGTCGTTCATTCGGTTTATCCCTCCCGTCGAACCGGGCGTCCGCAACAAAAAAGACGCCTCCGATTTCGGGGCGTCCGGTTTTTAGGTCAACGCAAAATAACGGTTTGATTCATGTGAAAAATTGCACATAAACCGCCGTTCAAGCCATTGCGTCTCCTTCTCCCATCCAGACTGTAACTGTCGGTCTCGGATTTTCACCGAGTCCACCGCCGCGCGTACTGCTTCCGTGCGCGTCGGGTCACGGACTGAGCGTCTTGCGATCTTGCCAAGGCGCATCACCGCCGGTCGGGAATTTCACCCGGCCCCGAAGGATCGTAAAATATTGTATTATTGTGCCGATAATATCACCTTGGACCGCATTTTGCAACCTTAGGCAGGTCCCGAGGCGACGAAAAGCCGGCATCTCCCGCGAGGAGAGACCCGGCTTCGGTCCATCGAACCTTATACTTCCGTGACGCGGACGGATTCCATCCGGTCGCGGCCTTGGAACGCATCGACATGCTCCATGCCTTCGATCACTTTGCCGAACACCGTGTGCACGCCGTCCAAATGCGGCTGCGGCTTGTACACGATGAAGAACTGGCTGCCGCCCGTGTTCGGACCGGCGTGCGCCATCGACAGCGCGCCGCGCTCATGCTTGTTCGGGTTGATTTCGCACTTGATCGTATAGCCCGGGCCGCCCGTGCCGTTGCCCTTCGGGCAGCCGCCCTGCGCGACGAAGCCCGGAATGACGCGGTGGAACGTCAGGCCGTCGTAGAAGCCCTCGTTCGCCAGTTTTTCGAAATTCGCTACCGTGTTCGGCGCGTCTTTCTCGAACAGCTCGATTTTGACCTCGTTGCCGTCCGCCAGTTTGATCACTGCTTGCTTAGTCATGCGTTCCTCACACTCCTGAGTCGATATCTACCGTATTGTACCCGATTCCCCGTCCCGCGACAAATCCGGCGCAAACGCGCCGTTATCGTCCGTTCACCGCCGGCTGCTTTCGGAGACGCTCCGGAATGACGTCGTTCGAGACGAGGTCTTCGTACGTTTCGCGGCGGACGACGAGATCGGCTTCGCCGTCTTTCACGAACACGACCGCAGGGCGGCGCAGCCGGTTGTAGTTGCTCGCCATCGAGTAGTTGTACGCGCCCGTGCAGAACACCGCGAGCGTGTCGCCCGTCTGCACTTTCGGCAGCTCCACGTCCCAGATGAGCATGTCGCCGCTTTCGCAGCATTTGCCGGCGATCGACACCTTCTCCTCCGGCGCGTCGTTCGCGCGGTTCGCGATGACGGCTTCGTACACGGCGCCGTACAGCGCCGGGCGCGGGTTGTCCGTCATGCCGCCGTTGACGGCGACGTACTTGCGCACGCCCGGAATGTCCTTCACCGACCCGACCGTGTACAGCGTCGTGCCCGCGTCGCCGACGATGCTCCGGCCCGGCTCGATCCAAATGCTCGGCATTTCGAGGCCGTGCGCCCCGAACCGCTCCTTGACGGCGTCGGTAATCGCCTTGACGTACTCGCCGACCGCGAGCGGCAGGTCGCCTTCGACGTAGCGGATGCCGAACCCGCCGCCCAAATTGACGACCGGGAACGTTACGCCGAGCCGCTTCTTCACGTCCGCGGCGAAATCCGCCACCTTCTCGGCGGCGAGGCGGAAGCCTTCGACTTCGAAAATTTGCGAGCCGATATGCGAATGAACGCCAAGCAGCTCGAGATGCGGCGCTTCGGCGGCCGCTTTGACCGCTTCGAACGCCGCGCCGCCGGCGAGGTTGAAGCCGAACTTCGAATCTTCCTGTCCGGTCGAGATAAATTCGTGCGTGTGGGCCTCTACGCCCGGCGTAATGCGGAGCAGCGCCTTCGCGCGGATGCCCCGCTCGCCGGCCATCGCGTTCAGCAGCGCGATTTCCGTGAAATTGTCGACGACGAAGCAGCCGATGCCCGCCTCTAACCCCATCGCGATCTCTTCCGGCGTCTTGTTGTTGCCGTGGAAATGAATGCGGCGCGCCGGAAAGCCCGCCTCGAGCGCCGTGTACAGCTCGCCGTCCGACACGACGTCCAGCGCCAGCCCTTCTTCCTCGACGACGCGGACGATCGCTTTCACGCAGAACGCCTTGCTCGCGTACGACACCTCGAACGGCACGCCGGAGGCGCGGAACGCGTCCATGAATTCCCGGCACCGCTGGCGGACGAGCGCCTCGTCCACCACATATAAAGGCGTCCCGAACCTTTCGGCCAGGTCCGCCGTGTCGACCCCTCCGATTTCCAATCGGCCGTGGCGATTAATGCGACTCGTTCCGTATAAATGCATGTTCGTATCCCCTTTGGCTTGTCAATCCTCTCTGACTGACATTATCACAAAACCGCGGGGAAAAACAGAACCGGACGCCCGCTTCCATAAAAAATCACTTGCGTCCACCCGGCGCCATCCGGGTCCGGTCCTGCGGCTTCGTCAGCGTCATCCGGTACCTATGGGTAAGGAACGGCCGGCGGAAAATGATGTCCATCAGCGCCCGCGCGTTGAACGGAATGAACGGCCACATGTACGGCGTGCGGAGAGAACGCTGCGTAATAAGCATGAGCATCACCAGCATCGTGCCGACGGCGAAGCCGGGGATGCCGAACATCGCGACGGCGATGATCAGCCCGATCCGCACGAGCCGGTTCGCAAGCCCCAGCTCGTAGCTCGGCGTCGCGAACATGCCGATCGCGGCGACGGCCATATACAGAATGACCTCGTTGATGAACAGCCCCGCCTTAATCGCGATATCGCCGATGAGAATCGCGGCGATAAGGCCCATCGCGGAGGCGAGCGGCGTCGGCGTATGGATGGCGGCGAGCCGCATCATGTCGACGCCGACCTCGACGAGCAAAAACTGCGCAATGATCGGCAGCCGGCCGGGCTCCTGCGGACCGACGAAGGCGAACGCCATCGGACGAAGCTCGGGCTTGAGCACGAACAAAAACCAGAGCGGCAGCAAAAAAATCGACGCGAACACGCCGAAAAAGCGCACCCAGCGCAAATACGTTCCGACGAACGGCGTCTGCCGATATTCCTCTGCATGCTGCACATGATGGAAAAACGTCGCCGGCAAAATGATGACGCTCGGGCTCGTATCGACGAACAAGCAGACATGGCCTTCGAGCAAATGGTACGCCGCCACGTCCGGCCGTTCCGTATACCGCACCGTCGGGAACGGATTCCAGCCTTTGCCGATGATCGCCTCTTCCAGCTCCTTATCCGCCATGGCGAGCCCGTCGATATCGAGCGCCTCGATCTTTTTCTTAACGGATTGCACGAGACTAATGTCCGCGATATCCTGAATGTACGCGATGCAAACGTCCGTTTTCGTCCGCCTGCCTACCTTGACGGCCTCCAGCTTCAACCGCGGGTCCTTCAGCCGCCGGCGCAGCAGCGTGACGTTCGTCAACAGCGTCTCGATGAAGCCGTCGCGCGAGCCGCGTACGACCTTCTCGACGGACGGCTCCTCCGTACCGCGCTGCGGCAAGCTTTTCACGTCCATGACGAGCGCCTTGGCTTCGCCTTCGATGAACAGCGCGCTGCCGCCCGCGAGCGTCTTGCCGATCACTTCGGTCATCGTCTTCAGCTCGTCGACCTGCACGTGCACGAGGTAGTTTTCGAACAGCTTCTTGGCCGCTCCCGCGGTCAGCTCCTTCGGCGACAGCAGCGATAGGCGGTTCATGATCATCGTCAGCACTTCGTCTTTGACGAAGCCGTTTAAATAAAACAAAATCGTGCGCTTGCCGCCGAACGTCATCTCCCGCGTGATCGCGTCGAAGCTCGCGTTGAATCCGGCTCGCTCTTCCATAACTCGCAGGACGTCGTCCAGATTCGTCGGGATGTCGTCCGTATACAGGAACGCCTTCTCCGCCTCGGTATACACGTATAAGTCGTTTTCCGGAGGCTCCTTCTTCGCCGGGATGCCTTCCCGAATGCGTTCCTTCAAGTCGGGCTCCGCCCCGCCGAACGGCACGTCCGGCTCGAATACCGCATCGATGTTCCCTTCCGGTACGAATACGACATCCTTCGTCCCGTTCGGTTCGCGCTGATCCGTCGCGCTCATCCTCGCTCACTCCTTAGAAGTCCTCTGGTGCCTTGCATTGCCTTTAATGTGTCCTGAACGCCAGCCATTCAAACAGCGAACCGAGCACCTTGCCGAGCACCATGGCGGCGAGCAGCCAGCGCAGCTGCAGCTCCATCCGAAGCCGCCTCGCCAAAATCGGGAATACGTTAAGCACCTCCGTGAGCGCCGCGGCCACCGTGCCGATGAATCCGCCCGTCAGCAAGCCGACAGCGAGCAGCACCCATTCGGGGAGGCCGAGCGAGAAGCCGAACAGGTCGGCGCACGTCCAAAACACCGCCCCGGCGACGACCGCGAGCTCGAGATCCGCGCCTCGCGAGGTGGAGCCCGTAATTTGCGCGAGGCGGGGGATGACGTCGAGCACGACGAGGAACGCCACGAGACCGCTGCCGACGGCGAGTCCGCTGGCGAGACCGAGGAACGCCTCCGCCGCGTACGCGAGCGCTTCCGTCATCGGCGTCCCCTCTCCCGCTTAGTTTCGTCCAGCCGTTTGTATTCCTCCGTCACGACGTATTGATGAACGCTCTCTTCGTACTTGAACATCTCCACGTCCAACGGACTCGGTTCCTCGTTGATTTTTTTCTTGAACACGTGGTTGAAAAAGATGACCATGCCAAGCCCGATGCCGAACGAGTACGGGATCTGCAGCGCGTACGGATGTTCCACCGTGCGGCCGGTCAGCAAAAAGACGATCCGTTGATGGACCGCCGGCATCGACACGTCTTCATGAAAATTCATAATCGCAAGCCCGGAGCCGAAAAACAACAGCAGCCAAACGATCACGAAACCGATCCGGCTCGCGGGTTTGCGGCCCGCGTACACTTCGACGAGCGTATGCGGGTCGCCGAACGCCTCGACCGACGCCTCCGGCGCCTCCCGGCGAATCGTTTCGATCACGCGCAAAATGTCGATCAGCACCAAATTGCCTTCCGAACGGTCCGGCCGATGCACGACGAGCGGAAGCAGCTTCGCCTCGAGCTCCGGCTCCGTGAGCAGCTGCGCCACGTCCCGCAATCGGACGACGCCGCCCCGCGGCACGCGCGAACGCTTGCGAAGGCGCAAATAGACAACAGGCTTCATCGCAGTCCCCTCCTACCATGTGTCCATAGTATGGGTGAGGGGACCGCTCGTCATGCGCGTCGGTCTACAGCCACAGCTCGTTCCGCAGCGCGGCGCGCTCTCTCGGCGTCGTGCGGAGCAGCCGCAGGGCCGCCGCGGCGAGCCGCTCGACGCCGGTTCGCAGCGCGGCTTCGTCCGCGCGGATGACGGACAGGCGCAGCAGCTGCGGACGCGGGAAGTCGGGGAGGTAGAACGGCTCCCCGTGCAGCGCGAGCACGCCCGCCTCCCGCAGCGCGCGGACGAGCTCCGTCTCGGGCAGCGACGCGGGAAGGCGCAGCGCGGCGAAAATGCCGCCCGCCGGCGCGTCGATCGCGAACGCGTCGGGCAGCGCCTCGCGGCACAGCCGAACGAGCGCGTCCATTCGGGCGCGGTACAGCCCCCGCATCGCTTCCGCGTGCCGCGCGTATATGCCGTTCTCGATGAACAGCTCCAGCGCGTTCTGCGACAGCGTCGAGGAGCTGAGGTCGGAAGCCGACTTGTACGCGCGGAACGTTCCCGCGAGCGCCGTCGGCAGCACGGCCGCGCCGAGCCTAAGGTCCGGCAGCATCGTTTTGGAGAAGCTTTTCACGTAGATGACCCGCTCGCTTCCGTCGCTCGCGACGATCGGCGCCTGCTTCGCGCCCGGGGCGGCCAGATCGGCCAAATAGTCGTCTTCCAGAATGTACACGTCATGCTTGCGCGCGAGCCGCGCGATGGATTCTCGCTGCGATTTCGAATAGCACCAGCCGGTCGGATTGTGGTAGCGGCTCGTCGTATAGAAGAACTTGATCTGGTTGCTGCGGAAATGCCGCTCGAGCTCGTCCAAATCGACGCCGTCCCGCGTCCGCTCGATGCCGATCGCCGGCACGTTCATAAGACGCAGCGCGCGCAGCATGCCGTGATACGCCGGCTGCTCGACGAGCACCTGCGTCTTGCCGTTCGGGAACGGCATCGCGGCGAGCAGCTGCAGCGCCTGCTGCGCGCCCGACGTGACGAACACGCGCGATTCGTCCGCGAACCAGCCGAGCTCCTTCAGCTGCCGCGAGATCGCGCGACGAAGCGACGGCAGCCCCTGCGGGTCGCCGTAATCGAACAGCGCCCCCTTATGCAGGAAGATCGCCTTGTTCATCGCCGCTTGAAACTCCCGGTACGGCATCGCCGACGCATCGGGCGAGGCCGACATCCAGTCGACGACGTCCGCGTCCCGCCGCTCCGCGGCATCGCCGCCCGATGTCGCGACGTAAAAACCCGCCTTCGGTTTCGCGTACAAATAGCCTTCGTCGCGCAAGTATTCGTAGGCGCGAAGCACCGAATTGACGCTGCAGCCGCGCTGCGCCGCCATCTCCCGGACGGACGGAAGCTTCGTCCCCGGCTTCCAAGCGCCTTCGTCCATCCGCTCCAGCGCATAGCGCACCAACGCCGCGTATTTGCTGTCCTCTTTCATCGAATCGCCGCCTTCCGCGCAATTTGTACCCGTACAATCGAACGAACTCGCGCTTCCTGAGGATCTCGCTTTCAAGGTATTATACCAATCATACCCAAGGAACTAGATTTCGAGAAGGATCAAGGAGGCAAACCGACATGGAATGGACTTGGGACGACCTCACGATTACGGACGAAGCGGAGCGCATCGACGTCGACGCGCTGTGCGGATGGCTGGCGGGCTCGTATTGGGCGGCCGAACGGAGCCGGGCGACGATTCTAAGGAGCATCGCAGGCTCGGTCTGCCTCTCGGCGTTCGCCGGCGGGAAGCAGGTCGGATTTCTGCGCGCGATTACGGACGGGGCGACGTTCTCTTGGATTTGCGACGTCATCGTCGACGAGGCGCATCGCGGCCGGGGCGTCGGCAAACGGTTGGTCGCCGCCGCGGTCGAGCATCCGACGCTGAAGGATACGCATATGGGGCTCGGCACGCGGGACGCGCACGGCCTGTACGAGCAGTACGGCTTCGTGCGCCGCGAAGCGATGGTGCGGCGGATCGGCGGGACGGCCGGCTGACTTGCGGCGGCGCACCTTCGCGAACAAGCCAAAAAACCAGACCGCCCTATTGGGCGATCTGGTCTTTGATGCTTTGCAATATCTTTTTCTCGAGCCTCGACACCTGCACCTGGGAAATGCCCAGCCTGGAGGCGACCTCGGATTGCGTCTGGTCCTTGTAGTACCTTAGGTAAACGATCAAGCGCTCCCGTTCGGACAGCGCGTTGATCGCTTCGCCCAACGCCAGCTTGTCAAACCATCGCTCCTGCGAGTCGTCCGCGATTTGGTCCATCAGCGTAATCGGATCGCCGTCGTTCTCGAACACCGTCTCGTGGATCGAAGACGGCGGCTTGTTGGCCTCCTGCGCGAACACGATTTCTTCCGGCGTGACGCCGAGCTCCTCCGCGACTTCGCCGATCGTCGGCAGCCGGCCGAGGCGCTTGGACAACTCGTCCTTCGTCTTGCGCACCTTGTTCGCCATTTCCTTGAGCGATCGGCTCACCTTCACCGTTCCGTCGTCCCGGAGGAATCGTTGGATTTCCCCGATAATCATCGGCACGGCGTACGTGGAAAACTTCACGTCGTAGGACAAGTCGAATTTATCGATCGACTTCAGCAGCCCGATGCAGCCGATTTGGAACAGGTCCTCCGGTTCGTACCCGCGGTTGAGAAACCGCTGCACGACCGACCAGACCAAGCGGATGTTGCAATTGACGAGCGTGTCGCGCGCGGTCGTTTCGCCGGCTTGGCTGAGCGCGATCAGGCGCTTGACTTCGGCGTCGTCAAGGTAGCTGTGCGAGGCGTTCTTTACATCGACATCCATCTGCCCAACTCCTAGTTATACATCACTTTTTTCGACTCGATCCGCTTCGCCATCTCTACCTTCGTGCCTTTGCCGGGCTCGGAGAACACCTCGACGCGATCCATGAAGTTTTCCATAATCGTAAAGCCCATGCCCGAGCGCTCCAGCTCCGGCTTCGAAGTGTAGAGCGGCGTGCGCGCCAGCTCCAAATCTTCGATGCCGCCGCCCTCGTCTTCGACGGTCAAATACAGCATGTCGCCTTCGATCCGGCCGCGGATCGTGACGACGCCGCTCGGGTCCTCGTTGTACCCGTGAATGATCGCGTTCGTCACCGCCTCCGAGATGACGGTCTTGATATCCGTCAGCTCGTCGAGCGTCGGGTCCAATTGGCTCGCGAACGCCGCGACCGCGACGCGCGCGAACGATTCGTTCACGGACCGGCTGGCGAACTGCAGCGTCATGAAATTCGTTTCGCTCATGATACGACCCCCAGACTCGAGAGCGCCTCTCGCTCGTTTTGTTCGATCGATACGATCTTGAACAAGCCGGACATATCGAACAGGCGGCGAACCGCCGGCGATACGTCGCAGACGACCATGCGGCCGCCCCGGCTCGTGATCAGCTTGTACCGGCCCAAGATGACGCCGATGCCGGAGCTGTCCATGAAGGATAAATCTTTCAAGCTTAACACGAGATGCGTGACGTTCCCCCGAATAATGGCGTCTTCCATTTGCGTGCGAGCCGAGTCCGCCGAATGATGGTCCAATTCGCCGGTCATCCGGACGATGAGCGCTTGACGATGCTGCTCCATATGAATGCCGAAGCTCATGCTGTTCCCTCTCCTTCCTGGTCTTGTCCGTTCCAATTCTACGGAAGGTTCTTCCTTTCCTGCCTGCCGACAAAACTAGAAGCAATGCGACATTTTCCACTCTATTTCGCAGGAACCTCGGGAATTTGCTAGGTTGATATGAGCGTCGGAACGACGCCTCGCCCCCGCCGGAATGTCGGCGGGGACGTTAGGGTCGGAACTCGGTCACTCGATCAAAAACAGCTTCGATGCGGTTCGCTTCAGGATGGTCCACCAGCTGGCGGTTTGGATGTCGACCGGCGACTCGATATCGTACTCTCGTAGCACCCCGTCGCCCTTATAGACGACGATTTTGCCGATTCGTTGGCCGATGGCGATCGGCGCCTTCAAGTTTTCGTCGTAGGTTAACTCGTAGCGGATGTCGTTCGTCGACTCGCCTTTGCGGAGCAGCACGCTGTATTGGTGGTCGGCTTTCAGCTCGATGTACGGCTGCTGTCCCTTCTCGACGCGGATCGTGCCGATCGGGTCGCCGTCCTTAATCAGAATGTGGTTCTGGAATTGAGCGAACGCGTAATCGAACAGCGCCGTCACTTCGGCGTTGCGCGTTTTCGTGTCCGGCTCGCCGAGCACGACCGCGATGACGCGGAAGTTGTCCCGCTTCGCCGTCGCGGACAAACAAAACTTCGCTTCGCTCGTATACCCCGTCTTCAGGCCGTCCGCGCCGGAATAAAAGCGGACGAGCTTATTCGTGTTGACGAGCCAGAACGGCTTCTCGGAATCTTTGCGCAGATAGTCTTGGTAGACGCTCGTAAAAGACGTAATTTCCTCGTGCTTCATGAGCTCGCGCGACATGATCGCGATATCTTCCGCCGTCGTATAGTGGTTGTCCGCCGGCAATCCGTTCACGTTCACGAAATTCGTGTTGTTCATGCCGAGTTCTTTCGCGCGCTCGTTCATCATTTGGACGAACGCTGCTTCGCTGCCGGCGATTTTCTCGGCCATCGCGACGGACGCGTCGTTGCCGGACGCCATCGCGATGCCCTTCAGCATTTCGCGGACCGTCATCGTCTCGCCGACCTCGAGGAAAATTTGCGAGCCGCCCATCGAAGCCGCGTATTCGCTCGTCGTCACGGGGTCGTCGAACTTGATTTTGCCGGCGTCCAGCGCCTCCATGATGAGCAGCATCGTCATAATTTTCGTGATCGATGCCGGAGGCAGCTTCTCCGCCTTGTTTTTCTCGAAGATGACGGTGCCGGTGTCGGCGTCCATCAAAATCGCGGACCGCGCGTTCGGCGCGAGGTCGACCGCCGGCGCCTGCGCGGTGGCAGCTTCGTCCGCCCCGATGGAAGCGCTGGCGGCGGTGCTGAACGATAAAGCGATAAGCATGGCGAGGATGGTCGTTGCAAGTCGTTTCGTCTGTGCTTTAAACAAATTCTACCCCTCCTGATTCTGCATTGCCCTTCGCGAGAAATTGGCAAAATGCGGTTTGTGCGCTTTTACCATTGTTGACGGCGCTGGACCGTTTTATACCGGAAGGACGCCGCCCTCGAGGCGCGGCGGCGCCTTTTTTTCGCGGGAAATTTCCCGGCGTCAGCGGAGGGTCGCCCGCGCCTCGGCGGGCTTGTATGCGCGGATGCGGCCCGCGCCTCGCCCGGCGGGACGCAGCACCCGCTTGGCGACCAACGCTTTCAGCTTTTTGCGGGCCGTCTTGTCGCAGACTCGCAGCAGGCGGGAGACGTCCGCCGGCGTAATCGGCCGCGGCGCTTGCTGCGCCAGACGGGCGATTTCCCGCTCGCACGGGGCGAGGCCGTCGCTCGCGATCGATTCCGGATACAGCCGCGCGAACAAAGCGGCCAGCGCTTCGCGGCACCGCTCGGGAGCGTCCCGCACGTCGCCGTACGAGAACCGGACGGCGACGCGTATCGTCGGCGCGGCCCCGGTTGTCTCGGGCGGGCGCGCCGGCCGCGAGGCGGCGTTCGCCTCCTTCGCGGGATCGCCTCCGTCGATTTCCACCGCGATGGCGAACGGCTCGCGGGCGTATTCGAACCGGCCCGCGCGCTCGTCCCCCGCCCGCTCCCCGGGGCGCAGCCGCTCGAACGAGCGGAACGCCGGCCACCAGACGCGCCGCGCGAACAGCCGCTCCGCCCGCGTCGGCCTCCTCCCTCCGGCGCCCGCCGCCGCGAAGCTTACGAGCCAGCTTTTATACTCGGTTTCGAATGCGGCCGTCGTACTCAATCGCGCGTGTCCTCCTGCGCCGCGAAACGCAAAAACGCCGCCCGTTCTCCTGAAGAGAACCGAGCGGCGCGTGCTTCGCGGCCGTATTTTTTATAAATTATACCTGATCCGGGGCGACGATGCCATAATACAAAATCGAGAGCAGCTGCTCCCCGACCGTACGAACGTCGAGCGGGCCGCCCATCGCCTCGGAGCGGGCGACGAAATCTTTCAGCCCCATCATGAACAGCAGCACGACGTGGGGCGACAAATCTTTGCGGATTTGGCCTTTCTGCTGGCCTTCGAAAATAAGCCGTTCCATCAGCGGCGTCACGGTCTGATACTGCAGCTGCACGATCCGCTTCGCCTTCTCCGGATACAGCCGCATCAAATCGCTCACGAACGCGCCGTTGATATGATCCATTCCGCGGTACTGCGCCATCGCTTTGAACGCTTCGAGCGGGGACGGCGCGCCTTCCAGCATCGACCGAAAGTCCTCTTGCCCGCGTTCCATCAAGGCGTCCAGCACCAAATCGAGCAGCTGGTCTTTGCTCCCCACATATTTATACAGCGTCATTTTCGAGACGGGAACCGCCTCCGCGACGTCGTCCATGCTCGTCTCGGCGATGCCCCGGCTGCAAAACAGCCGCTCCGCCGTTTCGACGATGCTTCGGCGCTTCTCCTGTTCTTTCGGCTTTTTCGGTTCGTTCACCTTACCCTGCTCCTCGCTGCCGCCGCCGCGCTTCCCCTTTACACGTCCTGACGGCGCAACACCGCCCATCCGACGAGCAAGCCGACGATATATATCCCTAATGTAGTCCCGACGCCGAGCGGTGTCAAGACGCCTTCGGCCAAGATGTCGCCGCTGTCGAACGCTTGGAATAGACTGAGCTGCGCCAGCCGGCGGATGCCGCCTTGCAGTCCGTCCAGCATGTTCAGCAGGAACGAAACGACGACGATGCCGGCCGCGGCGCCCATCGCCGAGCGTTCCGACCGCAGCAGCGCCGTCAGCGCGAAGCCGAGGCCGCTGAACGCCAGCGCCGTCAAATACCCGCCGGTCAGCAGCAGCGCCACCTTACCGGGCTCGTTCACGTCCGCCGCCGCGTATCCGACGCCGAGCGTCGCCGCGACGCCGAGCGCGTACACCGCGGTCACCTGCAGTCCATGCGCCGCCGCTTTCGAGAAATAGATTTGCGCGCGGCCGTACGGCAGCGAGAACAGCCACTCCGCCGTGCCGCGGTCCCGCTCCTTGGCGATCGACGCCGCCGCCCACATCGAGCCGAAGACGCCCATCAGCAGCGTGTAGAACGTGTACGGCTGCGTCGACATCCAGCCTTCGAACGTCGTCAGCGCGGCCGGGTCGATGCCGACGGCGGCGAGCAGTGCCGGCGGATACGATTCTACCAGCTTCATGAGTTCCTCGTTTCCGGTATACATGTCCGCGACGCCGGCGAACATCGCGAGGAACGACAGAACGACGACCGCCGCGGTCGCGAAGCCCCGCCGTCCCAGCTTCCATTCCAGTTGGATCACATTCGCTTTGATCATTGGCGGGCGCCTCCCTTCTCGTAATAGGCCATGAACAACTCTTCCAGCGTCGGCTTGCGGATGTCGATGTCTGCGATCGGCAAGCGCGCGATATCCCGGAGCGACTCATGGATCGCCGGCCCCTCCGCCGTAAAATGATGCACGCCGTCGCGGTATGAGACTTGCGGATCGATCGCCCGCAGCTCGTATTTTTCGATCAAGCTGCCGGGCTCCTGGTAGGCGACCGCGATATGCAGCCGGCTGCGCCCGGGGATGGCGTCCACCTCGGACACGTGGCGAATTTCCCCGTCCTTCAGGAACGCCACCCGTTTGCAAAGCCGTTCGACCTCGGTGAGGACGTGCGTCGAGAAAAAGATCGTCGCCCCTTCCCGGTTCCGCTCCCGCAGCAGCTCGAAGAACGATTGCTGGACGAGCGGGTCGAGCCCCGACGTCGGTTCGTCGAGGATGAGCAGCTCCGGCTCGTGAATCAAGGCGGCGATGATGCCGAGCTTTTTCCGGTTGCCGAGCGAATACGATTTGATGCGGCGCGACATGTCGAATTGGAGGCGCTCCGCATACTCGCGGGCGCGGGTTCGCTCGAGCCGCAAGCCGTAGGCGCGCGCCGCGAACGCGAGCAGCTGCTCGCCCGTCAGTTCGGGGTAAAACTCGACCTCCGACGGCAAATAGCCGACGGACGCCCGCAGCTCCGCCGCATCTCCCCGCACCGGCCGGCCGAGGAGCTTGATGGCGCCGCTGTCCGGCCGGGACAGCCCCATCAGCATGCGGATGGTCGTCGATTTGCCGGCTCCGTTCGGGCCGATAAAGCCGAATATTTCGCCCGGCTCCACGGCAAGGTCGACGTTGCTGACGCCGCGGGCAGCGCCGTACGTCTTCGTCACGCGCACGGCTTCGATTGCTAGCATGTCGGACACCTCATTTATACTTTATATTTGTTTATAGTATATTTTTAACTCTCATTTAGTGCATGTGTCAACCGTTTTTATACTTTTATTTATTTAATTGGTATACTCGAAGAGTATAAAAATAAAGCTCGAACGTCTCCGAAACCGCGCCGGGATTGAAATGAGAAATTGTACTAATCTTAAAAAAAATTTTTGGCACGCCGCACTCACCGTGGGTTTGCACAACTGTTGTGCGGTTCGCCTGCAAGAGCACAAATTTTGTGCGGTTCCGGCGGGTGACGGCGGCGGCGCGGGGTGCGGCAGGCAGCCGGATGTGCGGCGACAGCGCAAAATTTGTGCGGTTCGCCGGGAAGAGCACAACTTTTGTGCGGTTCCGGCGAGAGGCAGCGGTGCGGGGGCCTGCGGGCGACGGCGAGCTTCCCTCCAGCACAAGAAAAGCCTGCGTCCCAATTAAGGACGCAGGCTTAATCATCAATCGAACCGCTCGACGCCGTCTTTCGTCACGACCGCGCGGACGAGCGGCGGCGGGGCCGCCGCGGCGTCCCGCAATTCGAACGCGGCCGCCGTCCGGCGCAGGACGTCGTCCAGCGCCTCGCCACCCATCGCCGCGTTCACGTGCAGCTCCGCCACGCTCTCGCCCGCGTCGACCGTGTCGCCGATCCGCTTCAGCAGGCGGATGCCGACCGACAGGTCGATGCTCGAGCTTTTCGTGGCGCGGCCCGCGCCAAGCAGCATCGCCGCCGTGCCAAGCGCCTCGGCCTCGATGGCGGTCACGGCGCCGGCGCGAGGCGCAGGCACCGGTACGACGCGCGCGGCGCTAGGCAAGCGGGACGGGTCGTCCGCGACGGCCGGATCGCCCCCCTGCGCGCCGAGCAGCTCGGCGAACTTGCGCAGCGCCTCGCCGGAGGCGAGCTTCGCCCGCAGCGTCTCCTTCGCCGCCTCGACCGACGGCGCCGCGCCGCCGAGCACGAGCATATGCGCGCCGAGCGTCAGCGTCACCTCGATCAAATCGGGCGACACGCCGCTCTCCCCGCGCAGGACGGCGAGCGCTTCGCGCACCTCGAGCGCGTTGCCGATCGCGTTGCCGAGCGGCTGGTTCATGTCGCTGATGACCGCGACCGTGCGGCGGCCGACCTCCGTGCCGATCGCGACCATCGCTTCGGCCAGCCGGATCGAATCGTCGACCGTCTTCATGAACGCGCCGCCGCCCGTCTTCACGTCGAGCACGATCGCATCGGCCCCGGCGGCGATTTTCTTGCTCATGACGGAACTCGCGATGAGCGGCACCGCTTCGATCGTCGCCGTCACGTCGCGCAGCCCGTACAGCAGCTTATCCGCCGGCGTGATGTTGCCCGACTGCGAAATGACCGCCGCGCCGATCCGATTCACCTGCGCGACGAATTCCTGCTGCGACAGCTCCACCCGAAAACCGGGGATCGACTCCAGCTTGTCGATCGTGCCGCCGGTATGGCCGAGGCCGCGGCCGGACATCTTGGCGACGGGCACGCCGCAGCTCGCGACGAGCGGCGCCAAAATCAACGTCGTCGTGTCGCCCACGCCGCCGGTCGAATGCTTGTCGACTTTCACGCCGCGCACGGCCGACAAATCGACGGTGTCGCCGGATTCCGCCATGGCGAGCGTCAGCGCCGCCGTTTCCCTCGCGGTCATACCCCGGAAAAACACCGCCATCGCCCAGGCGGACATTTGGTAATCCGGCACCTCGCCGGAGACGTAGCCCTCGATGAGAAACCGGATTTGCTCCGGCGTCAGCTCCGCTCCGTCGCGCTTCGCCCGAATGAGATCGACCGCGCGCATCGCGTTACACCTCGACGTCGCGCACGAACGCGCGGACGAGCGACTTGAACTTCGGCTTCGTCCGGTTCGCCACGGCGACGACCTGCTCGTGCGTGAGCGGCTCGAGCTCTTCGCCGATCGCCATGTCCGTGATGCAGGAGATGCCGAGCACGCGCATGCCCGCATGCCGCGCGGCGATCGTCTCGCCGACCGTCGACATGCCGACGGCGTCGCCGCCGACGCGGGCGAGCATGATCAGCTCGGCCGGCGTCATGTACGTCGGACCGCTAATGCCGCAGTAGACGCCTTCCACAAGGCGCAGCGGCTCGCCGCTCTCGCCCCGGACGCCCTCGGCGAGCCGGCGAGCCAGCGCGCGGTATTCCGCGTCGTACGCGGTCGACATGTCCGGGAACCGGACGCCGAGCCGCGGGTCGTTCGCGCCGACGAGCGGGTTGTCGCCCGTCAGATTGATATGGTCCGCGATCAGCATCAAATCGCCCGCTTGGAACGAGCGGTTCATGCCGCCCGCCGCGTTCGTGACGACGAGCGTCGACACGCCGAGCAGCTTCATGACGTACACCGGGAACACGACTTTGCGCATCGCATACCCTTCGTAATAGTGGAAGCGGCCCTGCATGACGATGACCGTCTTGCCCTCCAGCTCGCCGATCACGAATTGCCCCGCATGTCCTTCCACGGTCGACACCGGGAAATGCGGCAGCTCGTCGTACGGCACCTTCACCGCGTCCGCGATGTCGTCGCCGAGGTCGCCGAGGCCGGAGCCGAGAATGAGGCCGATCTTCGGCTGCCGGCCGCCGAGCTTCGCGCGGAGCGCGTCCGCCGCTTCTTGCAGTTGTTCGATATATGTAGCCATCAGTTATAGCATCCTCCCGTTAAGCCGCGTGCAGCGCCGGTTACGCTTTCGCGTCCGGCAGCTCCGCGACGATCCCTTTTACGACCCGAATGAACGCTTCCTTCACGAGCTCCGCCGTCTCCATCACTTCGTCGTGGCTGAGCGGCTGGTCGAGCATGCCTGCGGCCATATTCGTAATGCACGAAATGCCGAGCACCTCGATGCCGGAATGGCGCGCGGCGATCGTTTCCGGCACCGTCGACATGCCGACCGCGTCGGCGCCGAGGGCGCGGAACATCCGGATTTCGGCAGGCGTCTCGAACGACGGCCCGAGCACGCCCGCGTAGACGCCCTCTTGGAACTCGACGCCGAGCTTCTCCCCGACGGACCGGGCGAGCTCGCGCAGCTTGCGGCTGTACGCCTCGGACATATCCGGGAAGCGCACGCCGATCGACGAGTCGTTCGGACCGATCAGCGGGTTGCGGAACATGAAATTGATATGGTCCTTAATCAGCATCAGATCGCCCGGGCGGAACGACGCGTTCACGCCGCCGGCCGCGTTCGTCACGAGCAGCGTCGTCACGCCGAGCTCCTTCATGACGCGCACCGGGAACGACACCGTCTCCGGCCCGTACCCTTCGTACATATGGAACCGGCCTTTCATCATTAGCACGGGCTTGCCGGCCAGCATGCCGACGAGGAGCTCGCTGGCGTGGCCTTCGACGGTCGAAACCGGGAAGTGCGGAATGTCTTTGTACGGGATCGACACGGCGTCCTCGATGCCTTCGGCGAGCACGCCGAGCCCCGAGCCGAGCACCAGAGCGATTTGCGGACGGATCGTCGTCCGCTCCGCGATGTAAGCCGCCGCCTCCCGAATCGAAGCGGTCAGGCTGCCGTTTGCGTTTGCCATAAGTATCAGTTCAACTCCTTAAGAAATGAAGTGCCGTGCTCCATCGGGCGAAGGCCGAAGTTGTCCAAAATCGTCGCGCCCGCGTCCGCGAACGTCTCGCGCACGCCGATCGTCCCGCCTCCGGCAAGCCCCGGGCTCCACGCCAAAATCGGCACGTACTCCCGCGTATGATCGGTGCCCGCATGGACGGGATCGTTGCCGTGGTCCGCCGTCACGATGAGCAGGTCCCGCTCCGTGAACGTCTCCATCAGCGCCGGCAGCGACCGATCGAACGCTTCAAGCGCCCGCGCGTACCCAACTGGATCGCGGCGATGGCCGTAGAGCGAATCGAAATCGACGAGGTTCGTAAAGCACAACCCGTTGAAATCCCGCTTCATGACGGCGATCGTCTTGTCGACGCCGTCCGCGTTGCTCTTCGTCGGCAGCGATTCCGTGATGCCCTCCATCGAGAAAATGTCGCCGATTTTCCCGACCGCGATGACGTCCTTGCCGGCTTCCTTCAGGACGTTCAGCGCCGTAGGCGCCGGGGGCTTCACCGCGTAATCGTGACGATTGCTCGTCCGCTGGAACGCGCCGGGTCCCCCGACGTACGGCCGCGCGATGACGCGCCCGACGGCGAATTCGCCCTGCGTCAGGCGGCGGGCGACGCGGCAGGCGTCGTACAGCTCCTCGAGCGGGATCACCTCTTCGTGGGCGGCGAGCTGGAACACGCTGTCCGCCGACGTGTAGACGATCCACGCGCCCGTCTTCATCTGCTCCTCGCCGAGCTCGTCGAGAATTTCCGTGCCCGACGCCGGTTTGTTGCCGATGACGCGGCGGCCGGTTTCCTTCTCGAACGCCTCGATCAGCTTCGGCGGGAAGCCGTTCGGGTACGTCTGGAACGGAATCGTCACGTTCAGGCCCATCAGCTCCCAGTGGCCCGTCATCGTGTCTTTGCCTGCGGACGTTTCGGCCATTTTGCCGTACGCGCCCTTCGGCCTCTCGACCGGCGCGATGCCCGTGACGCCCGCGATGTTGCCGAGCCCGAGCTCGCGCAAATGCGGCAGCGAGAGCGTCGGCACGCGCTCCGCGATATGCCCCAGCGTGTGCGCCCCGGCGTCGCCGAACTTCTCCGCGTCCGGCAGCTCGCCGATGCCGACGCTGTCGAGCACGATCATGCAAATTTTATCGAATGTGCGCAAGGCGCGTTCCTCCTTCGAACATAGGTCAGTTTCCATTATCTCACTCCGCCAGGAAGGATGCAAAACGGCGCGTCACCGTTTCGCCCGCGGGTGAGTCCGGTCGTACACTTCTTTCAGCCGCGTTTTCGCGACGTGGGTGTATATCTGGGTCGTGGATATGTCGGCGTGGCCGAGCATTTCCTGCACCGCCCTTAGGTCCGCGCCGCCCTCGAGCAGATGGGTCGCGAACGAATGGCGCAGCGTGTGCGGCGTCAGCTCGCTCCGGATGCCCGCCTCGAGCGCGTATTTTTTGACGATTTTCCAAAAGCCCTGCCGCGTCATGCGGCCGCCGAGATGGTTGAGAAACAAAGCGTCGTCCTCCGCCCGGCGCCCGCCTTTCAGCAGCTTCCCGCGCGCTCCCTGCAAATAGTCGTTCAAGCACGAAATCGCCATGCGGCCGATCGGGATGATGCGTTCCTTCGAGCCTTTGCCGACCGCCTTCACGAAGCCCATGCCGGTATGGACGCTGCCGAGATTCAAATCGAGCAGCTCGGACACCCGCATCCCGGTGGCGTATAGCAGCTCGAGCATCGCCCGGTCGCGCACCCCGTTCGGCGTGGCGGCGGACGGCGCGGCGAGCAGCCGCTCCACCTCCTCGCTCGTCAGCGCGGACGGCAGCTTCTTCCCCGGCTTCGGCGTCCCCATCGTCGCCGTCGGATCCGCGGGAATGAGGCGTTCCTCCGTCAGGAACCGATAAAACGAGCGGATCGCCACCTGCCGCCGAAATACGGTCGACGCCGCCTTCCCGCTGCGCTTCCCGGCCGTCATGAAGCCGAGCACATGCGCGGACGTCGTCGCCTCGACGCCGTCCACGCCGTTCTCCTTCAAATACTCGAGATACAGCGTCAAATCCCGTTCGTACGCGTCCAGCGTATTGCGGGACAGGCCGCGTTCCACGGCGATATAATCGATGAACTGTCGCAGCAAATGTTTCACGTATCGATCGCCCCTTTGCGTCGCGCGAATGCCCTTCCGCGCGCTCCGACCTATAACGTTCGCCGCGGGGCGAATCGATTCCTGCCGCCGGGGCGCGGCAAAGAAAAAGGCGCCGCGCGCCTTTCGGCCGCCGGCGCCCTGCGCGCGCGTCATTCGCCGTACCAATAAAACAGCCGCAGCCGGTCGAGCGCCGTTTCCTCATGCTCCCGCAGCGGCGTCTCCGATTGGAACGCCTTGACGGCGCGTCCGCCGGGCTCCCGATATTTGTCGGGCTCGATCCAAGCGGTGACGACATCGAACAAATGGTACATCGCGTAGGTGAGCGCGATGAACAGCAGAATATATTTCAGCCGCTGAAGCCAGCGTTTCGCCGGTACGATCATAACTTCGGGCCACCTCCCGCGAACGATAGGCACGTATACGCTTATCATATGAACTTGTCCCGGCCGCTATGTCTGTCGCCCTCGGCTGAGGACCGCTCTCCGCTCACAAAATGTCCAGCAACGGCACATGCGGCTTGCCGACGGCGTCGGCGACCGCGCGGTGCACGACGCGGCCGTTGTATACGTTGACGCCGCCTCGCAGCGCGGCATCCTCCATCGCCGCCTGGCGGAGCCCTTTGTTCGCGAGCTCGAGCACATACGGCATCGTCGCGTTCGTCAGCGCCAGCGTCGACGTGCGCGGCACCGCGCCGGGCATGTTCGCTACGGCGTAATGGATGACCCCATGCTTCTCGTAGGTCGGGGCGCTGTGCGTCGTCACCCGGTCGATCGTCTCGATCGAGCCGCCCTGATCGACGGCGACGTCGACGATGACCGCCCCTTTCTTCATGCGCATCACCATCTCTTCGGTGACGAGCTTCGGCGCCCGCGCGCCGGGAATGAGTACCGCGCCGATCAGCAGATCGGCCTTCTGAACGGCGCTGGCGATGTTGTGCGGATTCGACATGAGCGTCGAGATGCGCCCGTCGAACGCTTCGTCGATATACCGCATTCGTTCCGGGCTGCGCTCGATAATGACGACCTGCGCCCCGAGGCCGAGCGCCATGCGCGCCGCGTTGAGGCCGACGATGCCGCCGCCCAGCACGATCACTTCGGCCGGCGGCACGCCCGGCACGCCCCCGAGCAGGATGCCTCGGCCGCCGTGGTACGCTTCGAGGTAGCGCGCGCCGATCTGCACCGCCATCCGTCCGGCGACCTCGCTCATCGGCGTCAGCAGCGGCAGCGAACCGTTCGGCGCTTGAATCGTTTCGTACGCGACGCCCGACACTCGCTTTTCGATCAGCGCGTCGGTAAGGTCCCCCGCCGCGGCGAGGTGCAAATAGGCGAACAAGATTTGGTCTTCCCGGAACCGTCCGTACTCCTCGGGAAGCGGCTCTTTCACCTTCAGAATCATGTCGGCTTCGGCCCAGACGGCGTCGGCCGACGGCTCGACGCGCGCCCCTTCCGCCGCGTAGTCGGCGTCTTCGAAGCCGCTGCCCGCGCCGGCGCCCGCCTCGACGACGACCGTATGTCCCGCGGCGGCCAGCATCGCCGCCCCCGCCGGCGTCAGCGCGACGCGGTATTCGTTATTTTTGATTTCCTTCGGCACCCCTACGATCACGTTCGCATTCCTCCTCTGGGCTCCTTGCGCTTCTCCGCGCATCCGCGCGCATCCTGACGCGCCTCCCCGTATCTTCGGCGCTCGCCGCGCGTTTAGGCTACAGCAGCGACTCCGCCCCGTCGATGTACACCTCGGTTCCCGTGATGTGGCTCGATTCGGCGCTCGCCAAAAACGCGACCAGCTCCGCGACCTGCTCGGGCCGCCCGGCCCGATGCGCGAGCGGTTGGCTGCCTTTGGGATATTTTATGGGAATTTCGATCGATTGGACTTCGTCCGTCTGCTGCGTATTTTCGCCGATGTTCGTCTGGATCGCCCCCGGGCAAATCGCGTTGACCCGAATCCGGTATTGCGCCAGCTCGAGCGCCGCCATTTTCGCGAACGCGACCTGCCCCGCCTTCGACACGCTGTACGCCGCGCCGCCGAAATTTTTAAACTTCCGGTTGCCGTTAATCGAGCTCGTAATGATAATGCTGCCGCCGTCTTCCTTCAAATGCGGAATCGCGTATTTCACCGCGTAGAACGTGCCGTATAAGTTCGTGGTCAAGGTGTGCGCCCACTGCTCCGGCGTCATCGTCTCGATCGGCGCCATCGTCCCGTTGATGCCCGCGTTGGCGAAGACGACGTCGAGCCTCCCGAACTCGTCTACCGCCGCCTGCATGGCCTCCTCGACGCGCCCCGGGTCCGACACGTCCGTATCCGTCACGATCGCCTCCCCGCCGAGCGATTCAATCGTCTCGCGCACCGCGTCCGCGTTGCGCTCCTTCAAATCGACGAGGCACACCCGCGCCCCTTCCTGGGCCATCCGGATCGCCGCCGCGCGGCCGATGCCCGACCCCGCCCCGGTCACGAACGCGGCCATGCCTTCGAGCCTGCGCCGCGCCGGCGCCCGTCCGGCGTCGGACGGTTCGCTCCCGCGCTTGTCTTCCTTCGCGAACAACGATATCACCATAAAAGATTCGACACCTTCCTTTCCTTCCCTTCGCTATTCCCCGTTAGATTGCTTCCGCCATGGGAAATTATGTACGATGCCGCGCAGCCGTCCGGCAACGAAAAAAGGGAGTCTCTCGACTCCCCTCGTTGGTTTACATCATATACGGCTGTCCCTGCGCATTCGCCTGCGACGCGGAAGGGGCGCTGCCATACGCCGACAGGAACGTTTCCGTCGTCGTGTCCTTCATCGTCGGCACTTGGTACATACCGCGCTGGTTCGCGTACTGGAACGCCTCGTACGCCATGTTCGCCGACGCGTTGGCCGCCGACTGCAGCATGCTCCGCAGCGTCGGATGCGCCATTTCGAGCGTCGCTTTCATTTTGAGCGAGGCCGTTTGCTTGTGGCAGTTGACGAGGCAGATCGCGACGTCGACGTCGTCGATGTCCTCGGCGCCGGACGCCGGCGTTTGCGGCTGCGGCTGGTGCAGTCCGTACGTCGGCTGGAACGCTGCCTGCCGCTGCCCTCCGAAGCCTGCGCCCATACCCGCCGCCGAAGCGCTTCGGCGCATCGGCACCGCCTGCGAGCCGCCCATTCGGTGCGCCATCTGCACCATCTCGTTGTACTCCATCGTCAGCGCATGCATATGGGCGTCGACCATCGCCGCAAGCTGCCTGTCCCGCGCATGCGGCCGATACAGCTTCAGCGTGTTCAAGCCGTGGATCGCGTCGCTCAATACTTCGTGCAGTTCCAACAATTCATGTGCGCCTAACGTGTTCATCGTCGTTTCCGTGACCCCCGTCCGTAATGTTGCGCCTATGCGGCACGTTATCATTGTTTTGCAACGGACAGGAAATTATTCCCTCGAGAGGGGGGCGAACGCAAAATAAAAACACCCCTCTTCCGTTCGGAAAGGAGTGTTCGCGTTACATCTTCGCTCGGTTCGGAACCGGTACGCCTTGGTCTCGGCAGCGGCTGCAAATGCCTTGGAAGTCGAGGCGATGATCGAGCACCGCGAAGCGGAATTCGCGCTCGAGTCTCTCTTCCAATTCGCCCAGCCAATCTTCCATAATTTCATCGACCGCGCCGCATTGGACGCAAATCAAATGGTGATGGTGGTGATGCGCGCTGTCGTTGCGCAGGTCGTAGCGGGCGACGCCGTCTCCGAAATTCATCTTCTCGACCACGTGAAGATCGCTGAGCAGCTCCAACGTGCGGTACACGGTAGCAAGGCCGATCTCGGGGGCTTTGTCTTTCACGAGCATGAACACGTCTTCCGCGCTGAGGTGATCCTCCTCGTTCTCCAGCAGGACCCGGACGGTCGCTTCGCGCTGGGGCGTTAGCTTGTACCCTTGCGACTGCAGCTGCTGCTTGATTTTCTCTATGCGCGCCTCCAAAGCGTCGTCCCCCCTCACGCACCTCTATGACTCTTCTATTCATTATAGGGGGAGGACTGTCGCCCGTCAAACGGAGGCGAGCAGCCGAGGCGCGGCCCATTCCAGCAATTCGGGAGAAACGTACACCTCGAACATCGACACGCCGAACATGAGCGCGGCCAGCAGCAGCGCCGTCAGCGAAAATGCGGCGAACGGCTTCTTGATCGTCCCGGAGCGGTTCATGAGCCGGTTGCTCACGAGCAGGCTGCTGAACGAAATGGCGGCGACGCTGCAGATGATGATCGCCGGCACGACGACGACGTTCTGCGGCGCGACCGAGGCGAGGGCGAACACGACGCCGTCCCACGACCATTGACCCGCCAAGTAGCCGACCGTAAACCCGATCAGTACGCCCTTCAGAAAATCGAGCAGCAAAATGATCGGCACGCCTACCACGGAGAGACCGAGAATCCAAATGAAAAACACCCAGCGGACGTGCGCGCCGAACGTGTCCCATACCGAGGCGGCCGGCGACTTCGACTCGCTCGCGGCGGATGCCGGCGCCGCGTTCGCCCCGCCCGCGCCAGCGCCTGCAGCGCCGGCGGCGTCGCCGGTTCCCGCCGGAACGCCTGTCGCCCCATAGTTCGCGAGAAAGTTGTTCATATATTGCGCGACGTCGTGTTTCTGCTGCAGCGTAAGCGCATTGACGAGCAGCGCGCCGAACACGACGCCCATGACGAACAAGATGCAAACAAATAAGTAGAGAGGCAGCAAATCTTTGGAGTACAAACGAAAAACGCCCGTCATCGGCAGTCCCATCCTTCCATGTCGCTTCGTAACCAAATATATGAAGCTAGAAGGGAAACTATGACGGGCGTAAGAGATTCCTTGAATGCAATTTACTTGAGTTTGCCGTATTTGCCGCCGCCGCCGGAAGCGACTTCGACGCCGCCGATCCGGGCCGCGGCGATGACGGCGGCGGGGCCCGGTCCCGCGAGATCGGCGAGCTCCGCCTCGGGGGCGTCGTGCAAAATGCGCATTTCCGTGCCGAACCGCGCGAGCAGCGCTTCCCGCTTCCTCGGCCCGAGTCCCGGCACGAATTCGAGCGGCACCTGATGGCGGTACGGCGGACGCTCCGGCACCGGGACGTCCCGCTCCCCCGCCTGCCCGAGGAACGCGATCCGGTCATGCACGCCGCGCACGAGCTTCGTGCCGCCGCAGGCCGGGCACGTCTTAGCGAACGCCGCGGCTTCGGCTTCGATCAGCGCGTCGCAGCTTTCGCAGTACGTCTTGTGATACTTGCCGAGCTGCGGCGTTAGGCCGTAATTCGCTTCGATGCCCCGTCCGCCTTCGCCGCGCAGCGCTTTGACGAGTTCCTCGAACGTCGGCTCGCCCAGCCGCAGCGCGTTGTATTCCCGCGCGATCTTCGGCAGCGAATGCGCGTCGGAATTCGTTACGAAGGCGTGCCGGCGCAGCTCCGGAATCGTATCCGCCATCGCCGTGTCGGAGCTGAGGCCCAGCTCGACGGCGGCGACGTCGGCGGGATCGAGCACGTCCTCCATCCGCGAGCAGCAGCTGCCGTACAAGCTCTTATGCGGCGTGAAAATGTGAGCCGGGATAACGATGCCGCCGCGGCCGACCGCCTCCTCCTGCAGCTCCCGCGCGAGCGCGTACACCCGCTGAGAGCTGAGCGACACGTTCTTCATCCGACCGCTCAGCCAAGCGGTGAATTCCTTCATCGCCGACAGCTTCGGGAGGAAGATCAGCATGTGCATCGGGCCGAAGCCGGGATCCTTCACCTCCAGCTCGCTGCCGAGCAGCACGGTCGTGTCGCGGTAGCGAATGCCGCCGCCCGCGAGCTCGTCCATCTCGCCCGCGTCCAAATACCGCTCGATCTCCTCCTGCACGGCGGGCGATTGGCAATCGATGATGCCCGTCATGTGGATACCCTTGCGCACGCTCGCCTCATGGGCGATGTTGAAGAACGTAAGATCGCGCGAGCCGGTGATTTTCACCGGCGCCCCGGCTTCGGTGCGGCCGATGTGGATATGCAGGTCCGCGTAGTAAGTGCGCAATGTGTCTGTATCGTTCAACGTCGAATCAAACTCCCCAGCTGCCTGTGGACATGTAACGCTGCCACGCGTACACCGCGATCAGCGTCTTCGCGTCGCAAATGCGGCCGTCCGCGATCGCCTGCGACGCTTCTTCGGGCGTATATGCGAAGACGTTCAAGAATTCGTCCTCGTCGGGGCTCGCGTCGCCGCTCGTCAGCCCTTCGGCCACGTACAGGTGAATGACCTCGTCCGCGAAGCCGGGCGACGTCGCCATCGAATGCAGCAGCGCGACCTTCTCGCAGTCGTATCCGGTCTCTTCCCGCAGCTCGCGCTTCGCGGCTTCCGCCGGATCTTCTCCGCCGTCCAGCTTGCCCGCCGGAATTTCGACCTGCAGCCGCTCGAGCGGCTTGCGGTACTGCTCGACGACGAGCAGCTTGCCGCCGGTTACCGCGATGACCGCCACCGCTCCCGGATGCTTCACGATCTCCCGCGTCGCGGTCCCGCCGTTCGGCAGCGTCACTTCGTCCACTTGCAGCGATATAATGCGGCCGTTGAATATCGGCCTTGTCGAAATCGTGCGTTCCGTCAAATCCATAGGTTTCGTTTCCACTCTTGGATAGCCTCCCCGTCATAAGTCGTCTCATTCGCGCATACGGTGATTATACCAGATCAAACGAAGGGTGCGCTGAAACTATGAAAAGCTACTACGGGGACCGACAGATGCGGCTGGTCGGCAAAGCATGGCAAATTCGAGGGAAGCTTCGCCAGCTTCGCCGGGAATCCGGAGATGCTGTCTCGCTTCAAGCCATGCTCCGCGCGCGGACCGAGGCCGCGTTCTTCGGTCTCGAATCGAACGCGGCGTCCGGCGCGCCGGCTTCGGTTTCGCCCGGACGCGCCGGCGCGGAACGGATCGTCGGCGATTACCGCTCGTATCCGATGGTGTAACGCCGGCTTCGGCGCGAAAAGGCCGCCTCGCGGAAGAGATGCTCTCTTCCGGAGGCGGCCTTTCTGACGCGCGTTCGCTTACGCTTTCACCTTGACGGATTGCCGGACGATCTCCACGACCATGCGGGCCGCGCCGATCAGATCGGACAAGCGGATTTGCTCCTTCGTCGTATGGATGTGCTCGTAGCCGATCGCAAGATTGACCGTCGGCACACCCATGCCGTTGAACATGTTGGCGTCGCTGCCGCCGCCCGACGGGAACGTGCTCCACGGGATGCCGAGCGCATCGAACGCGTCGGCCGCGACGCGCACGACCGGCGCGTCGTCGTCGAATTTGTAGGCCGGGTACAAGTAATTTTCTTCGAACTCGTACGTCGCGCCGAACTCTTTCGTCGCCGATTCGAACGCGTCGCGCATTTTCTGCACCTGCGCCTGCATCTTCTCGTTCACGAGGCTGCGCGCCTCCGCCGTAATGATGACGCGGTCGGCGACGACGTTCGTCTCGCCGCCGCCTTCGAAGCGGCCGATGTTCGCGGTCGTTTCGTGGTCGATGCGGCCGAGCGGCATGCGCGAAATCGCCTTCGCCGCCACCGTGATCGCGCTGATGCCGTCCTGCGGATTGACGCCCGCGTGCGCGGATTTGCCGACGACGGTGATGCGCATTTTCGTCTGCGTCGGGCCGGCCGTGCAAATTTCGCCGATTTTGCCGTCCGAATCGAGCGCGTAGCCGTATTTCGCGTCGAGACGCTTCGGATCCATCGCGCGCGCGCCGACGAGGCCGCTCTCTTCCCCGGACGTGATGACGAACTGGATGCGCCCGTGCGGGACGTTGTTTTCGTTCACGACCTTGATCGCTTCGAAGATGGCCGCGAGGCCCGCTTTATCGTCGCTGCCGAGAATCGTCGTCCCGTCGCTGCGGATGAAGCCGTCGTCGTCGAGGCGCGGCTGAATGCCTTTCCCCGGCGCGACCGTATCCATGTGGCACGTGAACAGGAACGGCGCGACGTCCTCCATGCCCGGCGTCGCCGCCCACGTCGCGAACAGATTGCCCGCCCCGTGGCCGGTTTTCGCCGCCGTGTCGTCCTCGTACACGTCCAAACCGAGTTCCGTAAACTTTCGGATCAGCAGGTCGCAAATTTCGCGCTCGTGCTTCGTCTCGCTGTCGGTGCGGACGAGCTCGAAAAATTCGTCGATCAGTCGCTGTTGCACCACCATTTTCGGTTTCCTCCCGTCAAGTCGTTGCGTTACAATGGATACAGGCTTAAAGCTTGTTCATCATCGAAAGGAGCGTTGTTTCGCTATGGGTAATCGCGTATGGATCAAAGTCGTCGTTTGGGCGACGCTGATCTCGATGATCGTGTCTACGCTGTTGATGGGCGTCAGCTTCTTCGGCGCCTAATTAATAGAGATTGGTCGATTCGTCGAAGCTTTCCAAGTTTTCTTTCACTCGCTGCAGGAACCGGCCGCAAATGACGCCGTCGAGAATCCGGTGGTCGAGCGACAAACACAAGTTCACCATCGATCGGACGGCGATCATATCCTTGATGACGACCGGGCGCTTCACGATCGATTCGAACGTAATGATCGCCGCCTGCGGGTAGTTGATGATCGGATACGACAAAATGGAGCCGAACGAGCCGGTGTTGTTGACCGTGAACGTGCCTCCCTGCATATCCGACAGCGTCAGCTTCCCGGCCCGCGTTTTGCGCGCGAGCTCGTCGATTTCGCGGGCGAGGCCGGCGATGTTTTTCCGATCCGCCTGCTTGATGACGGGCACCATGACGCTGTCTTCGGTGCCGACCGACAGCGACACGTTGATGTCCCGCTTCACGATGATTTTGTCGACCGCCCACACGGAGTTCATGATCGGGTAGTCTTTGATCGCGTTGACGACGGCCTTCAGCATGAAAGCCATGTACGTCAAGTTGACGCCTTCCCGCTTGAAAAACTCGTCCTTCACCTTGTTCCGCAAATTGACGAGGTTCGTCACGTCCGCTTCGATCATCGTCCACGCGTGCGGAATTTCGCTGACGCTCTGCCGCATGCGGCTCGCGATCGTGCTTCGGACCGGCGTGACGTCGATCAAATATTCGCGCTCGTTGCCCTGCTCGATTTCGATCGACGGAATGCGAGGCTCTTCGGACAGGTGGAGCCCGCTCGTACGGACCGGCGTTTCGGCCGGACGAGCCGACTCCGCGTGGACGGCGGCGGGCGGCGCCGCAGCCGGAGCCGGCGAAGCCGCCTGCGGCCGCGCCGCTTGCGCCTTGTGAGCGCCCGAGGCGACGAACGCGAGCACGTCCTTGCGCGTAATGCGCCCGTCGAGCCCGGTGCCGACGATATCGACCTCGTCGAGCCGAATGCCGTGCTCCGCCGCGAGCGTCAGCACCGCCGGCGAATACCGGCGGCGCATCGCGCCCGCGCCGGACGTAGGCGGCGTCCCGCCGCCCGTTGCGGCCGACGGCGCGGACGCAGGCGCCTGCGCCGCGTTCGCCGCGTCCGCGCCGGCCAAGATGCACAGCGGCTCGCCGACGGCCGCCTCCACGCCTTCCTTCACGAGCAGATGCGTGACGACGCCTTCCACCGGGGACGGCATTTCCGTCGTCACTTTGTCCGTCACCAGCTCGCAAATGACATCATATTGTTTCACGTAATCCCCCGGCGCAACCAACCATTTGCCGACGGTGGCCGACACGAGGCTCTCCGCGAGGTGCGGCACCGTCACGGCGATGCCGGGGATGCCGTCGATCGTTTTCGTATCGCTCATCTTCGCTCTCCTCTCGCACCGACTCTAGTACAACGCCAAGGTTCTCATGGCTTCCTTCAGCTTGTCGGCGTTCAGCAAGAAAAACTTCTCCGTCGTCGGGCTCGACCCGACGGCCGGCACGTCCGGGCCGCACAGCCGCATGATCGGCGCATCGAGGTCGAACAGCAGCTCCTCGGCAATAATCGCGGACACTTCCGCGCCGACGCCGCCCGACTTATTGTCCTCGTGCACGATCAGCACCTTGCCCGTTCTCGACGCGGCGGCGAGAATCGCCTCCTTGTCGAGCGGCTGCAGCGTCCGCAAATCGAGCACGTGGGCGCTGATGCCTTCCTCCGCGAGCTGCTCCGCGGCGGCCAAGGCGTAATGCACCGTCATGCCGTATGTAATGACCGTCAGGTCGTCGCCTTCGCGCTTCACGTCCGCCTTCCCGATCGGGACGACGTAATCGCCCTCCGGCACTTCGCCCGAGATCGACAAATAGCATTTCTTATGTTCGAAATACAGCACCGGATCCGCGTCGCGAATCGCCGCGAGCATGAGCCCTTTGGCGTCGTACGGCGTGGACGGCGCCACGATTTTCAGCCCCGGCGTTCCGAAAAACACCGACTCCGGGCATTGGGAATGGTACAACGCGCCGCCGCCCGTCGCGCCGTACGGCAGCCGCACGACGATCGGGCAATGCCAATCGTTATTGGAACGGTAGCGGATTTTCGCCGCTTCCGAGATGATCTGGTTCGTCGCCGGGAACACGAAATCGGCGAACTGCATTTCCGCGATCGGCCGCATGCCGTGCATCGCCGCGCCGATCGCGACGCCCGCGATGGCCGATTCGGCGAGCGGCGTGTCTAACACGCGCGCGGGCCCGTAGGCGTCGCGCATCCCTTTGGTCGCGTTGAGCACGCCGCCCTTGCCGACGTCCTCGCCGAGCACGAACACGCGCGAATCGCGCCCCATCTCCTCGTGCATCGCGGCGCGAATCGCCTCCAAATATTTCATCGTCGCCATGCGCTTCAGCTCCTCCCGCTCGCGTCGTCGTCGCCGTAGACGTACAACAGCGTATCTTCCGGACGCGGGTACGGCGCCTGCTCGGCGTACTGCGTCGCTTCGTCGAGCTCCGCGCGAATCGCCTCGAGCAGCGACGTTTCCCGCGCTTCGTCCCATAGGCCTTGCTCGATCAAATAAGCCTTCAGCTTCGGAAGGCCGTCCTTCGCTTTATGCTCTTCGACTTCTTCCTTCGTCCGGTACAGCAAATCGTTGTCCGACGTCGAATGCGGCGAGATGCGGTACATCATCGCCTCGATCAAGGTCGGGCCCTCGCCCGCGAGGCCGCGCTCGCGCGCCTGCTTCACGGCCGCGTACACCTCGAACGGATCGGTGCCGTCCACGCGGACGCCCGGGAAGCCGTAGCCGATGGCGCGGTCGACGATGCGGCCCGCGACCTGCTGGCTCTCCGGCACCGAAATCGCGTATCGGTTGTTTTCGCACATGAGAATGACCGGCAATTTATGGACGCCCGCGAAGTTGCAGCCCTCGTGGAAGTCGCCCTGATTGCTCGAGCCTTCGCCGAACGTCACGAACGCGACGCTCTCTTCGCCGCGCAGCTTCGCCGCGTACGCCGCGCCGACGGCGTGCGGCACCTGCGTCGTCACCGGGCTCGAGCCCGTGAAGATGCCGAGCCGCTTGCAGCCGAAATGGCCGGCCATCTGCCGCCCGCCGCTGTTCGGATCCTCCGCCTTGAAGTACAAGGCGAGCATCAGCTCCCGAATCGTCATGCCGACGGACAGCACGAAGCCGTAGTCGCGATAGTACGGGAAGAACAGATCGGTGCCGGGCCGCAGCGCGAACGCCGCCGCGACCTGAGCGCATTCTTGGCCGACGCCGGACACGTGGAACGGCACCTTCCCGGCGCGCTGCAGCACCGTGGCGCGCTCGTCGTACTTGCGCGCCTTCACCATCGTAATGTACATGTTTATGACATCGTCGTCGCTGAGGCCTACTTGCGCATGCTTCGACTGACCGTTTTTCAACGCCTTTTCGTCAATCACCGGATCGCCTCCTTAGCACCGAGTATTATGACCAGGTCATAATCCCCTTTCGTTCATCTTACCGTCCCGCGATACGACCGTCAACCGCCTGCGCCGCTTCCATGACCGCCTCCGACAGCGTCGGATGCGGGCGGATCGCTTGGCCCAGCTCGCCCGGCGTCGCTTCGACCAGCTGAGCGAGCGACGCTTCGCCGATCAGTTCCGTCACCTTCGCCCCGATCATGTGAACGCCGAGCACGTCGTTCGTCGTCCGGTCGGCGACGATTTTGACGAAGCCTCCCGGCTCGCCGTACACGACCGATTTCCCGGCGGCGCGCAGCGGCAGCTTCGCGGCGGCGACGTCGCGGCCGGCTTCCTTCGCCTGCGCCTCCGTAAGGCCGATCGACGCGACTTCCGGGTGCGAGAAGACGGCGCGCGGCACGGCGGCCGCGTCGTACGGACGCTGCGCGGCGCCGCAAATATGCTCCGCCGCGACGACGCCCTGGCGGGTCGCCGCGTGCGCCATCTGCAGACCGCCGACGACGTCGCCGATCGCGTAGATGTGCTTCTCGCTCGTCTGCATCCAGCCGTTCACCCGGATGGCGCCCCGCTCAAGCGCCACGTCCGCGTTCTCGAGGCCGATGCCTTCGATGTTCGGGGCTCGTCCGACCGCGACGAGCAGCGTCTCCGCCTCGACGGCGATCCGCTCGCCGCCGCGCTCCGCCTCGATGCGCACCTCGGTGCGCTCGCCCGCTTCGCGCTTCCGCAGCGTCTCCGGCAGCACCTTCGCGCCGGTGACGATGCGGACGCCCCGCTTCGTCAGCGCCGCGGCCATCTCCCGCGAGACGTCCTCCTCCTCGGTCGGCAGCAGCCGGTCCGCCGCTTCGAGCAGCGTGACGTCGACGCCGAAGTCGATCATCATCGACGCCCATTCGACGCCGATGACGCCGCCGCCGACGATCGCGATCGATTGCGGCAGCGCCGGCAGCTCGAGCGCCTCGTCGCTCGTCAGCACGAAGCGGCCGTCCGGCTCGAGGCCGGGAATGACGCGCGGGCGCGAGCCGGTGGCGATGATGAGCCGCTCGTTGACGAGCGTCTCCGGCTCGCCGTCCGCCGTCTCGACCGCGATCGTGCCCGTCTGCGGCGAGAAGATCGAGGCGCCCATCAGCCGTCCCTTCCCGTAATATACGTCGATCTTATGCTTCTTCATGAGCAGCTGCAAGCCGCGGTGCAGCTCCTCGACGACGGCGGCCTTCCGCGCCTGCACGCGGGCGAAGTCGATGAACGGCTCCGCTCCTCCGCCGGCGACGATGCCGAATTCCTCCCCGCGCTTTACGGTTTGATACACTTCTGCGCTGCGCAGCAGCGCCTTGCTCGGGATGCATCCCTTATGCAGGCATGTCCCGCCGAGCCCCGCCTTCTCCACGATGGCGACCGACTTGCCGAGCTCCGCCGCGCGAATCGCCGCCGCGTACCCGCCCGGACCGCCGCCGAGCACTACGATATCGTATGTACGAGTCAATGATAGATCCTCCAAATAATAGGCTAACCGCATGCCTGTACTATGAGTCTATGACGCTAAATATTCGTTCATGAATTTGTTAGACTCTTTGTTTATTGTACTCTTTTTACGCGATGCCGGGATAGGGTAAAATAAGACGACATGTATGGAAAGGAACTATCTCACCATGCCTACGAAGTTTTCGCGTTTCATCGCCGTGCTGCTGCTCGTCATCCCGGGCTGGGCCGCGACGTACGGCTTTCTGCTGATGAAGAACGCGGTGTTCGCCTCGTTCGGCCCCGGCGCGTTCCCGTGGCTGTCGTTTCTCGCGGGTCTGCTGCTGTTTATCCTCGGCGTCGCCTTCATCGGCGGCTGGATTTTTTACCGCGACCGCAAGCGAAACTACGTCGCCCCCCGTTTTCGCGAAAAGAAAAAACAGCGCCGCTAAGGTGCTGTTTTTATTTTTCCCTATTTACTGAACGACAATCTTCGCTTTCATTTCCGCGTGGCCTTCGCCGCACAGAACGATGCAAGTGATTTCGTACTCGCCCGGTTCGCCGAACGTCACTTCTTGGGACAGGTGCGCGCCCTGCAAATCGACGCCGAGGCCGCTGATGTTAATTCCGTGCACCCCTTGATCGTTCACGAGCTTGACCGTCATCGTGGAGCCCGCTTCGACGACGTACTCCTGCTGATCGAATTCCCAGTTGCTTGCCACGATTTCGAGCGTGTTCGCCGCTTCGGCTAATTCTTCTTCACTCGGCGGCTGCGGAAGCTCGTTAAACAAGATGCCGACGCCAAGCGCGGCCGACCCGAAAAAGAGCACCGCCATAATCCACTTGTACATGCACTGTCTTCCCCCTCAAACGGTTTACATCCTACTATTATAAAGACTCGCCCGCTTTTTGGGAGAATGCTGCTCCCTCCAAACATGACGAAATTTCGAACAATTTTCTAAAGCGCGAAGCCAAAAGTAACTATATCATACCTCGTCCCGCCCTGTAAAATGGTTCCGCCCCTTGCATAGAAACACCGTTATCGCATAGAATAAGAACATACATTCGTATCGTGGGTGATGACAAGATGGCGAAGCAAGAACGGATCCCGACCATCCCGCCGGTCACCGCCGTCGACGAGCTCGGCACGATCAAAGAAACGTTGATTTTGAACCTGCTGATGACGGTGTTCGACCGGGACGCCAAGGTGCTGCGGGAAAGCAAGCTGAAGACGAAGCAGCCGTACCTCGACCTGCTGCAGCGGGCGATGGACGACGTCGCCGCCGATTTGGCGAAGCTCCGCCACCGGCTGCGGACGAAGGGCATCAAGGTGACCGACGAGCGGCGGGACGAGGAAGGCGTCGGCTGCGTCTACTGGTGCCGCGGCTACAAGGCCAGCTTCGAGATGCTGTGGCATTTCGCCAAAGCCGAGACCGAGGTGCGCATGCGCAAATATTTGGGGGAAGACATTCGCAAATACGTTCGGGACGACCTCCCGGAGCATCTGAAGCCGCAGTGGCTGCTCGCCCCGGTGGCGAAGCGCGCGGCGGCCGTTCGGGCGCGCCGCGCCGCCGGTTCACTTGGAGCGGGCGCGGCCCCGCGAGAACAGCTGCACGGCGGCGAGCACGCCCGTCCAGACGAGCGCGGCCGACAGCGCGAGGAAAAACCAGTCCCCGTTGCCGAGTCCGAAATAGAGCAGCCCGTGCGCGGCGAATAACACCAGGAACGCGAGGGCCAAGTTTAGCTTGTTGATCCATTGAAGCAACCCGTTCATCTGTTCGAAAACCTCCTCGATTCCGACTTCGGATAAGCCTAGATTGTTTTAGTTTTTCCGGAACGGGAAAAGACGATACGCCGCGCATTGGCGAAAATTTCCTGCGGGCGGACGTTTAAAACGGCGAACGGCGGACATACTATACTTACGACGGCGACGAGAAAGGTCGTGGTTGCGTTGGAGGACGTAAGGAATTCAGCGGAACGTGACAGTTCTTCGGAGGGTTCTCACTCGAAATAGAGGGCGAGGGATGCGCTAAAGACTCGTAACGGGCTTTAGACGCGCGGTAGCAATACCGGATTTGCTTTCGATGAAGAAGTGAAACTACCAACGGCGCCGTCGGGGACCCGGGAAACCGGGTCCTTTTTCGTTGTATGGACCGTCCGCGGCCGGCGCAAGCATCGTCTTCCCTGCCGAACCGCCCTAAGACATTGGAGCAAGCCGTTCCATCCCCGTAAGGAGGTGCGAATCGCCATGAAGGAGTACTTCGACGATCCCCGGTTTCTGCAATCGGTGCTTCAACAGATGTCGGACGCCATCGTCGTGCTGGACCGGGAACTAACCGTTATCGCGGTCAATCGTGGGTTCACGGATATGTTCGGGTACGAAGAGAGCGAAGTCGCCGGATTAAAAGCAGCGCAGCTGCCGATCATTCCGGAGCACAAGCGCGACGAGGTGCGCCGCATCATCGAATCGTTCTTGTCCTGCAAGCAGCTGCCGGGCTTCGAGACGCAGCGCAAGGCCAAGGACGGCACGCTGATCGACGTGTCCGCCTCATACAGCCCGGTATTGGACGAGGACGGGAAACTGACGGCGGTATCGCTCGTATTCCGGGACATTCGGGCGCAGAAAGAGGCGCAGCGGATGCTGCAGGACAGCAGACAGCGTTATATGTCTTTATTCATGCATAATCCGGACGCCGTGTTTTCGCTCACGAGAGACGGCACGTTTTCGAGCTTTAACGGCCGTACCATGGAAATTATCGGGTACAGCGAAGACGAACTGCGCTCGAAATCGTTCGAGCCGTTCGTCGCGCCGGAATACCGGGAAGCGGTTCGCGCCTATTTCTCGCGCTGCTTGTCCGGCGAAGCCGTTCATTACGAGCTGACGATTCTTCATAAGAACGGCCGACGCGTCTTCGTCGGCGTTACCAATATCCCGATCGTCGTGGACGGCGAAGTCGCGGGCGTCTACGGCATCGCGAAGGACGTCACGACCGAAAAGCTCGCGCTGCACGACATCGCCCTCCTGAAGGCGGCCGCCAGGGAGCTGCGCAAAAGCGAGGAGCGGTTCCGAGTCATCGCGGAACACGCCTACGACATTATCGCGTTAGCAAATCCGGCTGGGATCGTAGAGTACATCTCTCCTTCCAGCGAAAATACATTAGGCTACGCGAAGGAAACATACATCGGGATCCACTATACAGACCTTATTCACCCTGAGGACCTGCCTGAGGTCGGGAAGCATTTGGCCAAAGTAAACAGCGGAAAATCGACCCGAATGATGGCGCGATTAAAGCGGAAAGGAGGACATTGGCTGTGGGTGGAAGGAACGGCGACCCCTGTAATAGAAGACGGAGAAATCAAACAGATCGTCATCATTAGCCGCGACGTGACCGAACGAAAAAACCATGAGGAAATGCTGGAGAAGCTGGCCTATTACGATTATATGACAGGGCTGCCGAACCGAAGGACGTTCGACGATCGGCTGGAGACGGCCCTTCGCGAAGCGGATCGCACCGGCGAGCAGGTCGCGGTCATGCTGCTGGACGGCCGAAACTTCAAGAAGGTGAACGACCAATACGGGCACGACGCGGGGGACGCCGTCATCAAGGAGTTCGCCGATCGGCTCAAGCGCTGCGTTCGGTCGACGGATACGGTCGCCCGATTGGGCGGAGACGAGATGGGGGTTATATTGCCCGCCATCGACGGCGCCGAGACGCCCGAGACGATCGCGCGACGGATGCTGGCCTCGTTCCGGACGCCCCTGCAGTACGAAGGGCATGCGATTCCGCTCGGAGCCGGCATCGGCATCGCGCTGTACCCGGTCGACGCGGCCAGTCGGAAGAGGCTCGAAAAATGCGCGGACGAGGCGCTGTACGAGGCAAAACAGTCGAAGGCGGACGCGTATCGGTTTTATCGCGGCGGGCGATGAAGGGCGCGCCCGCGCGGGCTTTACGAATCTCCGCCGGCGAGACGCGCTTCGCCTCTGCGCTGGGCAGAAGAGCGGTCCAGCATCTGAAAAATCGCTTCAAGATCCGTTTCCGACAATGGCACGCCGTCCCAATGCAGATCCTTCGTTTTCAGCAGCTCCTTGGCATTGGTCGTATGCCGGGAAGCGGACAGATCTTCGGTTCGGCACAAAATATAATCGACCGACACTTGAAACAATTCGCTCAGCAGCAGCAGCTTGTCCATCGGCGGATGGCGATAATTTTGCTCGTATCCGGCATAGCTGGATTTGGAGACGCCGATTTTCCCGGCGACTTGGCTCATCGTCATCTTGTGCAACTGGCGAAGGGTTTTCAAACGTTGTCCGTAGGGTACGGGCATGGGCTACGCCTCTTTCTTGGTAAGTTCGTGCGACACTCGAAAAATGGCGTCGCGGTACAGGACGACACGGTCCTTGATCAAACGAATCTGTTTGCGCGTCGGGACGAGCGGGAGCCAGGAATAAATGGCGAACGTCCCGAGCACCTGTTCCTCCCGGAAGAACGGAACCGACCAGCAAGATCGGAACCCGTACCGAAACGCGTGTTCCTTGAAAGGCTGCCACACCGGATCTGTTGCGATATCGGTGATGGCGACGGTTTTGCTGTAGATCGCCCTTCCGCACGATCCGCAGTTTTCGTCGAGAAGGTTTTCCTCGTTGATCGTCTCGAAAAAATCGAAAAATTCGACGGGAATGCTCGGCGCGGCTCCGTGATAAATGCGGTTTTCTTCCTGATCGTAAAACAGGAGCGTCACGCGCGTTTTCGGAATGAGTTTCTCGAGATCGAGACACAATCGCCCCAACTGGATTTTCGCTTCGATCGTCCGGAATTCGTCCTCGGTGATGACGCAATCCTTGAGCGCTTCCAGATGGACGCGTATATTGGTTTCCTTGCGGGCGAGAAGCGGATTCACGACGCTGAGCAGCCGCTTCACCTCTTTGTTTAACGAATATTTCTTCATGTACGTAACGATTTCCTGCATCCGCGATTCGCCGCCGCTCTTGCTGCCGTTTCTAGGTGTCATGTCATACCTCCTGTAACCTATCTTTTCCAGGAAACGCCCGGCGCAAACGCTTGCCCCGCCATGCTCACCTCGGACTCATGCCCATGCGAATGATGCGAATCGTCGGATGCACCGATACAGACAGCTGTTCATATTGCTGATGCCATCGGGCGGCTTCCCGAATTCGAGCGTCCCAGTACCCTGGAGCGAAGGCGCGAATTTGATCTCCGAAACCGAAAATATCGGCCTCCGCCGCCTGCGTCTTCCGAATAACCGATTCGAACGCCTTCCGGAATTGCTCCTCCGCCCCTTGTTCGATCGCGGCCACGTCCTCCGGTTTTTCCAAATCGACCTTAATGCTCGACTTTTCCTTGACGATTCCCTTGACGGTTACGTACACATCGAAGTGCGGACGACCGCCGCGAAACGAGAGCTTGTACCGAGCGTCCCGATGGACGGATTGAAACATGATCGCTTCTCCCCCGGTACCCGGAACGGTGATATATGCCGAAGCGCCGCCCGGATTTTGCTCCGTCAGCCCGTTGAAGTAGGCGACTTCGTGCGGCCTCAGCACGCCTTGCATCTTGTCGTCGCGAAAGTACGCGACCCCGGACACTTCGATGTTTTCTTTGTTTTTGACGGTAATGTAGGGAAGAAATCCGTCTTTTCCCTCTTTGCTCCGGTCGATCCAAAATCGCCCCATCGTCGATGCCGGCAATTTCCCCATCTTCGTCGCTTGGCGGAACGTTTGGGCGAAATACAGGGCGGGAACGCGCTCCAGCTTCGGCGAAACGGTCATCGTGCCGGCCGCGTCGGTATGGTTGACCACAAGCCACACGGTGCGTCGGATCTCGGGCATGCGCCGCAAATATTCGTTGATGTCGTCGATCCCGTTTTCCGCAATGTTCCGGTTCAAAATGACCACCTGCAGATGGCCGAAAAACAGCTCGTTCGCGATCGACTGCTGTAAATTCTGCAGCGCGTCGTCCATCGTATGCCCGACCGCGGATACGACCCATACCTTGTCCTGCGCCCCGTTGCCGCCCGCGCCGCCGCTCTCGGGCCCCAGCGGAATTTGTCCCGGAATCGCGAGCTGCGCCGTCACTTTGAGCAGGTTACCTTTCTTCGAAGCCGGAGCGGCGCCCTTCGGATGGCTCACCAGCGGCTCCGCGGCCGCCTCCTCTTCGCTCGCCGGATCGATCGCCAGCGCCAGCACCGTTCCCCTTTCCTCGATTTCCACACGATCCCAGCAGCCCGTCAGCAGCATCGCCAGCGCCAACAGCGCGATCGTTCCTTTGCTCATGCGGCGGACCGTCCTTTCCCGCGCCATGCCGACAGGAGCGCGAGCAAGATCGGAAAGCCGACGGTCAACCCCAGCCCCCCGACGCCGACGAGCTGGATTAGGGAGTAGGTGTGCAGCGTATTGCGCGGCGCGAGGGCGAGAGCGAACAACACCGGGATCAGCGGCATGGCCGCCGTGCGGTGGCTGCGCAGGCCGAACAAGCGCGAAGCGAGGCAGCAGATCAAATAATATCCGGACAAGAACGTGGTCAACGCCGTGCCGACCCAAACCATTAAGTACAGGAGATCGATTCGCTCCAAAATTTGCGCAGGCAGCTGCATCATCCGGGTCAGCGCCATCGCCGGCCAAACGTCGTTCGCGGCCTCCTCCGCGCTCATGACGGCCATCGTCGCCGCGACGGTAAGCACGACAAGCAACGAGGAGACGATCAACCCCGCCGTCATTCCCTTGAACGCCTGCCGGGGATCGGCCATCGAAGGAATGACGACCGTTAAGATACACATGCCGATTTGCGCGAACGGCATGCTCGCCACGAGGACGCCCGCCGACCAAAAATCGCCGATATGTGTGCCGTTGCCCCACACGGGCAGCAAGTTGACGAGCTTCATTTCCGTCGCGCTTAAGGCGATCAGCAGCAGCATCGCCGCAGCCGTCAGCGGGGCGTAATAAAATTGAATATACGCGAACGTCGTCACGTCGCTGCGGCTGGTCAGCCCGACGGCGATCAAGACGGCCGCAATGATCGCGGCAAAGGGCGTTGTCGACAGCACGATCGTGTTCATCATATCAGCAAACTCCCGTACGGCTAAACTTAACAGAACCGCAATGAACGAAACGTAAAGAAATCCTAACGTATCACCCAAAGGACGTCCGATCAGCTTCCTGGCGTATTCTATGATCGAATCCCTAGGAAACCGGGTGCCAAGGAACGTTATCGCAACGAGGCCTGCGGCCGTAATGGCGAGACCGACGAGCGTCGCCAGCGGCGCCCCGTAATTCACGCGTTCGGCCGTTATGCGCGGCAGCGCGAGGACGCTGATGCCGATTAAGCTGGATACGAGCACGGCCGCAGCCTGCACCGCCGTAATTTGACGTTCGCGCATGCTACGATGTCCCCCTTCCGTTCGAGCCGCTCCGCGGGTTTGGATACGGCGCGGCGCGAAGCCGCTCGCGCGGTCGCAGCTCCGCCGGCCGGTCCAGCAGAAACCGGATCGGCGCTCGTATGATCGCGTCCTTGAGGCCCGCGGCATTCAGCGGCGCGACCGGGGCGAGGAACGGCACGCCGAACGAGCGCAGCGAAATCAGATGGTTGTTCACGAGAAACAACGCCAAGATCAAGCCGAAGAAACCGAATAGACCGGTGGCAGCGATAATCGGAAACCGGAGCATACGGAACGCCATCGCGGCGTTGTACGCCGGCGTCGCGAACGAGCTGATCGTCGTCAGCGCGATCACCACGACGGTGATCGGACTGACGAAGCCGGCCATGACCGCCGCCTGCCCGATGACCAGCACGCCGACGATCGACAGCGCGCCGCCGATTTGCTGCGGCATGCGAACGGTCGCTTCCCGCAAAATCTCCACCGCCACTTCCATGACGAACACCTCGAGAAACGTCGGGAACGGCACCCCGGCTCGGCCGCTGGCGACGGCGACGGCGAACTTCGTCGGGATGAGCTCCGGATGGAACGACAAAATGGCGATGTACAACGAAGGCGTAATAAGCGAAAACAGCAGCGCCATCAAGCGGACGAGCCGAAGCATGCTCATGATGCCCGCCCGTTCGTTGTAATCCTCCGACGTTTGGTAGAACATCGCGAAGGACGTCGGACACAGCAACGCGTACGGTGAACCGTCCGTCAAAATAGCGACGCGGCCTTCAAGCAAATTGCCGACCGTTACATCCGGCCGTTCCGTGTTCCGAATTTGCGGAAACGGCGACCATGGGTTGTCTTGAACGTATTGCTCGATGTAACCTGCATCGAGAATGCGGTCGATGTCGATCGCATTCAGCCGCCGCTCCACGTCTTCGACGAGCTTCGGGTTCGCGATGCCGTCCAAATACAACAATATGACGCTCGTTTTCGTAAGCCGCCCCAGCTGCAGCGTCTTCATTTTCAGCTGTTCCGTGGGGAGCCGTGTACGAATCAGCGCAATGTTCGTCTGCAAATTTTCGATGAAGCCGTCCCTCGGCCCCCGAATGACCTGCTCGCTCTTCGGCTGCTCCACGGCGCGCTGCTCGACCTTCTGCACGTTCACGACGATCGCTTCGTCGAAGCCTTCGATCAGCACGACGGCGCTCCCCGCCAGCAAGTCGCTCACGGCTAGCCGACAATCCGGCGCGGTTTTCCCGTCCGCATGAAACATCGTTTGCTTGAGAACGAGTTCCGCGGCCCGCGACGAATCCGCCGGCTCAGGCTTCGCCGAAAGCTGCATCAATGGCTTGATGACGGTTTCCGAGATCATGTCCTTATCGACCAAGCTCGTGAAAAACAGCGCGGCCGCCGACGTACCGCCGAACGCGTCGAAATCCCGAATAACGAAATCCTGCGTATGATGGAAGACGGACTTGAAATATTCGAGTTTCTCCTGAAACGACGATCCGGCAGTCGAGCTTTGGCCGAAAGGCGCCTTGCCCTTCGACCGAACCGTTCCGGCTGCATTGGACTTGCGGTACATCGCTACACCCCTCGGAGGTACGCTCTTCGCGTACGATTGCGTAGCAATTATTGTACGCAAAACGCGTACTTCGCATGCAGCTCGTCCCAGAACCGGAAACCGAGACTTCTTCGTATTGGAAACGATTCATCGAATCTATCATGTTGTCTATACTTGGAGTATTGCTTTTGATGCAAATTCGAATATACTCAGTAAGGTAAGACGTGATCGCGATCCGCTTTCCGACGAAAACTGAATCCTGTAACAAAGGCAAACCCGCGGAAACGCGGGGACGCAAAGCCGTGGGTCTAACGCAGCCATGCTGCCACGATCGCCAGGCCGCTGGAAGGATGGACATACAAGCACGACTTCCATCCCCCTCGGCAGATGGATTTTTTTATGCCAAAATGGAGGGTCATATGATGAAGAAGCAATTTCGTACTATCGCGGCGATCGCCGCGATCGCGGCATCCGTCGCAAGCATTGGAACACCGACCGCTGCGGCATCGGGCACCGCCGTTAACGGGGCGGACAACGTATACGTGTCCTCGGACCCGAACCAAGCGCCGGCAACAACCCCTACGACGATACAATCGACTTCGCAAATGTCGCTCGGTTCGTACTTGATCGACATGGGGTCGGCCGTGCCGGCCATTACGGCCAACGATTATGTGCGGGTCGACGACAACACGGGGCAAGGCGCCGGTTGGAAAGTCACGGTCTCGGCATCCGACTTGCGCGCTACCGTGAACGATCCTTCCTTGAACGGGGCTACCTTCAAGGTAAATCTTCCGGTGGACAGCACAAATCCGGACCCTATTCATAATACGAATACGCCGATTCTTCAGGTCGTACAGGACGGCACGCTGACAGGCGTGAACTCGTCGGACACGACGAACGTCTCCGCTTACAGCGGTCAAGTCACGACTTCCGGCGTGCGCATCATGGACGCGGACGTCATGTTCGGTCAAGGCGCCTATACGCAACGTTTTCGTTACACTTTGAAGCTTCCACAATATATTTCGATTGCTCAACTCTCCGATATCGCTGCGGGCTCTCAATATGAGGCAACCAATTCGAACCGTCCTGCTCAAGTCGGTTTGTTCGAAGGTTCGTACAGCACAACGGTAACCTACACCGTTGCAACGGGGCCGTAAGCATGAATCACAGGCGACCACTCTGCTCGAGCTGGTTGCCTTTTTTATGGAAGGGGGATATGAATGATCGCAAAATGCTTTGGGATCATTATGGCCGCTATGCTGTTGACGATATACGGAATGGAACCGCGGGTTTCGGCGGCTGATGCCGAAGAAGGGATCGTCGCCATTCAAGCCAAAGGGGATCAAGTCGTTGCCGGTTATTACTCCTTCATCGGGAAGCCCGGCGAAATCATTACCTTCGAGTTGGGAACGCGGAATACGTCTGGCGCCCACATCGCCAACGGTTTCTTGTATGTCTCCGATGCGCCGGTCGCCATCGGCGGCGGCATGGGCGCGGTCGATCCGGAACATATCCAGCGCGGCGGAATCGGGTCCTGGTTCCTTGTTCCGGAACAAGAAATCCATCTGCGTGCCGGCGAGAAAAAAGACGTTACGCTTCAACTTACCATCCCGAAAGATGCCGCTCCGGGCGACCACGTCGCGGTTCTCACCCTTCGTCACCTGTTGAAGGAACAAGAACGGCAAGAGATCGAAGACGGCACATCGGTAACGATCAATAAAGCTTATGCGCAGGCGATCGGCGTGCTGGTCACGGTGCCGGGCGCGGAGACGCACAAGCTGACGCTCGCTTCTATGGAAACGCAATGGGACGGCGCAAACTTGGGATTGGCGCTTTCCATTCGCAATGACGGAAATAAAGTGGAACGATTGAAGGGCGAAATTCGGATTTATCGAGACGGAACGTTGCTGCATACAGAAAAAGCCGAAATGGGCTCGATTTACCCGGGGAAGGTTGGCATCTACAACCTCCAACAGCTGCCGAACGCGCTGAAGAAAGCGGGAGAATACACGGCGGAAGTGACATGGGAGTACGCCGGGGTGACGGAAAGCACAACGTTCGCCTACAACCTTACGGGTGTGAGCGTGTCTCGCGCAGAAGCGACCCATTACCAACAAACCGGCGAGACGTTCTCGGAAGAGGCCATCATTATTACGAAGTCCGATGCCTTGAAGATTGCCGGCGTCGTCGCCGCTTCGATCGTTCTCATTATCGCGCTAGTCTTCATCATCCGCCGAAGAAAGAACGGTTCGAACCGACAAGCCCCCGGGAGGTAACGCCGCCCGCGGGCTTCTTCTTTATTATAAGCAAAACAACACACCCCTATCGATTGGTTTACTGTCAAACCAATCCATAGGGGTGTTCATTCGTTTTTCATTTTTTGTAAATTACATACGAGACCCTTTAATTGGACGCAATTTACCCCACCTTATGCTCGATGCGCAATTTGTCCGCGACCATCGCGATGAATTCGCTGTTCGTCGGCTTCGCCTTCGAAATGTTGATCGTATAGCCGAACAGGTGCGAAATGCTGTCGATGTTGCCGCGCGTCCAAGCGACCTCAATGGCATGGCGAATCGCGCGCTCCACGCGGGACGGAGTAGTCCGGTATTTCTCGGCAATCGCCGGATACAGCGTCTTCGTAACAGCGCTTAACAGTTCAATATTGTTGTAAACCATGGTGATGGCATCGCGCAAATATTGGTACCCTTTGATATGCGCAGGAACGCCGACTTCGTGAATGATGTTCGTGATGCTCGCGTCCAAATTCGGCTTGCCTTGAGGCTTCGTCTGCACGAGAGACGTCTGTCGCTTGCGCATCTGCGATCCGAGCCCGTTCATCGAGCCGGCGCCGTTCATGCTGCCGCCGGCCGGAACCGGACCGGACGCGAGCTGGCGAATGCGATTGACCAGCACGTCCATGTCGAACGGCTTTAGAATATAGTATGACGCGCCGAGCTGTACAGCTTTCTGCGTAATGTTTTCCTGGCCGAACGCGGTCAGCATGACGATTTTCGGGGCCGGCTCCAAATTCAGTTCCCGGAGACGCTCGAGCACGCCCAGCCCGTCGAGATGCGGCATGATAATATCCAAAATGAGAACGTCGGGCACGATGCCCTTGTCCTCGATGATTTCCATCACTTCTTCCCCGTTATATGCTACCCCGACTACCTCTAGATCGTCTTGCTCGCCGATGTACTCCGACAATAAATTCGCAAACTCCCGATTATCGTCTGCCAACAACACTTCAATCTTGTGCAAAGCGAATCCTCCTTAGACGTCATGAAAGCAGTTGTGTCATCCAAAACTTGGTCTTTTATGAATTCGACATGAGGAGGAAAATTCCTTCTGTCGAAAATTATTTAATTTCCGACAAAATGGCATAAAAAAAACCCCAAGGCCGGTTAACTCGCCTTAGGATTCGCCCGGCTGTCCACCAAGATGTCCGCATCGCGGAGCATCCATTCGATGAAGCAGCCGTATCCGCTCGTCGGGTCGTTGACGAATACGTGCGTCACCGCGCCGATCAGCTTTCCGTTTTGTATAATCGGGCTCCCGCTCATGCCTTGCACGATGCCGCCCGTTTTCTCGACGAGCCGGGGATCGGTGATTTTGATGATCATCCCTTTCGTCGCGGGGAACGTCTGCTTCGCGACATGCACGATTTCGACGTCGAATTTCTCAACCTTCTGGCCGTTGACAACAGTGTAAATATGCGCGGGACCTTCCTTCACTTCGTCCGCGAACGCGACCGGAATCGGTTCTTTCATGCTCGCGTACTCGGGGGCTTCGTACATTTTGCCGAAGATGCCGAAGTCGGTGTTTTTGCGGATGTCGCCGAGCACTTTATCTTCGTCGATCAACACCGCCCGCTTCTCGCCGGGCTCGCCGTTCTCGCTTTTGTCGATCGATGTGACGTTCGAGTGGACGATTTGACCGCCTCCGACGACGATCGGCGTCTGCGTATCCATATCGGTGATGACGTGGCCGAGCGCGCCGTACGCCTTCTGATCGGGCGCATAGAACGTTAAGGTGCCTACGCCCGCCGCCGAATCGCGAATGTAGATGCCGAGCCGATACGCCTTATCCGACGGGTCGTACGTCGGCGTGATCGTCGTGTTGAACTTTTGGCCGGCTCGCAGCACGACCAACTCGATCGGCCGGTTCGCGCGGCCCGCTTTTTGCACGATATCCGCCACTTTATTGACGTCGTTCAGCTTTTGGCCGTCCATCTCGAGGATGACGTCGCCGACGGTCAGCTTCGCTTCTTCCCCGGGAGACGTCTTGCGGCCGTCCTCGGATGGGACGAGATGGTGTCCGACGACGAGGATGCCTTTCGATTTGATTTTGACGCCGATCGTTTGGCCGCCCGGAATGACTTTCAAGTCCGGCACGACGTCCACTTTGACCGTTTTGAACGGAATTTTCCCGAACAGCTTCAGCTGCATTTCGGTTTGTCCCGCCTTATGCGTGCGAAGCGAAATCGGCTCTTCGAGATTGAGATCGAACGTCGGCTCGCTCGAACCGTTCACCTCAACGATGTTCGGGTCTTTGACGAGCCCGACGGCATGCACCGGCATGCTGAGCGAGATCTCTTTGCGTTCGCCCGCGAACGCGCGCAGCGTCTCCGGGAACGTCGCGAATCGTTGAAACGGAGGAGAGCAGGTAATGATAAATACGAGTAAAACGAGCATAAGTCCGAAAAGTTTTTTCTTGCTGCCGGAAGTCAAACGCCTCACGCTCCTTTTCGTTCTCACGCCTTAAGCCACTTCCTGAGCCGCTTGGCGCGGTCGCCAATAACGTACCTTTAAGGTACCCCGGGCCGCTCGTTTTAAACTCGGAAATGATTCCTGACGCCCCTATATCCATCCCGACTTTCTGCTATTCGCCATCGCAAGCATTTCTTGCGCATGACGCAGCGTCGTATCCGTCACTTCGACCCCGCCGAGCATGCGCGCCAGCTCCTGTGCGCGCGCGTCCCCTTGCAGCGCGTTGACCTCCGTGAACGTACGCCCGTCCTTCACCTTCTTCTCGATCGCATAATGCGCGTTCGCCATGCAGGCGACCTGAGGCAAGTGCGTAATCGCGAACACCTGCACGCCGCGGGCGAGCTGCGCCATCTTCTCGGCGATCGCTTGCGCCGCCCGGCCGCTGACGCCCGTGTCCACCTCGTCGAAAATGAGCGTCGGCACCTCGTCCACCGCCGCGAAGATCGATTTCATCGCCAGCATGATGCGGGACAGCTCCCCGCCGGAGGCGATTTTCGCAAGGCCTCGCAGCGGTTCGCCCGGATTCGGCGCAATCATGAATTCCGCTTGATCCCAGCCGTCCGCCCGATACCCGGCTTCGCCGGAGCGAAGAACGACTTGGAAGCGCGTCTTCTCCATATGTAAGTCCTTCAGATGATCCATCAGCTTCGCGGCGAGCCGTTCGGCCGCATCCTTCCGCGCGGCGGACAGCGTCTCTGCCCTTGCGCGCAGCTCCCCCTCGAGCGCCGCAAGCTTCGCCGACAGCTCGGCGACCCGCTCTTCCTGATTTTCGACCATATCGAGCTCGCGCTTAATGTTCGCCGCGTGCGCGAGGATATCCTCGACGGAATCGCCGTATTTGCGCTTCAGCGAATGCAGCGTCTGCAGCCGATCCTCAATTTGCTCGAGCTTGTCCGGATTGAATTCGATCCCCTCGCGGTAGTCGCGCAGCTGGAACGCCGCGTCCTCAAGCTGGTAATACGCCGACTGCACTTGCTCGAGCAGCGGATTCAGCTTCGCGGGATCGTATTTCGCGATGTCGGCGATGCGCTGAACGGCTTTCGTCGTCCACTCCAGCGCTTTCTTGCTTCCGTACAGCGCTTCGTAGCCGTCGTTCGCGGCAGCGAACAACCGCTCCGCATAGAATAGTCTTTGCTTTTCTTCCAGCAGCCATTCGTCCTCGCCGGGCTTCAATTTCGCCCCTTCGATCTCTTCCCACTGGAATCGGTACAAATCGGCCATCTGCAGCGCTTGCTTGCCCGATTGCTCGATGCGCTCGAGCTCCCGCTTCGTTGACGTGTACGCTTCGTACGCCTCGCGGTACGCCGCCTTCGCCGGCGCCACCCGCTCGCCGCCGAACGCGTCCAGCCATTCCAGATGCCGCTCGGTTTGCAGCAGCGACTGATGCTCGTGCTGGCCGTGTATGTTGACGAGCGTTTCGCCGATCGACTTGAGCGCGAGAATCGTGACGAGCTGCCCGTTGACGCGCGCGGTGCTTTTGCCCGCCGCGGTCACTTCGCGGCGTACGATGAGCGGCTCGTCCTCCGCCGCGGCGATGCCGAGCTCGCGCAGCTGGGCGCGCGCCGGATGATGCGCCGGAACGTCAAAAAGAGCTTCGATCTCCGCTTTGTCGTATCCGTGACGAACAAGGTCGGCTGAAGCTCTTCCTCCGATGGCCAGGCTCAATGCGTCGATGAGGATCGACTTTCCCGCTCCCGTCTCCCCCGTAAAGACGTGGAAACCGTTCTGGAACGAGACGCGCACCTCTTCGATCACGGCCAAATGTTTTACATTCAATTCAAGGAGCAACAAGGATTCCCCCTTATGAGAGCATGCCGAGAATTTCGTCGACGACGCGTTGGCTCGCTTCGCCGCTGCGGCAAATGATGAGTACCGTATTATCGCCGCAAATCGTGCCCATGACGTCGGGCCAGTCCAAATTGTCGATCAGTTCGCCGATCGTGTTCGCGGTGCCCGGAAGACTTTTCATGACGACCAGGTTGTCGGCATGATCGATCGAGCCGAAATAGTCGATCAACGCGCGCTTCAGCTTGAGCGCCGGGTTGTATCGTTGGTCGGACGGAAGCGAATATTTGTACCGGCCGTCCGATAACGGCACCTTCACGAGCTGCAGCTCCTTGATGTCGCGCGACACCGTCGCCTGCGTGACGGGAAAGCCCGCCGCGCGCAGCGCGTCCACCAGCTCGTCCTGCGTTTCGATTTCTTTCCCCGTGATGATTTCCCTGATCTTGATATGTCGCTGCCCTTTCATGTCACAACTCCAACTCGAATCGAATTTGGTGAACTTGGCGCGTCTGCATGTCCACATACAGCACGCCGCCCGCATCGTCGTACAGCAGCGCGAACGGCAGCAACTGCTCCCGGACCGCGCTCCCCGCCGCGAGGTCCAGCGGCTTGCGGGTTCGCGCCACTTTGACGACGTAGACGCGGCCGTCCCGCCGCGCGAAGTAGTCGACGAACAGGCTGCTTCCCAGCTCCTTGTCGTCGACGAGGACGCCGATATTCACCTTGCGCTTCCCGTGCGTCACCTCGTAGCCGTGCTCGGCGAGCAGCTGCGCGACGTCGTCCCGCGGCCGCCGCGACGGCGACTCTTCGGGCGCTTTCACGCCGGGCGCCTGCCGCAGCCAGCGCCGGAACGCGACCGCTCCCCACGCCGCCAGCACCAAAAGCACTACCGTCAGTCCAAGCGCATCGTCGTTCAAAACGCTGCACCTCCACGGTAAACGTATTCGCGGCGAAGCGGCCGTTTCCTGCTTCTTCCTCCGCGAAAAAGTTTACGAACGGTGCAGCGTTTCGTGCGCCTCCCGCACGACCGCCTCGACGAGGTCGTCGACGTTCGCCGGAAGTTCGGCTCCTGAAGCGTCGAACCGCCAGAGCGCCAAAAACTCGATATTGCCCTCGCCTCCGGTAATCGGGGAATACGTCAGCCCTTCGAGGACGTAGCCTTCCGCGGCGGCGAAGCCGACGACTGTTCGCAGCACGTCGCGATGAACGTTCGGCTCGCGGACGATGCCGTTCTTGCCGACGAGCTCGCGCCCCGCCTCGAACTGCGGCTTAATGAGCGCGACGAGCTTGCTTCCCGGCGCGAGCAGCGGCTTCAGCGGCGGCAGAATGAGCCGCAGCGATATGAATGACACGTCCGTCGCCGCGAACGTCGGCTGCGGGCCGACGAGATCCGCCGGCGTCACGTAGCGGAAATTGACCCGCTCCATGACGCGCACCCTCTCGTCCTTCCGCAGCGACCAATCGAGCTGATTGTAGCCGACGTCGATCGCGTAGACGAACGCGGCTCCGTGCCGCAGCGCGCAGTCGGTGAAGCCGCCCGTCGAAGCGCCGATGTCGATCATGACGGCGCCCGCAAGGTCCAGGCCGAAATGCCGAATCGCCTTCTCCAGCTTCAGCCCGCCGCGGCTCACGTACGGGTGCAGTTCGCCCTTCACCGTAAATTTGCTGTTCGCGGGCACCTTCATGCCCGCCTTCTCCAAACGAACCCCTTCTAAAAAGACAAGGCCAGCCATGACGGCGGCCTTCGCTTTTTCCCTGCTGTCGAAATGTCCTTGCTCGACGAGCAGGACGTCGATGCGTTCCTTCCCGGTTGAATCCGACATACGTGTTCCTTCCGCTCCGTCCCGAAATCCGTAATTACCGCATTACATATTCGTGCCCGTCATGAGCGGCTTCTCGGCGGCGGCCGCCTTCGGGCGCAGCCGTTTCACCGTCTCCGCGAGCTCTTCCGCCGTAAGGCCCACTTCGTCGCGCTGCTCTTGAATCGAGCCGTGCTCCACGAACCGGTCCGGCACGCCCATGACTTTGATCGGCACGCCGTACGCGCCTTCCGCGGCGAACCATTCGAGCACCGCGCTGCCGAAGCCGCCGGCCGCGGCGCCTTCTTCGATCGTCACGATCGGCAGACGTTCTTCCGCGAGCGCCGACAGCATCGCGCCGTCGAGCGGCTTCAGGAAGCGCGCGTTGACGACCCGCAGCGATACGCCTTGCGAAGCCAGCTTCTCCGCCGCGTCTAACGCGACCTGCACCATCGGACCGACGGCGAGGGCGACCGCGTCGCGGCCGTCGCGCACCGTCTCCCATTCGCCGAACGGGATGAGCTTCAGCTCGTCGTTCCAGTCGACGCCCGTGCCTTGGATCCGCGGGTAGCGGACGGCGATCGGGCCGCCGTCGTATTGAATCGCCGTGTGCAGCATATGTCGCAGCTCGTTCTCGTCCTTCGGCATCAGAATCGCCATGTTCGGCACGTGCCTCAGGTACGCGATGTCGTATACGCCATGATGGGTTTCTCCGTCGGGACCGACGAAGCCGGCTCGGTCGATGGCGAAGACGACGTTCAAATTTTGCCGGCAAATGTCGTGCACGACCTGGTCGTAGGCGCGCTGCAGGAAGGTGGAGTACACGGCGAACACCGGCTTCATGCCTTCTATCGCGATGGCGGCGCACAGCGTAGCGGCGTGCTGCTCGGCGATGCCGACGTCGATCATCCGGTTCGGGAACCGGTCGGCGAATTTGAGCAGCCCCGAGCCGCCCGGCATCGCCGGCGTGACGGCGACGATCCGGTCGTCGCGCTCCGCGAGCTCGATGAGCGTCTTGCCGAACACTTCCGTGTACATCGGAGGGCCGGCCGATTTCAGCACTTGGCCCGATTCGATTTTATACGCCCCGAGGCCATGCCACGTGTGAGAGTCCTTCTCCGCCGGCGCGTAGCCTTTGCCTTTGGTCGTGACGACGTGCACGAGCACCGGGCCTTCCACCTTGGACGCTTGGCGGAACGTTTCGAGCAGCACCGGCAAATTGTGCCCGTCGATCGGTCCGTAATACGTGTAGCCGAGTTCCTCGAACAGCACCCCGGACACGACGAGGTATTTGAGGCTGTCTTTCACTTTCTCCGCCCACGACGCGAGCGTTCCGCCGATGGCGGGCACTTTTTTGAGCAGCGTTTCGACTTCTTCTTTCGCTTTTATGTACGTTCTGTCCGTACGTACCTTGGACAAGTAATTGTGCAGCGCGCCGACGTTCGGCGCGATCGACATTTCGTTGTCGTTCAGCACGACGGTCAAATTTTTCTTCTCGTGACCGATATGGTTGAGCGCTTCGAACGCCATGCCGCCGGTTAGAGCCCCGTCGCCGATCAAGGCGATGACCTTGTAATCTTGGCCCTGCAAATCGCGCGCGACGGCCATGCCCATCGCGGCCGACAACGACGTCGAGCTGTGACCCGCTTCCCAGACGTCGTGCTCGGATTCGGAGCGCTTCACGAAGCCGCAGAGGCCTTTGTATTTGCGCAGCGTCGGGAAGCGATCTTTCCGACCCGTAAGCAGCTTATGTACGTAGGCTTGGTGGCCTACGTCGAAAATCAATTTGTCCTTCGGGCTGTCGAACAAGTAGTGCAGCGCGAGCGTGAGCTCCACGACGCCGAGGTTCGGCGCGAGATGTCCGCCCGTCGAGGACAGCGTCGTAATCAGGAACTCCCGAATTTCTTGGGCCAGCTGCTCCAGCTGGGCGACATCGAGCGACTTCAGATCGCTAGGCTGATGAATCCGATCGAGCAGCACGTTTGCTCCCCCGCTTTCCGTTGGTTTTCTTTCTGCCGCCTAACACGCGGATGCCAAACCGATGCTCCACCACGTAGAACGCTTTGCCGATCCAAAGCACGATCGGGATGGAATTGTGTATCGCGAACGATTTACCGAGCGCTTTGCCGCCGACCGTGAACGCGGAGACGACCGCGGAAAACACGACCGTCACGACGGCGGTCATCAACCCTTCGCCTTCTCCGGCGTCGCCGATCATCAGAACGACGACGAGCGCCGAAGCCGTGCCGCTGATAATGCCGCAGATGTCGCCGACGACGTCGTTGCAAAAGTTCGAGAACCGGTCCGCGTTGCGGACGATCGCGATCGCCTGCTTCGCGCCGGGCACCTTCTCCGCCGCCATCGCATGGAACGGACGCTCGTTCGCCGACGCGGACGCGATGCCCATCATGTCGAAAAAGATGCCGATCGCCACGATGACCATCACGACCAGAACGCCGACGCCCCAAACGACGCCTTGTAGCATCGCGGTGGAGACAACCGAAAACACGCTCGCCAGCACGAAGGTTACTATGGAAATAAAAATACTCCATTGCATGGAGTGCTTCCAGATAGGTTTCATAAATTTGCGCGTTAGTTTCCTCTCTTAAGGATATGTAGGAGTGGCAGCTTCTTGAGTAAATGCTGTGGCTTAGGTCCAGTAGGTTTTCCCAAGCGCTCACCCCCCGTCGCCGGCTGGGCGGTTCCCCTTTAAGAGCGCCTTGACGACGTTGCCGCTCGTCAGACTGGATTACCACTTAGTCCACACTATAATCCCCAAGAAGCTTCATGGATATGAACAGTCTAGGAGTTTTCCTCGGGCAGCTCAAGAACCGCTTCTTAGCCTCTTTTGCAGACCAGATTTCATATAGCGTGGGCGGCAAACGTCCTTGGCCGAGGACCGAATGCGCCTATATCTATAATCCCTGCTGGCCCACTCAAGGCAGGCTACGCTGCACCGCACCCTGCGGTAATCTTATAAGCGAATAAATCACTTCAAAATCACGCCGGCACGGTAGCAGGTTCATACCCCGAGCCATGGCCGGTCACTTGATCGTCAGCAAGACGACAAGCCCGCCGCCACGCACTTGGGCCTCCGCGGAAGCAGGGTCAACGCCCGCATGCCATTGCGGATCGCCCTGCAACCTTAACTCCCACCACCAGCCCCCGACTGGGCGTCGAAAGCCGGCACCAGGAACTTCATCGATGTGCCCTTCGGCGAATTTTTAGGCTCGCCCTCAAAGCGGTAGGCCGACTAGAATACTGCGCCACTCCGAATCCTGTCGCTATTATACCACAATGCGAAAACTCGGCTCAATGGAAGTGCCGCTCAGTTCCGTTCCGCGCCCTGCACTCGCAAACGAAAACGCGCCTCCGGCAAGGCCGAAAGCGCGTAAAGCTCGTCTATTAGTATTCTCTGGACAGCAAATAGTCGGCGAGCTGCAGGAGCCGCCCCGGCGCCGGCAGTTCGCCGTTCATGACCGCCGCTTTCGCCTCCGCGGTCAGCTCGGCGACCTTCCGCCGGCTCTCGTCGAGCCCGATCAAATACGGATATGTTACCTTCTGCTGCGCGGCATCGCTGTTCGTGCTTTTGCCGAGCTTCGCCGGATCGCCGACGACGTCGAGGATGTCGTCTTGGATTTGGAACGCGAGGCCGACGGACCGCCCGAACACGGCGAGCGCGTCGAGCTGCGCTTCGGTCGCGCCGCTGACGATTGCGCCCGAGCGCAGCGACGCGACGATGAGATCGCTCGTCTTGTGCAGGTGGATATACTCCAGCTCATTAAGCGTCGTCGCCCCCTGCTCGCCGAGCATGTCGGCCGCTTGCCCGCCGACCATGCCCGGCGCGCCCGCGTAAGCCGCGAGCTCCTTCACGACGCGCAGCGCGGCCGCCGCAGGGACGCTCGGGTGCTTCTCGGGTATGGCGGCGAGCACGTGGAACGCGTGCGTCAGCAGCGCGTCTCCGGCCAAAATCGCCATCGCCTCGCCGAACACCTTGTGGTTCGTCGGGCGGCCCCGGCGGAAGTCGTCGTCGTCCATCGCCGGCAGATCGTCGTGAATCAGCGAGTACGTATGAATCAGCTCGACCGCGCAAGCGGCCGGGAACGCCGGCTCCGTCGAGCCGCCGACCGCTTCCGCGGCCGCGATCGCGAGCGCCGGTCTCAGCCGCTTGCCGCCGGCGAGCAGCGAATACGCCATCGCCTCGCGCAGCTTCGCCGGCACGTCCCACGACGCGGGGACGATGACCGTCAGCTCGTCCGCGACGCGGCTGGCGATATCGGATATAAAATGCTCGATCGGCTCGAGCGGCGCGGAATGCGCGTTATTCAAGGGCGTCACCTTTCTCCAAAGCCGCCGTGAAGGGTTTCTTCACGGTTTGGCCGTCCTCTTCGAGCAGCATCTCGATTTTGCGTTCGACGCTCTCGAGCTTCTGGCTGCAAATGCGGGATAACCGCATCCCCTCCTGGAACAGCTCGATCGCCTGCTCGAGCGGCACGTCGCCGCTTTCGAGCTTCGCGACGATCACCTCGAGCTTCTCCATCGCTTCTTCGAATTGTATCGATTCCGTCTCAGTCACCGTCTCGTTCCTCCTTCATCGCCCATACGGTGCAGTCGAGCTCGCCGTCGGCGAGCCGAACGCGCACCGGATCGCCGAGCTGCACGCTCCGCACGGACTTCACCAAACGCTGCTTGTCGTCGTAGACGAGGCTGTAGCCCCGCTGCATCACTTTAAGCGGGCTAAGCGCGTCGAGCCGCTGCACCTGCGAGTCGAACGCGTGCCGCTTCTCCTTCATCGCCGCGTTCATCCGCTGGAGCAGCTTCAGCTTCGCGACGTCGAGCGCCTTCGACGCCTGCCGCGCCGCTTCGCGGGGACTCGCCGCCGCAAGGCGCCGGTCGAGGCGGCCGTGCCGGTCCGCCGCCTCCCGCTTCGCGGAGCGCGCGTGGTACGCGAGCGCCGCCGTATACCGGTCGAGCCGCTCCGTCTGCTGCATCATGAGCTGCCGCTTCGGGTTCGTCAGGAACGGCGAACGTTTGAGGCGCAGCAGCGCTTCGCGCCGGGAGGCGACCGAGCCATTCAGGGCGCCGGTCATCCGCTGGCGCAAATGCGCAAGCTGCTGGCGCAGCTCGAGCCGGCTCGGCACCGCGAGCTCCGCCGCGGCCGTCGGCGTCGCCGCGCGCAAATCGGCGACGAAATCCGCGATCGTCGTGTCCGTCTCGTGCCCGACCGCGGAAATGACCGGGATGTCCGACGCGGCGATGGCGCGGGCGACGATCTCTTCGTTGAACGCCCACAGCTCCTCTAACGAGCCGCCGCCGCGGCCGACGATCAGGACATCGACCTCGCGGCGCGCGTTCATCGCTTGAAGCGCCTTCACGATCGACGGCGCCGCCGCGGTCCCCTGCACGGAGACCGGGTACAAGAGCACCGGGACCGCCGGATTGCGACGCTGCAGCGTAATCAGAATATCCCGCACGGCGGCGCCGGTCGGCGACGTAATGACGCCGATCGCGGTCGGAAACTTCGGGATCGGCTTTTTGCGCGCGGGGGAGAACAGACCTTCCTCCTCGAGCTTCTTCTTCAGCTGCTCGAACGCGAGGTAGAGGCTGCCGATCCCGTCCGGCTGCATTCCGGTCACGTACATCTGGTACTGCCCGTCCCGCTCGTAGACGGATACGCTGCCGTTCGCGATCACTCTCGCGCCTTCCTTCGGCGCGAACGGCAGGCGCGAGGCTTGTCCCGCGAACATGACGCATTTGATGCGGCTGTCCTTGTCTTTCAACGTGAAGTATAAGTGCCCGCTGGAATGTCTCGTGAAATTCGAAATTTCGCCGCGCACCCACACGTTCTGGAGCACCGCGTCCGCGTCCAGCTTCATTTTGATGTACCGGGTCAAATCCCGGATCGAAAAAATGCGCTGATTCTCGTTCACTGCCGCGATGCCAGCGCCTTCCGCGCCGATTCGACCGTATTTTTCATAAGCAGCGCGATCGTCATCGGCCCGACGCCCCCCGGCACCGGCGTAATGGCCGAAGCGACTTCCTTCGCCGATTCGAAATCGACGTCGCCCGCGAGCTTGCCGCTCGGAAGACGATTGATGCCGACGTCGATGACGACGGCGCCCGGCTTGATGTACTCGGCGGTGACCATGTTCGGACGGCCGATCGCGGCGATGACGATATCCGCTTCGCGCGTCACCTCCGGCAAGTTGGCCGTGCGCGAATGGCATACCGTCACGGTCGCGTTCTCGCGGATGAGCAGCGCCGCCATCGGCTTGCCGACGATGTTGCTGCGCCCGATGATCGCGGCGCGCTTGCCTTCAAGCGGAATGTCGTATGCGCGCAGCAGCTCGATGACGCCAGCCGGCGTGCACGGCACGAAGCCTTCGTCCCCGATGAGCAGATTGCCGATGCTGATCGGATGGAAGCCGTCGACGTCCTTCTCGACCGCGATCGCGCCGATGACCGCCTTCTCGTCGATCTGGCCTGGAAGCGGCTTCTGCACCAGTATGCCGTGGATCGCGTCGCTCGCGTTCAACTTCTCGATGAGCGCGATGAGATCCGCTTGCGGCGTGTCCGCCGGCAGCCGGTGAACCTCGGAATGCATGCCGAGATCGATGCAGGTTTTCTCTTTGTTACGCACGTACACCTGCGAAGCCGGATCCTCCCCGACCAAAATCACCGCGAGCCCGGGCCGGACGCCCGCCTCCGTCAATTGCTGCACTTCCTGCGCGAGCGCCGCTTTCAGCTCGCTCGACACCTTTTTCCCGTCGATGATCGTCGCCGTCATGGATAGAAACGCCCCTTTTCCCCGTTCGATTCGTTGTTTCGATTCGCCCTAACCGTTTATTTCGTCTCGACGTTCGCTTTCAGCTCGTCGATTTTTTTCACCATTTTGCCGAGCACGCCGTTCACGAACCGGCCCGACTCCTCCGTGCCGAAATGCTTCGCCACCTCGATCGCCTCGTTGACCGCCACCTTCGGCGGCACGTCGTCCGAATAAATCATCTCGTACACCGCAAGGCGCAGCACTTCCCGGTCGACCTTCGACAGCCGATCGACCTGATATCCGGTCAAAAATTCGGTCAGCATCCGGTCGATCTCCGGAATAAGCGGAACCATCCGCTTAAGCTGCTCCTTCACATAAGAGAGCAGCGCGTCCGCGTTCGTCACGTCCGTGCCCGCCTCGTTGTCCGTCAGCGCCTCCTCCATGGCCGCGTGCAGCGCCACGTCCGGCGCGACGCGATTCATTTCCATTTGGTACAAGCATTGGACCGCGACAATCCGCGCGGATCTTCGCTTCATAATCGTAACATCCTCCCTAACGAAAAAATCCCACACCATGGGATTCATCGATACCATCTGTCGGTGAACCATCGGGCGATGGCGTTTCTATCCACCCATTTTTCCCGATTGTCCGATTTTAAACCTAACGTATATCCCGCGAAGGCGATCAACGCGAACGCGAGCATATCCCAAAACCCCCAAATCAAATATACGAACCCGAGGAGCACTCCGGCCGCGGAGCCGACGATGCGGCCGACCCGCCCGGCCATGGCCCACTCGGCGATCGATTCCGCGATACGCTTCCACATCGGCCTCACCTACTCCACTCGAGCTTTGAACGTTTGAGACGGCACGATGTTGGCGACGTACACCGTTACCAGAGCCACCGGAATGCCGGTAATTTCCTCGACATGTTCTTTCACGCTGCGCTGCATGTCCTCCGTCAGCTGCGGAATCGACGTTTCGCCATCGATGACGGTGCGAATTTGAATGTCCAGCCCGCTCTCGTCGACGCGCACGCGCGCGCGGAGGTCCTTCACGCCGCGGCTCCGGCCCGCCGCCTTGAGCGCCAAATTTTCGACCGTCTCGAGCGAGATGCGGATGTCGCCGAATTCCGTCCGCTGATCGATCGAGCCCGACCGCTCGCGGCTGCGCCGGAGAGAGACGAACAGAAATCGGATCGACAGCAAAAACAGCGCGACGCACAACGCGATCGAGGCATATTGGGCCGAGCCCGGCATATACATGGCATCAAAGAAGGTCTCGAAAAATGCCGGGTCAAGCCACCCGAGCGACAGCACGATGCCGGTTCCGGATACGATCAATACGGCGATGCTGAATAGAAACAACAGAAACTTGTCGGCCACTCTGCCCATGAAATGCTGCTCCTCCTTATGTTCCGATCCCTGCCGCCGCTGACATACGAGGAAACCCCCGAACGCGTTCGTCGGGGGGTTTCTGGTTGACCGCGCAGCTTGCGGCCGTTCGCGATTATTTCACGCGGGAAACGACGGTACCCTCTTCTTCTTCAAGCCGTTCCTGGCCCTTGAACATGACGTCGTGAATATGTACGTTCACTTCGACGACGTTCAGCCCGGTCATGGATTGAATCGCGTGCTTCACGTTCGCCTGCACTTCGGCGGCGACTTCCGGAATGCGGCGCCCGTACTCGATGACGACCGATACGTCGACCGCCGCCTCGCGCTGGCCCACTTCCACTTTGACGCCCTTGGACAAATTTTTCCGACCGAGCAGTTCCGCAACGCCGCTGGCGAATCCGCCGCTCATGCCGGTGACGCCGTCCACCTCGATCGTGGCGAGGCCGGCGATAATCTCAATGACCTCCGGAGCGATCTGAATGCTCCCCATCTCGGTCTTGGCGAATTCCGGGGCAATCGTGTTCATTATCGATCATCCTCCCCTTGTCTTATAGTAATAACTATACCACCCGCCCAAAATTATGACAAACCTATGAAAAACGGGCGGTATGTCCTATACGCGCCAAGCTTATACTTCGTACTCTTCCAGAAACTTGATGTCGAAATCGCCTTGTCGGAATTTCGGGTGATCCATCAGCTTCGAATGGAACGGAATCGTCGTATGCACGCCGTCGATCGCGAATTCCCCGAGCGCCCGCTTCATGCGCGCGATCGCTTCCTCGCGGTTCGCGCCCCATACGATGAGCTTCGCGATCATCGAATCGTAATGCGGCGGAATCGTATAGCCCGGATACGCCGCGCTGTCGACGCGCACCCCGACGCCGCCCGGCGGCAAATAGAAGCCGATCTTGCCCGCCGATGGCATGAAGTTCTTGGACGGGTCTTCCGCGTTGATGCGGCATTCGATGGCATGGCCTTCGATCTCGACATCCTCCTGGCGGAAGCTGAGCGGATGCCCTTCGGCCACGCTGATCATTTCCTTAATGATGTCGACGCCGGTCACCATCTCGGTTACCGGATGCTCGACCTGAATGCGCGTGTTCATTTCCATGAAATAAAATTGACCGTCCGGCCCGAGCAAAAACTCGAGCGTACCGGCGCCGGCGTAATCGACGGCCCGCGCGGCCCGCACCGCGGCTTCGCCCATGCGCTGGCGAACGTCCGGGGACAGCACCGGGCAAGGCGCCTCCTCGACGAGCTTCTGGCGGCGGCGCTGCACGGAGCAGTCCCGTTCGCCCAAATGCACGACGTTGCCGTGCTTGTCGGCGAGAATTTGAATCTCGACGTGCTTCATGCCGGTCAAATATTTTTCCAAATACACGCCGCCGTTGCCGAACGCCTTCTGAGCTTCCTGCTGCGCCGCCGTGATGCCTTGAATGAGCTCTTCCTCGTTCATGGCGAGACGGATGCCTTTGCCCCCGCCGCCCGCGGTCGCCTTGATAATGACCGGGTAGCCGATGTCGCGCGCGATCGAAACCGCGTCCTCCACCGTTTCGACAAGGCCGACGGAGCCCGGAATGACCGGTACGCCCGCGTCGCGCATCGTCTGCTTCGCCACCGACTTGTCGCCCATCTTCGAGATCGCGTCCGGGGACGGCCCGATGAAGACGACGTTGCAGCGTTCGCAAATTTCCGCGAAGTCCGCGTTCTCGGCGAGGAACCCGTAACCCGGGTGAATCGCGTCCGCGCCGGTCAGCGTCGCCACGCTCATGATGTTTGCCAAGTTCAAATAGCTGTCTTTCGACGAAACCGGCCCGATGCAGTACGCTTCGTCCGCGAGGCGAACGTGAAGCGCGTCGCGATCGGCCTCCGAATACACCGCTACCGACGTTATGCCGAGTTCCCTGCAGGCGCGAATGATCCGAACGGCGATTTCGCCGCGGTTCGCGACCAGCACTTTGTGAAACTTCATCCGTATTTCCTCCCGTTGTCGCGCTTACCGTTTCACCAAGAAGAGCGGCTGCCCGTACTCGACCAATTGGCCGTTCTCTACCAACACTTCGACGATTTGACCGTTCACTTCCGCTTCGATCTCGTTCATCAGCTTCATCGCTTCCACGATGCAGACGACCGTCTTCTCGTTCACGATGTCGCCGACTTTGACGAAGCTTGGCGCGCCCGGCGACGGCGCGGAATAGAACGTGCCGACCATCGGGGAAGTGATTTGGTGCAGGTCCGCTTTGGCGTCGGCTTCCGCGCTTGCGGCGACCGCTGCGGCCGGAGCCTGCGGCGCGGCCGGAGCCGGAACGAACGCGGGCTGGACGGGCGCCGCTGCGGGCTGCGCCGCTACGAATTGGGCGGCGCCTGCGTCAGCCTTGCGGATGCTGATCTTGCCGCTCTCGATTTCGATATCGAGCTGCTGTATGGAAGTGCTGTCTACCAATTTGATAAGTTCTTTGATCTCGTTAAGTTTGTACATTGTCGTGCGTCATCTCCTCAAGCGGTTAAATCTTCGCGGCGCCGCGCGGTACGGCTTGTTTCAGGCCGCAAAGCGACGTTGTAATTATACCACAAAAGAAGTAAATGGAAAGAGCCCAGTTTCCCCGGGCTCCAGCCGTTTGTATCCCGCGCCGCTGGCCGATTTCGTTACTTCATATCTTAGTTGTACAGCTTGACGGTGATTTGATGGATCGCGATGCCGAGATCCTTCATCGCTTCGGTCACGATCGACACCGCCTCGCTCTTCTCGAGCTGCGCCGCCGAGACGTGAACCGTGAAGTGCTCCTTCGCTTCGTCGTACATGACCGCGACGTTCTCGTAGTCGGCGAGCAGCTTTTCCTCGAGCGCGATCATCTTCGTTTCGAGATCCATGAGGGCGTTCTGGCGGTTCGCCGCTTCCGCGATTTGCTCTTCCGTCGCTTCTTCGTTCGTCATTTGCGCCGTCAGCTCCTCGAAGCGCTTCGAGAACTGCGAGTCGCGCTCGATTTGCATCGCCGTGATCGCGTCGGCGCCGCTCTGGTTCGCCACCTGCTCGAGCACCTGCTCGTTCGTGACCGCTTCGCCCGTCGTCTCCGCCGCTTCGCTCTCCGCGTTCGCCGAGGCGCCGTCCGTCGTTTCGCCTTCCGTCGTCGTTCCGCCTTCCGCCGTTTCGCCTTCCGTCGTCGTACCGCCTTCCGCCGCTTCGCCTTCTTCGATCGTCGCGATGTTTTCGATCGACACGCTTTGCTGCGCCGCCGTCGGATCCATCATGCCTACGCCTTCGACCACGATCTCCGTCTCCGCCGTCTGCTCCGTGTTCACCGGAATTTGATCCGCTTCGTCGGTAAACAGGTAATATGCGGACAGGACGACCATCAACCCCAGCATCGATACGAGCCACACCGTTTGTCTTCTCGTGTTCATGTTTCATTTCCTCCTTGCGCTCATCTGAATTTTGAAAATATGGGAACGCCGGTATCGGCCTTGTTACCTCTTGCTCGGTGCGATGGATATTTTATGGGGCGGCACGCCGAGGCCCCGTTCGACCGCTTCGATCATCATCTTTTTGACGGTCGCGTTCTCCGCGCCCTCTGCGACGATGAACACCCCGCGGATGTGCGGCTTGATCGTCTTGCGGACGATCGGCCCTTGCTCGTACAGAACGATTTCCCCGCTTCGCGTCGTTTGCGTGATGTGCCGATTGGCTCCGTTCGAGTCGCGCTCGGTCGTCGTCTGCTGAGATTCGCTCACGTTCCGCTCCGCGACGATTTCCTCGGTCGCCTCGATCGTCACGAGCACGCTCACTTCGCCGACGCCGACGAGCTTCTCCAAAATCTCCTTCAGCTCGTCTTCGTAAGCCGACTCGTACGCCGCGAATTTCGATTCCTTCGCGGCGCCGCTTCCGAAGGCGGCGACGTCGCCGCCCGGCGGCGTTTCGGCCTCCGCGCTGCGCTGCCCGCCGTCGTACGGCTGCACCTCCTCTACCGCCATGTACGTGTTCAGAATCATGAACACCGCGCCGACGCCGACGGCGATAAGCAGCCATCGGAACGTATTGCCCCGAGGCCTCCCTTCCGGCGCGCCGCCGAACCGCTCCTCGAGCGCCCTCCACCACTTCGCCATTCGCCTCACCCCCTTCGCGGCGACGCCGCTTCGTTATCGTCCCGAGCTCCGGACGCTTCGACCGCTTCGACGATGACCTTCGCCGCCGGCAGGCCCCACGCCTTCGCCACGGACGCCGCGATCTCTCGCCGCGTCTTGTCGGTCGCCGCCCCCGGCGCACTCTCCGCCGCGGTTGCAGACCGCGGCGACGCGGCGGGCTGCGCCGGCTCCGAAGGGGCGATCGGTTCGATGCGCACCGGTTCGATCTCGACCGGCTCGATGCGCACCTCCGCGATGCGGCCGTCCTCCGCCTCGGCGCCGGCGTTCTCGGCGCCCCCCGCTTCCGGCAGCGCGGCGCCGAGCCGGATCCGGATCGAGCGGAGGACGGGCATGCCGTCGCGGTCCAGCTCGAGCGCCGCTTTCGCCGATGCGTCGTAGCCGTGCTGCTCGCGGACGTGATCCGCGACCATCGACTCGAGCCGCGCCGCCAGCAGCTCGAGCGACTGTGCGTTGCGCCTCTGCTCGAGCGCTTCGCCTTCGGCGAGCACTTCGCCGAGCGCGGGAATCGACGTCCCGGCCGCCGGTCCGCCCCCCGACCCCGACGGGGGCCGCGTCGAACCGTCGATCGACCAGCCTTCCACGGAGGCGGCCAACATGCGCACATTCGCGTTCGACCCGAGCAGCTGCAGCACCGGACTCAAAATCGTCATCAAGATGAACAAGGAGACGACGAGTTTGACGTACCGCTGCATCGTCCGGTTCGGCAGCAGCAAATCGATGAACGTCGCGAGCAGCACGACGAGAATAATTTGCTTGAGCCATCCGGCCAACGCCTCCATCATGCCGCCGCCGCCCCCTTTCGTGACCGCTTCATCGCATCATCACCGTCGCGTTGCCGGCGGCGATCAGGATCGTGATCGCGAGGAAGAACATCAGGCTGACCGTGGCGAGCGCCGCGAACACGAACGTCATGCTCTTGCCGATCGTCTGCAGGCATACGATGACCGGCGAATCGCCGAGCGGCTGGAGCAGCGCCGCGGCCAGGCCGTAAATGAACGCCAGCGCCAAAATTTTGAGCGCCGGGAACGCCGCGAGCAGGACGACGATGACGACGCCGGCGAGCCCGATAGCGTTCTTCATAAGGAGCGAAGCGCTGAGCACCGTGTCCGTCGTTTCGGAGAACATGCGCCCGACGACGGGCACGAAGTTGCCGGCCACGTATTTCGCCGTTTTCAGCGCCACGCCGTCCGTGACGCTTCCCGTCGCTCCCTGCACCGAGATGACGCCGAGGAACACGGTCAGCGACACCGTCAGCGTGCCGATCGCTACCGTCCGCAGCAGCTGCGCGAGCTGCGTCACCTTGTACTTGTCGGTCAGCGTCGACACGATATGTAAAACGGCGGAGAAAAACAGCAGCGGGAAGATAAAAAAATGGACGAGATTGCCCACCGTATGAATCATGAACACGATGAGCGGGTGCAGGATCGACACCGTCGCGACGTTGCCCATCGAAGCCAGCATCGTCATCAGGAGCGGCATCATCGCCGTCATGAAATGAATCATGTCCGATATCGCGGCCTGCGCGTAATCGATGCCGATCCGGAAGCTGTTGATCGCCAGCACCACGATGACCAGATACGAGATGGCGTACGCGATTTTGCTCACCGTCGTTTTCTCGAAGGCGCTCTGGAGCGTCTCCAGCACGATGCTGAACACCGTCAAGATGACGATCATCGCGAGCAGCTTGCCGTTGACGAAAACCTCGTGCAGCATGAACTGCAAGAGCCCCGTCGCGAGATCGGACAACTGGAACCCGTCGCCGCCCGGCATGAGCGCTTCTTGGAACGACGGGTTTCCGTTCGGAAACCATCCGCCGTACTGCCTCATCAAGGTGTCCCAATACTTCGAAACCTCGTCCGTGCGCACGATTTCGGTTTGCGCCTTCACCCATTCCTCGACCGCGCCGGCGCCGCCGGCGCTCGGCGATGCGGTTGCCGACACGGTAATCCCCCTTTCTGCCGCCGCGGCGGAGCGCTGCGGGTCATGCCGGCATCAGCTTCATGACGGTTTCGACGATGACCGAAATGATCGGTATGGCGAGCACCATAATAAGCACCTTGCCGGCCAGTTCGATTTTCGAGGCGATCGCCTCCTGTCCGGCGTCCCGCACGACCTGCGCTCCGAATTCCGCGATATACGCGATGCCGATAATTTTCAATATCGTTTGGAAAAACACCATGTTCACGTTCGATTGATCCGCCAGCCGCTCGAGCATCGCGATGATTTCCGAAATTTTGTCGATCAGGGCGAGGAAAATGACGATGCCGGCGAAGGCGGCGAGCAGGAAGGCGACCATCGCCTTCTGCTCCTTGACGATCAAGATGAGCACGGTCGCGATCAGGCCGAAGCCGACGATTTGGATCATATCCACGGCGGCCACCGCCTATTGAAACAAAAAGATCGTTTTAATTTCTTGGAACAGTTGATCCAGTTTTCGAATGACCATAAACAGCACCACGACGAAGCCGACTAACGTCACCCAATGCGCGAAATCCTCTTTCCCCATCTGCTTTAAGACGGTATGAATCATGGCGACGATGATGCCGACGGCGGCGATCAGAAAGACGGAGTTGACATCCTCGTTCATCCGAGCACCATCCTCAATACATTAAAATAACGATCAATGCTGCCAGTAAGGCGCCTAAGCTTTTCCACATCTTTCCGAACCGCGCCGCCTCGTCCCTCGCCGTTTCTTCCTCCGTCCGAAGCTGGGCGATCGCGAGGCGCAAGTGCTTCGCCTGGTCCTCCCGATCGGTCAGTCCGAGCGTCGGGGCGAGCGCGAGCAGCGAAGCGAGCTCGGGCTCCCGCAGCGCCGTGCGCGACGCCTCCGCGCGGATCGCGTCGCTCCAGCATTCGCCGGCGGTCCGCTCCGCGGCGTTGTCGCGCATGCGCGCCGCCGCTTCGGCGAAGAGGCGCGAGATCGGCGGAGGCGCCGTCGACGCGACGCGCGCGAGCGCGTCCGGGAGCGGCGAGACCCCGTACACGATCTCGGATTCGAGCGTGCCGAGCGCCGCGCCGAGCTGGCGCAGCTCCTTCGGCCGCCGCATGTATCGCGACGCCTGCGCGAAGCCGTACGCCGTGCCCGCGGCCAAGATGATCGTCGCGCCGATCCACTTCAGCATGTCATGTCGAGCCCCCCAAGCCGCGAATGTTTACCGGCCGGGCCGGCGGCGCTTCCAGCCTGCGGCCTTCCGCGTCCCGAACGTCCAGCACCGCGCCCGTCGGACCGCTCGGCGTCAGCGTCACGATCCGCCCGAACACCTTCGCCTCGAACAGCGGGGCGAGCGACGGGCGCCCGCGGACGTCGGCCAAGTCGCGGCCGTGCGCCGTGGCGAGAACGGCGATGCCGGCGTGCAGCGCCTCGAGCACCGCTTCGGCGTCCTCGGGGCGGCCGAGCTCGTCGACGACGAGCACCTCCGGCGACATCGCGCGGATCATCAGCATCATCCCTTCCGCCTTCGGACAGCCGTCCAGCACGTCCGTCCGCGGCCCGACGTCGAACGACGGCCGGCCGTCGACGAGCGCCGCGATTTCCGAACGCTCGTCGACGATGCCGACTTTGCGCGCCCGGTCCGCCCGTTCGCCGCCGAACCCCGCGCCGTCCGCCCATCCTCCGGCGGACAGCAGGCGGGCCGCGTCCCGGAGCAGCGTCGTCTTGCCGCGCTGCGGCGGCGAGACGATGAGCGTATGATGCGGCCGCCGCGCTTCGGCGTTCCACAGCAGCGGGACGACGCCCGCCGCGCACCCGCGCGCTTCGCGGGCGATCCGGACGTTGAAGCCGCCGATCTGCTGCAGCGTCCGGATCGCGCCCCGATCGAGCACCGCCCGGCCGGAGAGACCGATCCGGTGCCCTCCCGGGACGGTGATGTACCCGCGCCGCAGCTGCTCCTCCATCGTGTAGACGGAATGGTTCGTCACCCGGTCGAGCAGCTTCAGGCAATCGTCGCGGGAGGGGCGGAAGGCGCCCTCCGGCTGCCGGGTCGTCCGTCCGTCGGGTCCGACGAACGCGTAATCGTTCGACGCGACGAGCTCGAGCGGCCGCCCTTCGCGGATGCGGATTTCTTCGGCGCGATCCGGCCATTCGCCGCTCACGCGCCCCAGGACGGCGCGAACGCTGCCCGGCAGCCATTGAAGCACGGCGTCCCACATCGCTAGAGTCCTCCTTCGGCGGTCAGTCGGCCAGCGGCGCGCGTCCGGCTTGGCCCAACTTACAACCATATGTATGCTTGGCCTATCGATTTATGACAAGCTAGCTATTTTTTCAGAATGCCGATTAATAGACAAGCCACCCCCGCGGCGACCCACGCCAGCTTCCCGATCGACAGTTTATCGGCGATGCCGACGAGGCCGAGCGTCGTGATCGTAATGAAGATGAGCGGTCCGACCAGCGCGAGCGAAGAGTTGATCACGAGCGCTTTCTCGACGTTGTTGAACCGATAGATGAGAAAGGCGGCGATCAATTCGATCGAGCCCGACAGCACGCGCAGCAGCGCCATGCTTAGTACGATTTTGTTCACCCACATCATGTTCCGGTTTCCTCCCCTGATTTGTGACAAGCCGACTTGTACATCTATATGCGGGGTCGTCCGGTTTTAGCATCGGCGGGCACACCCTTGGGCGGGAATGCATATGATGCCATCAGATTCAGGAAATCTATCAGAACAGCGAGGAGTTTAGTCGAATGGAGCACAACGCAAAACGGGAATGGCCCCCGGCGCTGGTCGACCCGACCGGGCGTAGAGAGGCGAAGCCGCGCGACGCCGGGCTCACGATGGTCATCGACAAAGGGCTGGGCCTCCGCGCGTTCGAGGACATGATCCGCCTCGCGGCCCCTTATATCGACGTCGTCAAACTCGGCTTCGGCACTTCCGCTCTGTACCCGGAGGAGCTGCTCGTTCGGAAAATCGAAGCGGCGCGGGAAGCGGGCGTGCACGTGATGCCGGGCGGCACGTTCCTCGAAGTGGCGGTGACGCAGCAGCTGGTCGACGCGTTCCTCGATACGGCGAAAGCGTACGGCTTTACCGCGCTCGAAGTGTCCGACGGCACGATCGAACTGAATCGGGACCAGCGAAGCGCGTTGATCGTGAAGAGCATCGACGCCGGCTTCACCGTGTTTACGGAATACGGCAAAAAGCTGTTCGGCTCGACGATCGAATGGGAGGAACTGGCGCGGACGGTCGAAATCGACACGGGTCTCGGGGCGTCGTTCGTGACGATCGAAGCGAGGGAGTCGGGGAAGGGCGTCGGCATTTTCGACGAGAACGGCGAATGCAAAACCGACGACGTGGAGGCGATCATGAACGCCGTGCCGAACCGGCATGCGCTCATGTGGGAGGCGCCTCTTAAGTCGCAGCAAACCGAGCTGCTGCAGGCGCTCGGTCCGAACGTCAACATCGGCAACGTCGCGCCGGAGGACGCCTTGTCGCTCGAGGCGCTGCGGCGCGGGCTGCGTTCGGATACGTTCCATTTGGGAAAGCAAGCGAAGGTATAATAGGAAACGAAGCAGGCCGCCCCATACGGGACGGCCTGCTTCGAGGCGAGAAGCGCTATTGTTGACTTCTTGGAACAGATCCCCCAAAGCCTCCCCCGACTCCGGACGAGTTGTTCTAAAACGATACACCGTTCATACAATAAAAGGGAATCCACTTGGACAGGGGTCTCGCGATGAACGGTGAACTGCTGCTCGTTATATTAATTATCATCGGCATGGTGGGGCGATCCCACATCATAACGACCGCCGCGTGCGTGTTGCTGATCATCAAGCTCGTCTCGCTGGAGCGATATTTGCCGACGATCGAACGGCGCGGCCTCGAATTCGGCCTGCTGTTCCTCACGATGGGCGTCCTCGTGCCGTTCGCGAGCGAACGCATTTCGCACAAAGACATCCTCTCCGTCTTCACGAGCGTGCCGGGGATTCTGGCGCTGCTCGGCGGCGCCATCGCCACCTATATGAACGGCAAAGGGCTCGATCTGCTGAAGGTCGATCCCGAGTTGATCGTCGGGCTCGTCATCGGTTCGATTTTCGGCATCTTGTTTCTCCGCGGCATTCCCGTCGGCCCGCTCATGGCGGCCGGCATCACGGCGTTTCTGCTGAAAACCTTCACGTTCCTGTTCGACAAATTCAAGTGGTAGCGGCGGCCGCGGCGAAACGTTCCGCGAACCGGATCATTTGCTCCTCCGTCATAGACGGCTCGTAAAAATATAAGTATCGATAGGGGGGGCCTGCCGGGTCCCTCCATTTGATGACGACGGATTTGTCGCGGCCGACGAGCACTTCCCCGGAGAGGCCGTTCCCGATGTCGACGGTCTTGAGGCCGCGGTAATGCGCCAGCTCGTAGTTGCCCCCGATGCTGTAAGTGATGAACCGGCGTCCGTCCGTCTCGTACCGCGCCGTAATTTGCGGCGTCGTGAATCCGTCGTCCGCGTACTCGACGACGGTCAGCGCCGCGCCTTCGGGCGTCTCCGGCAGCCGCAGCCACGCCTTGGCCGGCGCCGCGACGTCGTCCGACGCTTGGAACTGCTCGGCGTCGGCGAAGCTCAGCTTCACCGTCTCCCCGCGCTGCAGCATCCATTGGACGTACGGCGCCACTTGACTGACGATCATGAAGAGCAAGTAAGCGCCGAGCACCGCGGCCGTCGCGCCGATGACGATTTTTTTGATCAACCGAATCCACTCCAATATAAGGGGCTGCCGGCGAGCGTTCGCGCTCGTTCGGCAGCCCTCTCGATTGTTGCTTGTGCCTTATCTCCGCTCGGAAGGACCGCCGACGAACGCTTGCTCGTTCGTATCGAGTCCGTACGCCGTATGCAGGGCGCGCACGATGTCTTGGAACTTCTCGGCGTCGATGACGCAGGACACTTTGATCTCCGACGTACTGACCATCTTGATGCTGACGCCTTGGCTCGAGATGGCTTCGAACATTTTCGCCGCGACGCCCGGGTTGCTGACCATGCCCGCGCCGACGATCGACACCTTCACGAGGTTCGTCTCGCTCGTCACGTCGTCGAACCCGACGTCGTTTTGGATGCGGCGGAGAACCGCCACCGCCTGCTCCGCGTCGCTCGACCCCGTCGAGAACGAGAAGTCCGCTTTGCCGTCCAATACGCCGCTCTGGACGATGATGTCGACGTTGATGCCCGCGTCGGCGAGCGCCGTGAACACCTTCGCCAGCTGGCCCGGCACATCCTTCACGCCCAAAATGCTGATTCTCGCTACGTTCTTATCATACGCGATTCCGCTGACGACCACGCCTTGTTCCATGGCTGCGTCCTCCTTTACGATCGTTCCTTCGTTGTAATTGAAGCTGGATCTGACGACGAGCGGCACCGAATAATGCTTCGCGTATTCGACCGCGCGCGGATGAAGCACCGCCGCGCCGAGATTCGCGAGCTCGAGCATTTCGTCGTACGAGATTTCGTTCAGTTTGCGGGCGACCTTCACGATCCGCGGATCCGTCGAGTAAATGCCGTCGACGTCCGTGTAAATTTCGCACAGGTCCGCTTTCAGCGCGGCGGCGAGCGCCACCGCCGTCGTATCCGAGCCGCCGCGGCCGAGCGTCGTAATTTCTCCGTCCTCGCTCATGCCTTGGAAGCCGGCGACGACGACGATCTGGTCGGCATCCAACGCTTTGAAGATGCGGTCCGGGCGAATGTCGGTGATGCGGGCGCGGCCGTGATTCGCTTCCGTCATCATGCCGACCTGCCAGCCCGTATACGAAACGGCGTTCTCGCCGTGCGTGTGAATCGTCATCGCGAGCAGCGCCACCGACACTTGCTCGCCCGTCGTCAGCAGCATATCCATCTCGCGCGCGGACGGCTTGTCAGTCAGCTGTTTGGACAAATCGATCAAATCGTCCGTCGTGTCCCCCATCGCGGATACGACGACGACCACCCGGTTCCCCTCGCGCTTCTTCTCCACGACCCGTTTGGCGACGCGCTTCATGCGCTCGGCGTCGCCGACCGAGCTTCCCCCGAATTTCATGACAACTAACGCCAAGAAGACTCACTCCCTCAGGCTTACTTTCGAGCATATTCTATCATTATAGCATAAGGACGGCGGAGCTACATGGCAAAATTCATCGCAGCAATCCGACGCCCACAAAAAAAACCGCCGCTTGTCCGGCGGCGGAGTTTCGGCTTACGCTCTGGAGATGTACTTGCCTTCGCGCGTGTCGATCAGCAGCACGTCGCCCTCGTTAATGAAGAGCGGCACTTGCACGTTGAGGCCCGTCTCAAGCTTCGCGTTTTTCGTCGCGCCCTGCGCCGTGTTGCCTTTCACGCCCGGCTCGGTTTCGACGACTTTCAGCTCGACGCTGTTCGGCAGCTGGATGCCGATGATTTCGCCTTGGTAGGAGCTGATGTTGATGTTCATGTTCTCGATGAGGAAGTTCTTTTCCCAATCGAGCTGCTTCTCCGAGAGCGTAATTTGGTCGTACGTCTCGTTGTCCATGAACGTGTATTCGCTGCCGGAGTTGTACAGGTACTGCATCGCCCGGTTGTCGATGACGGCGCGGGACACGTTCTCGCCGGCGCGGAACGTCTTCTCGACGACGTTGCCGTTGCGCAGGCCTTTCAGCTTGGAGCGGACGAACGCGGCGCCTTTGCCCGGCTTAACGTGTTGGAAATCGATGACGGTGTAGATGTCGCCGTCCACTTCGATCGTAAGGCCTGTTTTGAAATCGTTGACTGAGATCACGGGTGAATCCTCCTAGAGTGTTATGAAGTCTTTTTTAGATTTAGTTAAGACGTCGCAGCCGTTTTCCGTCACGACGACGATATCTTCGATTCTCACGCCGCCGAATCCGGGCAAATAAATGCCGGGCTCGACGGTGACGACCATGCCGGGCTCGAGCGAATCCTGCTCCATCTTGCTGAGGCGCGGGCTTTCGTGAATGTCCATCCCGACCGCATGCCCGGTGCCGTGCCCGAACTGCTCCGCGTAGCCGTACTTCGCGATGACGTCCCTCGCGAGCGCGTCGCCTTCGCGGCCGCTGATCCCCGCGCGAATGCCCGCGAGCGCGGCCAGCTGCGCCTCGAGCACGATGTCGTAAATTTCGCGGTGCTTCGCCGTCGGCTTGCCGATGACCACCGTCCGCGTCAGATCGGAGCAGTAGCCGTTGTAGAGCGCGCCGAAGTCCATCTTGACGAACTCGTCGCTGCCGATGACTCGGTCGCTCGCCACGCCGTGCGGCAGCGCCGACCGTTCGCCCGAGGCGACGATAATGTCGAACGAGCTGCCGGACGCGCCGAGCTTCCGCATGAACATCTCCAGCTCCAGCGCGACGTCGCGCTCCCGCAGCCCCGGCTTCAGCACCGTCAAAATGTGCTCGAACGCCGCGTCCGCGATGCTTACCGCCTGCCGCATCACCTCGAGCTCCTGCTCGTCCTTGATCCGGCGAAGCCGCTCGATCAGGCCGTCGGTCGGCTCGAGCGTGACCCCTTCGCCGATCTCCTTGCCGTACGCGAGGTACGAGCCGTAGCTGACATGCCGCTGCTCGAAGCCGAGTCGCTTCACCCCGGCCGCGCGCAGCGCGTCGCCGATCGAGGCGAGCGCCGAGGCGCCGTGCTCGACGATCTCGAAGCCCTTCGCCTGCTCCGCCGCCTGCGTCGTGTAGCGGAAGTCCGTAAACAGTAAGGCCCGGTCCGCCGTGACGACGACGAAGCCGGCGGTGCCTGTAAAGCCGGATACATACTTGCGATTGACCGGATTCGTCACGAGCAGCGCCTCGTGGCCTTCCGAGCGAAGGACGCCGCGCAGCTTTTCAAGCCGATGTTCCGTATGAGCCATTCCCCGTCACCTTCCGTGTTCAAAATGTGCGGCGAGCGCTTGCAGCGCCAGCTCGTACCCGATCGGCCCGAGCCCGGCGACGACGCCGAGCATGACCGGCGCGGTGACGGACACGTGCCGGAACGGCTCGCGTTTATAAACGTTCGATAAATGCACTTCGATCGCCGGCAGATCGACGGCCGCGATCGCGTCCCGGATGGCGTAGCTGTAATGCGTGAACGCGCCCGGATTCATCACGATGCCGTCCGCCGTCCCCCGCGCCGCATGAATTTCGTCGATCAGCGCTCCCTCGTGGTTCGACTGGAAAAATCGGACCGCGAGGCCGAGCTTCTCCGCCGAGGCGGCGACGCTGCGCTCGATATCGGCGAGCGTCATCGAGCCGTATACGCCCTGTTCCCGCCAACCCAACGCGTTCAAGTTGGGACCGTTCAATACCAACACCGTTTTCACCGAACGCACCATCCTCCCGATTTGCACCAAGAGCAATTTTACCACAGATTTCCCCTATTTGAGAACTGTTCGCTCGAAACGGCCGGATTTCCGGGTAAAACGAATCTTTTTACTGCAAATTGACGAGGCTTTTTCCTTGTCCGCGCTCCCGTTCGTCCGTGAACTCGTAGTTGACGGTATAACCGATGAACACGCCCCAGAGCACGAACAAGGCGCCGTCGAACCAGAGCGAATCCCAATCGTTCACCCCGACCGGCGGCAGCATGCCGAGCAGCGGGCCGATCAACAAGTAGATAAGCGCGTACCATACGATGCCGAAAGCGACCCCGGGCCACGGGCCTTTCAGCTTGTACGCGACGAACGTGTAGAGCACCGACGCGATCATCGACATCGCGATGAACGAAGCGTAGCCGACGAAATAGCCTGCGGTTCCCGCCAAGAAGTCATGCAGAAAAAACGGTTCCACCAAAAAGCCGGGCACGACGTCGGTGAAGCCGAAATAATAAAACAGCCACCGAACCCCGCCCCAAATCAGTCCGGCGAAGAAGCCGAGCTGCAGGGCGAATGGCAGTTTTTTCGTTTGTTGAATGGTTTGTACGCCCGGTTTTCGCCGGTTCGCGTCCTTCGGATGCGCCATCGTTGCCAATGTCCCCCTTCGCAAAAATCGTAAGCGTAGTATGCATCAAAGCGGCGGCGCGTAAACTCGCGCGGCGGCGATGCAGGGGTTTCCGGTGGCAAACGGGGGTGGAATCAAGTAAAATAGTAGGAAACGCACTTGAGGAGGAACGTCATGTCAGAGGCCCAAAAACCGGTCGCCTACGGGGGACAAGCGGTGATCGAAGGCGTCATGTTCGCCGGAAAAACCGTGAACGTCACCGCCGTAAGGAAGAAAGACCGTTCCATCGCATATTTCGAATCGCCCAGGGTCGAGAAAGCATGGGTGACCCGCCTGAAGAAAGTTCCGTTCCTTCGAGGCCTCGTCGCTTTAATCGATTCCAGCGCGAAGGGCTCGCAGCACTTGAACTTTTCCGCCGAAACGTACGCGGAGGAGGAGGGCGCGGCGCCGTCGGACGCTCCGCAGAAGAAGACGCTCGGCGACAGCATTACGATGGTGCTCGGCGTCGCGGTCGTCGGCGTGCTGTCGTTCATCGTCGGGAAGGTCGTCTTTACGGCCGTTCCGGCCATCGTGGAGAGCTTGTTGTTCGAGGGACGGTTCGAAAGCATTTTCCTGCACAACCTGCTGGAAGGATTAATTAAACTTATCTTCTTAGTGGTCTACATTTTGGCGATCGCCCAAACGCCGCTCATCAAGCGCCTCTTTCAATACCATGGCGCCGAGCATAAGGTGATCACCGCGTACGAGAACGGCGATCCGCTGACCGTCGAGAACGTGCAGAAATACAATACGCTCCATTACCGGTGCGGCAGCAGCTTTATCGTGTTGACCGTCCTCGTCGGCGTCATCTTGTATTCTTTGCCGATTTTTACGTGGGATTCGATTTTGGAACGGGTCGTCATCCGTCTAATGCTGCTCCCTGTCGTCATCGGCATTTCGTACGAAGTGCTTCGGTTCACGAACAGCGTGCGAGACATTCCGGTGCTTCGGTACCTCGGCTACCCCGGGCTATGGCTGCAGCTGTTGACGACGAAGCAGCCGACCGACGACCAAGTGGAAGTCGCCATCGCCTCGTTCGAGCGCATGCTGGAAGTCGACCGCCGCAACGCGGCGCGTCCTTTGGAAGCGAGCAAAGCCGTAGGAGCGTGACGCCATGAGAAGAGATCAAAGACAAAAGATTTTGTTTTACGTCATTCTTGGCCTGATCGCCGTCGGCATCCTGAGTTCGTTGTTCCGCAACCCGGGCGGCATGCTCATTCCGATTATCGTGCTCGGCGGCGTGTTTCTGCTGTATAAGTTCCCTCCGCACCGGTGGAAATCGTTCTCCTTCCGAGCGAAGCCGAGGTACGCCCCGCCTTCGCCGAAGGAGAAGGGGCGGAAGACGCAGCGCGCAAAATTTCGCGTCATCCAAGGCTCCAAGCGTGACGACGATAACGACAACGTGCCGAAATATCATTAAGCTTTTTTCGCCGGCGGCCCATTCGGGCCGTCGGTTTTCGTTTTCAGATCCGGGCGGGCCTTCTGAAGCCATTTGTCCATTTCATCGGAATACCCCTTGTATGTCCAGGAGGCGAAAAACTCGTCGACCGCCTGCACCCCCGCCTCGAACAGCTCCTTCTGCTTCTCCGCGGACAGCGCGAAATCCGTCGTATGCACCATGTCGGAGCGGATTTTGACGGTCCGGAACCGGCTGTGGCGCTCGATGTAGCGCAAATCGTGAGCGGCGGACATCGTCGAAAACAGCGCCTGCAGCATCGTGATCGGCCCCCGGATCGTACGCGGCCCGGGATCCTTCGAGCCGACGAGCTGAAAGCCGATCGTCGGTATGCGCGCCGGCCATTCCTTCAGCTCCCGGTCGAAAATCCACAGCGGGTAATTGCTTAAGATCGCCCCGTCCACGATGTACGTCGGAGCTCCGAATACGGCTTTGCTTTTGCCGGCTCGGCCGCGGACGCGCAGCAAGACCGGGTCGAAGAAGAACGGCAAACTGCTGCTCATCCGCACCGCCCGCGCCACGGACAGCTTCATCGGATCGATGCCGTAGCCGGCGATATCCTCGGGCAGCACGAGCATTTTGCCGGACGTAATATCGGAAGCGACGACGCGCAGCGCGTGCTCCGGCAAATCCGCGAATGTGCGCACTCCCTTGCGCGCAAGCGCCTCCTCGATCCATTCCTCCAACGGGTCGCCCGAATACAGCCCTTTCTTCGTGAGCAGACGGATCGTCGGACCGATGACGTAAATGTAATGCAGCCATCCTTTGCGCAAAAAATGGGTGAACGGCGTTTTCATCATCAGGTCGCGCATTTCTTCCCCCGTATACCCCGCCGCCAGCAGCGCCGCCACGATCGCGCCGACCGACGTGCCGGCCGTGTGCCGAAACGTAATGCCTCGCCGCTCCGCCGCATAAACGGCGCCGACCAATCCGATGCCCTTCACTCCGCCTCCCTGAAATACGCCGTTCACCTGCATCGTTCGCTCCCCCTCCCGTTCGCATCCTCTCATGAGTATGTATGCGAAGCGGGCGCGTCCCGATGCGCATCGACCGCCGAAACGCAAAAGAAGCGCCCCCAAGGGCGCTCCTTACGACTCCATATCCATCTGCTCGCGGAGCGAACGCAGCTCGTTCAAGCGCGACGGATCTCTTCGGAAATATTCGACGAGCGATTCGATGCACAAAATCGAATCCGAGCTCAAGTGATGTTCGATACCTTCGACATCCTTGTAAATGTTCTCCTGCTTCACGCCGATCGTCTCGAGAAACTGCTCGAGCAGTTGGTGGCGCTCGACAAGCCGTTTGCCGACCTTCTTCCCTTTCGGCGTCAGAATGAGGCCTCGATACTTCTCGTAAACCACGTATTCGTCCTTGTCCAGCTTCTGGATCATTTTGGTGGCGGACGAAGGGTGCACTTCCAAGCCCTCGGCAATGTCGGCGACCCGCGCATACCCTTTTTCGTGAATCAAACGGTAAATGCGCTCTAGATAATCTTCCATGCTTGGCGTCGGCACACCTTGCTTCCCCTTCCGAAAATGAGATTGCGTTTCTTTGTACTATACCGTGCACAGCCTCGCAACGCAAGAAATTGACTGCTTTTCCCGCGACTTGCCGGCCCTTGCCGGACATACGCTAAAGCTAAAAAAGGAGGCGTTCCGCATGGCTTTGGATACGCCCGTCAAACCGATGACGGACATCAAAGTGTTCATCCCCGAGCTCGTCTACTTCGAGCCGGACGCGCTCGAATATCCGATGGGCGCGCGCATTCTGAAATGGGCGGAGCAGCAAGGGCTGCCGATCCGAATGACGACGTCGCACAACCGCATCACGAATCTGCCGGGCGAGGGCGAGCTCGAGAAGTACCGCATCGCGAAGCGCACGCTCGTCGTCGGCATCCGCAAGACGCTCGAATTCGACCAGTCGAAGCCGTCCGCCGAATATGCCATCCCGATCTCGACGGGGTGCATGGCGCACTGCCATTATTGCTATTTGCAAACGACGCTCGGCGCGAAGCCGTATGTCCGCGTGTACGTCAATATCGACGATATTATCGATCGGGCGCGGAAGTACATCGCCGAACGCGAGCCCGAAATTACGCGCTTCGAAGCGGCCTGTACGTCCGACCCCGTCGGACTCGAGCATATTACCGGGTCGCTCGCGCATCTGATCGAATTTATGGCGGATCAGGAGCACGGCCGGCTCCGGTTCGTGACGAAGTTCAACAACGTCGACTCGCTGCTCGGCTTAAGGCACAACGGACACACGCGCATTCGTTTCAGCGTCAATGCCGACTACGTCATCCGCAATTTCGAGCCGGGCACGTCGTCGTTCGCGGACCGCATCGCCGCGGCCGGCAAGGTCGCCCGTGCCGGTTACCCGCTCGGCTTCATCGTCGCGCCGATCATTTGGCATGAGGGCTGGGAAGAGGGCTACGCCGAGCTGATGCGGAAGCTGAAGGCCGAGGTGCCGCCCGAAGCGGAGCCGGACCTTACGTTCGAGCTCATCCAGCACCGGTTCACGAAAACGGCGAAACGCGTCATCGAGTCGCGCTACCCGAAGACGAAGCTCGAGATGGACGAGGCGAAACGAAAATACAAATGGGGACGCTACGGGCAAGGAAAATACGTGTACCCCAACGAGCAGGCGAACGCGCTCCGGGAGCATCTCACGGAGCTCATTTTCGAGAACTTCCCGAAGGCGTCCATCGACTATTTTACGTAAGCCTCGCAGCGCGTTGCCGCGAAATTAAAATTTCAGCCACTCCGGCGTAATGGCGTTAAACCAGACGGTGATGCGCAGCATGTGGCCCGTATAAAGCAGGATGCCGAACACGATCAGGAACGCGCCGCCGATTTTCATGATGAGGTTCGAATACCGGAGAATCCATTTCGTCGAGCCGAGGAAGAACGCCATGACGAAAAACGGCACCGCAAACCCGAGCGTGTACGCCGTCGTCAGGCGGAACCAGATGCCCGGCTCCGTCGCGGATAGGCCGATGATCGCGGAGAAAATCGGCCCGATGCACGGCGACCAGCCCGCCGCGAAGCCGATGCCGATCAGGAACGAGCCGGCGTACGTCGCGGGCTTGCCGCTCACCTTCAGCTTCATGTCGCGCATCAAAAACTGAGGCTGAAAAATGCCCATCAAAAACAATCCGACCAAGATGAGCAGCACGGCCGACAGCTTCGCGATCAAGTCCTGATAATCCCGGAACAGCTCGGCCACGATGCCGGCGCCGGCGCCGAACGCGTAGTAGACGATCGAAAACCCGAGAATGAAGAAAAAAGTGTGGCTCAGCGTACGAAGCCGCACTTCTTTCGTATGATCGGTTTTCAGCTGCGATACCGATATGCCGGAAATGTAAGATAAGTAGGATGGGTATAAGGGCAGGCAGCAGGGCGAAATGAACGAGGCCAGCCCCGCCGCGAACGCGACCCAAATCGTAACGTCCATCGGAACCTCCCGTGATTACAATCGGAACCCTTTCCTTACCGTCAAGAGCCCGATCAACATTACGATCAATAATAACACAATCGACGCGCCCGGCGCCAAATTGAACCAGCCCGCGCCGAGCAGGCCGAGCAGCACCGCCGTTTCCGAGAAAACGACCGCCCAAATGATCGTTTGCTTGAAGCTTTTGCCGGCAAGCAGGCTGCAGGCGACCGGAATCGTCAGGAGCGACGAAACGAGCAGCGCGCCGACGATTTTGATCGCCACCGAAATGACGAGCGCCGTCAGCACCGTCAGCAGCAGATTCAGCATCCGCACCGGCAGCCCGGATACGCTCGCCGCGTCCTCGTCGAACGTCAGCAAAAAATACTCTTTCGCATACGTCGCGACGACGCTCCAAACGATGACCGTCACCGCCGCGATCGTATACAAATCGACCATGTTGAGCGAATAAATGCTCCCGAAGAAAAAGCTCGTCACGTTCATATTAAAGCCCGCCCCGACCGTGAACAGGAACGTCGCCAGCGCGACGCCGCCGGACATAATAATCGCGATCGACAGCTCGGCGTAGGTCCGGTACGCGCTCCGGAGCCGTTCGATCGCGAACGCCGCCAACAGCGCGAACACGAGGCCGACGCCGACCGGATACACGTTGATCAAAAAGCCGAGCGCGACGCCCGCGATCGACACGTGCGCGATCGTATCCCCGATCATGGAGAGGCGCCGCAGCACGAGGAACACCCCGAGCAACGGCGCCATGCCTCCGATCAAGAGGCCGCCGATGAGCGCGCGCTGGAAAAACGGAAACGTGAAAATGTCCCACATCGTCGTTCCGCCGCCCTCCTTATTGGTATGCGGGAACGAGCTCGCCCGCCCCCGGCCAATCCTTCAACGCATGCGTCAAATCGGTTTCGGCGCACGTCGCCGTATTGTCCATCGATTTCACGAAAAATTTCAGCTTGCCGTTCGTCACGACCGGGCTCTCGCCGAGGTACGAGCGCATCATGTCCACATCGTGAGACACCATGAGGAACGTAATGCGATGATGCGCATGCATGTGGCGCAGCATCGAGAAGAACGCGCGCTGCGTCTCCGCGTCGATGCCGACCGTCGGCTCGTCGAGCACGAGCAGCTCCGGATTGCTCGCCAGCGCCCGGGCGAGGAACGCCCGCTGCTGCTGCCCTCCGGACAGCTGCCCGATGCGCCGATCCGCGAGATCGGCGATTTGCAGCGCGTACAACGCGTCGTCGCACCGCTGGCGGTCCGCCATCGTAACGCGGCGGTACAGCTTGCGCTTGCCGTAAAGCCCCGACAAGACGACCTCGCGGACCGTCGCCGGGAACAGCGGGTTGAGCGCGTTCTTCTGCGGCACGTAGCCAATCCGGTGCCATTCGTCGAACGAGCGGATCGGCTTGCCGAACAGCTGCAGCTCGCCGGACGTCGGCTTCAACAGGCCGACGAGCAGTTTCAGCAGCGTCGTTTTGCCCGCGCCGTTCGAGCCGATCAGCCCGACGAAGTCGCGCGCATGAATATCGAAATTCAAATCCTCGATCACGGTTTTATCGTCATAACGAAACCCGAGGTTCCGGATGCTGACGACCGGCGTATCCCCGGACGCGTCGCGGTTACCTTGTTGAGCGGTCATTCGTTCCGCCTCCTTGCGTTATTGCAGCGCCGTCACTAGTTGCTCTAAGTTTTTCTCCATTAAGGAAACGTATGTCTCGCCCGCCTGCATTTCCGCTTCCGTCAGCCCTTCCAACGGATGGAGGGGCAGCGTCTGGACGCCGAGGTCGCTCGCCAGCGTTTTCGCCAGCCGGTCCGAGACGAGCTCTTCCGTGAAAATGTATTTCACGCCGTGCTCCTTCACGAACTCGCTGATTTCCTTCAAATCCTGCGCCGTCGGCTCACCTTCGGGAGAGATGCCCATGATCGGCATTTGGACGAGGCCGTAATCCCGCGCAAGATATCCGAACGCTTGATGGGACACGACCATCTCTTTGTTCGAGACGGCGGACAGCTTCTCCATATAAGCGGCGTCCAACGCCTCCAAATCGGCTTTCAGCGTTTCGTAATTCGCTTCGTAATCGGCCGCATGCGCCGGATCGGCCCGCTTCAGGCCTTCCAGCACGTTCTCCGCCATCTGCAGCGCCGAACGCGGGCTAAGCCACGTATGCGGGTCGTACGCGCCATGGTCGTGGCCTTCCTCGACATGCGCCTCTTCCGCGTGCGCGTCCTCGGTTTCATGCGCGTGCGCTTCGTCCGCATGCGCGTCCTCGGCTTCGTGCGCATGCTCCGCTTCCTCGGCCGACGCTTCCATTAAGGATATGCCTTCGCTCGCTTCGACGATGACCAATTTGTCCGCGTCGATGCCGCCCAGCACGTCGTCGGTCCATCCTTCGAAGCCGGCGCCTTGGAATGCGAATACTTGCGCCTTCGAAATCGTCGCCATGTCTTGGCTTTTCGGCGTCCAGTCATGCGGCTCGACGCCGGTCGGAATCAAGTTGACGACATGCACATGTTCGCCGCCGATCGTCTTCGCGAAATCGTACAGCGGGAAAAACGACGTCACGACGCTCACCTTGCCCTCCGGCGCTTCGCTTCCGCCTTGGGATGCGCAGCCGGTCGCAAGCGCGAGCGCCGCCGTCAAACCGATCAACATCGGTGCAAACCGTTTGTTCATGGAAAAAGACCCTCCGTATTTCCGTCTATTAATCGTAAATATTCCGATTTACTAGACAGATTATACGGCGGGTGCGGAATCCATGTCAACGATTTAATCGTAATTTCTACTATTTAACCTTCGCGCCGTTCGCGATATCGCCTTCGACGGTCGCCAGCGTCAGCTTGTCGCCGGCCGAAGCGGCGAGAATCATCCCTTGCGACAACTCGCCGCGCAGCTTCACCGGCTTCAGGTTCGTAACGCAGATGATTTTCTTGCCGACGAGCTGCTCCGGCTTATAATGCATCGCGATGCCGGAGACGACCTGCCGGCGCTCCGTGCCGAGGTCGAGCTGCAGCTTGAGCAGCTTGTCGGCCTTCGGCACCGGCTCCGCGGCGACGATTTCCGCGACGCGCAGCTCCACCTTCGCGAAGTCCTCGATGCCGATGAGCGCGACGCCCTCCGCGGCTTCTGGCGCTGCCGCGCTTTTCTCCGGCTGCGGCGCTTCCGCCGGGGCGGCGCCTTTGCTCATCGATTGCAGGATGTACGCGATCTCCGCTTCCGGGTCGAGTCGCGGGAACATCGGCTCCGCCTTGCTCACCCGCGTGCCGGATGCGAGCAGGCCGAATTCGCGCGCGCTGTCCCAACCGAAGCCTGCGCCCGCGAAGCCGAGCTGCGCTTCGATCGCGTCCGGCGTCTTGACCAGGAACGGACGGAGAAGCACCGAGGCGATGCGCAAGCTCTCCGCCAGATGGTACATGACCGAGCCGAGCTGCTCCCGCTTGCCTTCGTCCTTCACGAGGCTCCACGGCTGCGTTTCGTCGATATACTTGTTCGTGCGCGAAATGAGCTGCCAAATCGCAGTCAACGCGACGGAGAACTGCATGTCCTCCATCGCCTCCTCCACCTTGCGCACCGTCGACGTCGCCGTTTCGACAAGCGTTGCGTCGAACTCCGTCGCGTTCGGCACGTACGCGGGAATCGCGCCGCCGAAATATTTGTCGATCATGACGACAGTCCGGTTCAGCAGGTTGCCGAGGTCGTTCGCGAGATCGAAATTGATTCGTTCGATGAACCCTTCCGGCGTGAACGTCCCGTCCGTCCCGAACGGCACTTCGCGCAGCAAGAAATAGCGCAGCGCATCGATGCCGTACTTGTCGATGAGCACGACCGGATCGATAACGTTGCCTTTCGACTTCGACATTTTCCCTTCTTTCGTTATGAACCAGCCGTGGCCGAACACCTTTTTCGGCAGCGGCAGGCCGAGCGCCATCAGCATGATCGGCCAGTAAATAACGTGGAAGCGCACGATTTCTTTCCCGACGAGATGCACGTCCGCCGGCCAATATTTTTGATACAGCTCATCGTTTTCAGAGCCGTAGCCGAGCGCCGTAATGTAGTTCGACAGCGCGTCGATCCACACGTAGACGACATGCTTCGGGTCGGACGGCACTTTCACGCCCCAATCGAACGTCGTCCGCGACACCGCCAAATCCTCGAGACCCGGCTTGATGAAATTATTGATCATCTCGTTCTTGCGCGATTCGGGCTCGATGAATCCAGGGTGCTGCTCGTAATATTCGACCAGCCGGTCCGCGTATTTGCTCATCCGGAAGAAATAACACTCTTCCTTCACCAGCTCGACTTCGCGACCGCAGTCCGGACATTTGCCGTCCACGAGCTGACGCTCCGTGAAGAACGCCTCGTCCGGCGTACAGTACCAGCCTTCGTACGTGCCGAGGTAGATGTCGCCTTGATCGAGCAGCTGCTGGAAAATGCGCTCGACGGACCGCTTATGGCGCTCTTCCGTCGTGCGAATGAAGTCGTCATGCGTAATGTGCAGCTTGCTCCACAGCTCCTTGATGCCGCTGACGATGTGGTCCACATACGCTTGCGGCGTAACGCCCTTTTCCTTTGCCTTCCGCTCGATTTTTTGGCCGTGCTCGTCGGTGCCCGTCAGAAACCGGACATCGTATCCGCGCAGCCGTTTGTACCGGGCCATGACGTCGGCCGCCACCGTGCAATACGCATGCCCGATGTGCAGCTTGTCGCTCGGGTAGTAAATCGGCGTCGTAATGTAAAATGTGTTCCGTGTTTCGCTCATCCTTTTCTGCCTCCATTCCAAAATAAAAAGCCCTCATCCCCTCCAAGGGACGAGAGCTCTGTTCGCTCACGCGGTACCACCCGTGTTCCCGTCCGGCTCGCGCCGGATCGGCTTGCCGAGTCCTCGCTCCGCTGCCGTAGGCGCGGCGGGACTCTTCCGTTAACGCCGGAACTGCGTGCCCGCCTCACGCGCGCATCTTCGATTGCGCGGCTCGCCGGACAATTCTCCGAGACCATCTTCCGGGCTCCGATTATGCCGGCTTCCACCTGCCCCGGCTCTCTGCGATAATCGCGCGTTCCCGTACTCATCTCTTCATAGAAATCGACAAGTATCTACTTATTCACCACTATAATTTTCCGCCGAGCGGAAGTCAAGTCGCGCTGCCGCCACCCCGCCTCGGAGGCACCGGATCGATCCCTCCGGGGTGGAAGGGATGGCAGCGCGCGATCCGTTTCGCCGCCAGCCAGCTCCCGCGCGCCGCCCCGTGCACCTCGATCGCCTCGAGCGCATAAGCCGAACACGTCGGGTAAAACCGGCACGTCGGCGGAAACAGCGGCGAAATCAATTTCCGGTACACGTGAATCGGCGCCTGCACGACACGCTTCATTTCGCGCCGGCCCCTCCAGTCTCCGCTTGGGCGCCGCACGCCTCGCAATACCCGAACAGCTCGAATTTGTGCTTTACGACCTGAAAGCCCTGGGGCAAATCGACTTGAATGTCGAGCGGGCAGAACGGCACTGCGTACGTCTTCTCGCAGTTCATGCAAATCGCGTGGTGGTGATGCCCGTGCTCCTGGCAGTGCGCCTTAAACTTTACGCCGTCCTCGAAGACGAACTGCTCCAGCACGCCCATCTCTTGAAGCACCCGCAAATTCCGATACACCGTGTCGAAGCTGAGGCCGCCGTACACTTTGCCCATCGCTTCGTAAACGTCCTTCGCCGACAAGTAACCGGGAGCCTCCGCGAACAGCCGCGCCAACGTTTTCCGCTGGTCCGTCACGCGAAGTCCGCGTTTCGACATCGCCTCGATCATTTCCTGCGCCAACACGTCGAATCCCTCCCGATTCCCATAGTAGTATCTACTATGATGCACGAAAAACGCGATTCCGTCAAAGCGGCCGCAGCCGAAGCGCATCGACGCAGAGCCCCCTCATCGGATCCCGACGCGCCTCGACGCTCCCGCGTTGGATCCGTTTATAGAGAGCGGCAGGCGTCAACCCCGCATGGCGAGCCGCCTCCGGAACCGGAAGCCAGAGCTCCTCCGGCTTCGGCTTTCGCCGCGCAAGCACATACCTTCCGGTATCCGCTCCCGCCGTCGCGACGATTCGGACCTGCTCCGACAGCAGCAAAGCAACTACTTTACGTAAATCCCAGTTATACTTATACCTCTTCAGAGGAGACAGCAACGCCTCCTTGTCCAACTCGAGCTCCATCCGTCTCAGTGCGCCCCGGCGCTCCTGTTTCGTTTTCGGCAGCAGGTAGTCTTCCACTTTTAATTTTCTGGATAGATCGTATGGATGCGTTGGATATGTCCATTGAATGCGCGGCATCATTTACCCCTCCATAATAATGTTGTATTCGCAAACGTGTTGTCCGCTTGTGTCGTCCTCCCGAATTACGCCATCCCCCTCCTCGCTCTAGCGACTTCTTTTTGCGTACCAGCCCGCTCCTCGCAAGTAGGTCCCAATAATCCCCTCCCCCCTCCAACTGCTGTACGCCCCCAGATCCCTATTGCATTCGCTTATGCGACCGAATTTCCCATTCAGCAGTTGTTTGTCCTGTTTCGGCTCCCTACTTCACCAATTGTCCGTTAGCTCCCCGCTTTCACGCTTCTCCCATTCCCTCCCTGTCGCTGTTCTGATTCGGCTCCCCAATTGTTCTTTTTGACTCATTCCCCCTTCCCGGAAATACTATCTTGTTCCTTTCTTGAGACTGGCCACCGAGCCTTGGACATTTTTGGACAAACGCATTGCCGCGCTCAATTCGGAGATCCACCGTTGTCCGAGCCCCGCGGTCATTTTCATTAAACCCGATGCTAAGCGCTGCGCGACCGCCTTTCAGTTGATCGAGTTCCCGGCCCTAATTGTCTATCTCGGTGCTGTCTCTCCCTCCCCCGGCTAACTATCTTGTTCCTTTCTTGAGACTGGCCACCGAGCCTTGGACATTTTTGGACAAGCGGATTGCCGCGCTCAATATGGAGAACCGCCGTTGTCCGAGCCCCGCTGTCATTTTCATCAAACCCGATGCGATGCGCTGTGCGGCCGCCTTTCAGTTGATCGAGTTCCTGGCCCTAATTGTTCATCTCGATGCTGTCCTCCTCTCCCCGGCTAACTATCTTGTTCCCTTTCTTGAGACTGGCCACCGAGCCTTGGACATTTTTGGACAAACGCAACGCCGCGCTCAATTCGGAGATCCACCGTTGTCCGGGCCCCGCGGTCATGTTCATCAAACCCGATGCGATGTGCTTCACGTCCGCCTTTCAGTTGATCGAGTTCCCGGCCCTAATTGTCCATCTCGGTGCTGTCCCACCCTCCCCCGGCTAACTATCTGGTTCCTTTCTTGAGACTGGCCACCGGGTCTTGGACATTTTTGGACAAACGCATTGCCGCGCTCAATTCGGAGAACCGCCGTTGTCCGGGTCCCGCGGTCATTTTCATCACCCCCCCGATGCCGTGCGCTTCGCGGCGCCGACTTTCAGTTGATCGAGTTCCTGGCCCTAATTGTCCCGAGCTGTCCTCCTCTCCCCCGGCTAACTATCTTGTTCCTTTCTTGAGACTGGCCACCGGGTCTTGGACATTTTTGGACAAGCGGATTGCCGCGCTCAATTCGGAGAACTGCCGTTGTCCGGGTCCCGCGGTCATTTTCATCAAACCCGATGCGATGTGCTTCGCGTCCGACTTTCAGTTGATCGAGTTCCCGGCCCTAATTGTCCATCTCGGTGCTGTCCCACCCTCCCCCGGCTAACTATCTGGTTCCTTTCTTGAGACTGGCCACCGGGTCTTGGACATTTTTGGACAAACGCAATGCCGCGCTCAATTCGGAGAACCGCAGTTGTCCGGGCCCCGCGGTCATTTTCATCAAACCGATGCCATGCACTTCGCGGCCGCCTTTCAGTTGATCGAGTTCCTGGCCCTAATTGTCCATCTCGATGCTGTCCTCCTCACCCCCGGCTAACTATCTTGTTCCTTTGTTGAATCGGAGCATCTTGCATTGGACATTTTTGGACAGACGCAACGCGACGCCCAATACGAAAAAAGCTCCCCGTCCCCGAAGTTCCGGGGTGGAGAGCTTGGCTGCCTGCTCAAGCGATAACGTTTCGATTAGTTCACTTTCACGATCGCGCCCTTCGCTTGCGACTCCATTGCCGCTAGGATGACGCCGAGCGACTTTGCGCCTTCCTCGCCCGAGATCGACGGTGGCGTGCTCGTCACGATGGATTCGATGAACGCGTCGATGACGCCGCTCGTCAGTTGCTTCTCGTTCGTCGAAATGCCGCCGACGTTGTACTTTTCCACCGCCCCGTCCCGGAGCTCGACGATGACTTGATCCTCCGGATGCGTGCCGATTTTCATGACGCCATTCGCGCACCAGAGCACCGTGCTATTGTCCTCGCCGCGGTAATACGTCCAGGACGCGACTAGGGAGCCGATCGCGCCGCTTTTCATACGCAAAATGCAGGTCGCGTTATCGTCAACGTCCGTATTTTCCTTGTGGAGCGTGCCGACGAACGACTTGTGCTTTTGGAAAAACCATCCCTCTTTTCCTTCGACGCTCCAATTTTTCGGTCCGGGATGGCCGAAGGAGGTGCGGAACGCATGTACCTCTGGTTATGACCGATCATGAGATAGACGCCGTTGCCGCGAGCCGCTTCAATCATGCGCTGCGCTTCCTCCGCGGAGACGGCCTCGGCTTCTCGCAAAGCACGTGCGCGCCCGCGTTCGCCGCATCAATCGAAATCGGCGCGTGAAACGCGTTCGGCGTGCATACGCTTACCGCGTCAGGCTTTTCGGCTGCGAGCATCGTTCGATGGTCGGTGTACTCTTTGCCGCCGTATTTGTCCGCGAGCTTCTGGGCTCGTTCGGCGGCCGGATCGACGAAGGCGACGATTTCGACATTCGGATGTGCCGCATACTCTGGAGCATTTCATACATTATGATAGCAAAACCGAGTTCGAAGTTAAATCGGGGGCGCGCCGATGTTTCGTCGCTTGTTCGAACGCGTATGCGAGTCGAATCAGCAGCGGTTCCGAGAAGGCGCCCGCAACGAACGTCAATCCGACCGGCTCGCGTTCGGCGAACCCGGCAGGCACGGTGATGAGCGGATAGCCGGCTTTGCACGCGATGCCGCAGCCCCAGTTGTTGGGGAAGACGAGCGCATCCAGCCGATGCTCCCGCAATGCGGCGTCGATGCCGTGCGTTCGGGAACGTTCGAGGTCGGAGCGCCTCGCTTCAATATATTCGGCTTCCCCAAGGGCGCCGGTCGTCGCCTCCGACTCCTGCAGCACGGACTGGCCGTATTTAAGCGCGACGTCCGCATGCGCTTCGTTGAAGCGAATGACGTCCCGCAGCGAATGTACCGGAACATGCGGTCCCAAGCGGCTTAAGTAAGCGTTAAGCGCAGGTTTGAATTCGTACTTCAGTACGATGTAATCCCACGGATCGTTTTCGGACGGGATCGACACCGGATCAACGACTTCCGCCCCCGCCCGCCGAAGCGCGTCGATCGCTTCGTCTATGCAACTCGCCGATGGTTCCGGCAGTTCCTTGTAGTAACCGCGCGGCACGCCGATGCGGGCGCCTTGCAGACCGTTCTTGTCCAGGAACGATGTATATTCGATCGCCGCAGCCCCCGCTATTACGTTGGTCGCGGCGTCCGAAGGATCGAAGCCGGCGATCGCCGTCAGGACGAGCGCGGCGTCCGCGACCGTCCGGGCGATCGGCCCCGCGGTATCCTGACTTGGCGAGATCGGAATGATGCCGCTGCGAGAGACGAGTCCGACGGTCGGCTTGATGCCGACGGCGTTATGCTGGCTGGCCGGCGATATGATCGAGCCGGACGTTTCGGTGCCGATGGCCGCGGCTGCCAAGTTCGCCGCGACGGCCGCGCCCGATCCGGAGCTGGAGCCGCCCACGAACGCCGTTCCCGGGTGATACGGATTCAGCACTTGCCCCCCGCGGGAGCTGTATCCGGACGGCATGTTCTCGGCCATGAAATTCGCCCATTCGGTCATGTTCGTTTTGCCGAGCAAAATCGCCCCTGCCTTTCGCAGCTTGGCCGCGACGAAGGCGTCTTCGTCCGCGAACGAATCGGCGAGCGCGATGGAGCCTGCGCTCGTATGCATTCTGTCCGCCGTGTCGATGTTGTCCTTCAGCAGCACGGGAATGCCATGAAGCGGGTTTGCGGCGAGACCGCGGCGGCGTTCCTCGTCTTTTTGCCGGGCGATGCGCATGGCGTCAGGATTGATTTCCAGAACGGAGTTCAAGCCGGCGCCGGCGCGGTCGTGAATCCAGATGCGATAGATATACATGAGGACGAGCTCTTCGCTCGTCGTTTCGCCTAGGCGCAGCGCTTCCGCAAGTTGGGTGATCGTCCGCTCCGGCAGCCAGTTTTCGGCTTTGCGCCGCAGCGTATCGTTGAAGTATAAGTCCACGGATGCGTCTCCTTGATGGGTGTCGGATTCAATACGAGAAAATGACTTTACCGATGACGTTCGACACCGGTACGGGCCCGATGACGCGGCTGTCCAAGCTGTTGTTTCGATTATCGCCCATTACGAACAGCTTCCCTTCGGGAACGATGACCGGGTCCGGCGCTGCCTGCATCGGTTCGAGCACGTACGGCTCGTCGATCGCAACGCCGTTGCGGATGACTTGACCGTCCCGAAACTCGAGCATGTCGCCCGGCTTGCCGATGACGCGTTTGACCCACAAATATTCGGCTTCCGATCCAAGCAGTTTGGCGACGAGCGGGTGCTCGAGCACCGGGTCGAGCCAATCCCGGGGCTGCCCGATGCGGCTGTCAATGATGACGATATCTCCATAATCATAGGAAGATTGAATTTTGAGGGCGAACGTGGAATCGGCATTATGCAGGGTGGGAAGCATCGACTCGCCCTTCACCTGGAACGCCTGAAGCACATACGAGTTTATCAATACGGCCGCCGTTACCGCGACGACGCCCGTTTTCGTCCAGTCCCATACCGAACGTACAAATACACTGCTTATCATTCCGAAGTCTCCGCCTTTATAAGTGATTCCCTTTATGTATTCGAACGGAACCCGAAAAATTCCTGCTTCGGAACACGCCTCCTCAAAATTGGAAATTTTCTCTTCACAACCGAACAAACGTTTGCTATAATAAACACAAACAAACGTTCCCATAAGGCGGTGTTCCTATGACAAACCAATTGCAAATTTTTCGTTTTATCGAACGCGGGTACGACTACACGTTTCGGTTTTATCCGAACGGTACGGTGCTAATCATCGACAACGAGACCGACGCTGCGATCAAGCCTAAGGATTTGTCGGGAGCGCCGCTTCAATTTTTCGCCCGGAAGAAAATCCAATTCATTAAAAACCGTCTCTCGGAAGCGATCCGCGCCGCCGGTTAACGAAAAACCCCGCCTCGTCGCGGACCGTGTCGGGCCGGAACAAGACGGGGCGTCGGGGCAAAGGCTTAGTCGCCTCTGCCTTTGCGATGCTGATGGTTCGGCAGCTTTTCGTCCGGATGGCCGGCTCCCTGCCGTTTACGATTTAACTCGTCCTTCACTTGCGTCTCGTGCACCTTCCGCACGAATTCGGACGTGTTCGACGTCATGGCGTTCCCTCCTTCGCGTTCGTACTTCGCCGTGTCCGTCTTTCTCCCACGGGTACGGTTTAGCGTTCTGCGAGGGGAACCGTTTTATGCGGAATATGGGAAAGCTTCGGGGTGCGAGTTACGCGCCTTCGCTTCGGCGTACAAGTTCGAGCAGCTGTCGCAGCCCGTCGCCTCGCCCGGCGACAAGGAACGGATGGTCGTCCATCCCATCGAACGGAGAGCCGTCGAACCGAACGACGCTCGCGCCGGCTTCCTTCGCGATCAATACGCCCGCGTACAAGTCGTCGCCTTCCGAATCGTACAGCACGATGCCGTCGAGCTGCCCGCGAGCGAGCATTGTCCACAACAACGCGGGCGCCCATAAGCGGAGCGAGCGTTTGCAGCTTTCATCGAGAAGTGACTTCAGCCGCATTGCCTCGGGATCCTTCTGTACCTGGTGACCTTGGATCCATCCGACTGTTCGGCGCAGCAGCGGCTTGCCGGCGCGTTCCTCGCCGATGATGAACGGCATTCCGTTGCATTCCGCCCCTTGCCCTTCGACGGCGCAATACGTGCGGTCGGTCATCGATTCGTGAACGACGCCGAGCACAGGCCGTCGGCGGTGCAGGAGCGTGATTGCTACGCCGAAAGCCGGTAATCCAATAGCGAAATTGTTCGTACCGTCCAGCGGGTCGACGAGCCACAGCCAATCGCCCTGAACGCCGCTCCAACCCGATTCCTCGCTGCGGATCTCATCGTCCGGGAACTCCGCGCGGATCGCATCAAGGATGATGCGCTCGGATTCGATATCTACATCGGTAACCAAGTCGCCGTGGTCGCCTTTTTCGGCAACGGCGTACTCGGATGCAAAACGGCTTTTCGCATGCCGTCCTGCGGCCTGCGCCGCTTCCACGGCAACGCGCTTCGCTAGCGCCAAACGACGTTCTTCATTCATCATGTCCGCCGCCTCCGATCCGAATGCCTGCGGACGTCAACGCCTTGTAGATCGCCTCGGCGTGCAGCGCCGCATGCGGTCCGTCCCCATGAATGCAGATCGTATCCGCATTCACGGACGCTTCCGCGCCGCCTAACGTCGCCACGACGCCGCTCTGCGCGAGGCGCAGCGCTTGCGCCGCGGCAGCGGTCGGATCGGCCAGCACCGCGCCGGGGAGGGAGCGCGGTGCTAGACCGCCGCCGGCTGCGTACGCGCGATCGGCGAACGCTTCCTCGCGCACGCGCAAGCCGAGCGATCGGCCCGTCGCGACGAGCCGGCCGCCGGACAGCCCGACGAGGGCGAGCGTTTCGCCCGCCGCCCTCGTCGCTTCGGCGATGGCTTTCGCGATCGCTTCGTCCTCCTCGGCCATATGGTACAGCGCGCCGTGCGGCTTCACTTGGACGACCGTTCCGCCCTCCGCCTTCGCGATCGCCTGCAGCGCGCCGATTTGGTATAACGTTATATCGAACGTCTCCTCCGCGGTCAGCGCCATCGTCCGCCGCCCGAAGCCTTGCCGGTCGGGCAAGCCGGGATGCGCGCCGATGCGCACGCCGCGCTCCAAGCACAGCTTTACCGTGCGGCGCATGACGCTCGGGTCGCCGGCGTGAAAGCCGCAGGCGACGTTCGCCGAGCTAATCCAGCGCAGCAGCGCCTCGTCGTTCCCGAACGAGTAGGCGCCGAATCCTTCTCCCATATCGCAGTTGAGATCGATCGTCGTCTTCAACGTTCTTCATTCCTCCTCGTTCCAAGTCGTCCAGCGCAGCCGCTCCCGCAGCCAGCGCCATTGTCGGGCGCGGTCCAGCCACAGCTCGACGGCTTGTTCATGCTCGATCAGCCGCACGCGGACGACGCCGCCCGGGCGAGTTTGCGCCAGCAAGCCGAGATCGACGGCGCACACCTGCAGCAGGCGCGGGTAGCCGCCGGTCGTTTGGCTGTCGGCCATGAGGGCGATCGGCCTGCCGTCCGGCGGCACTTGAATCGTCCCGGGCGCGACCGCTTCCGAGAGCATGTTCGCGCGGGCGGCCGTCGGCGCCCGATCCGGATCGAGCCGGTAGCCCATCCGGTCGGATTCCGCCCGAACGACGAACGTCCAGTCGCCGGTCTCGATGCGGCGCCGCGTCTCGGCGTCGAATCGGTCCCATTCGCGGCCGCGAAGCGCGCGCACGACCCGCTCGCCGACCGCGTCGGGCGCGGCGAACCGCCACCCCTCGCCCAGCAGCCAGCGAGGCGCCCGGTACGGCCGATCCGCGGCCGTCGCCCCGCCTCGCAGCGGGGGATGCGGCTCGATCGGCAGTGCGTCGCCGGCTTGCAGAATTCTGCCGGCAAGCCCCGGGAACGGGCCGCGCGTCGAAGCGGAGCGGCTGCCCAGCACTTCGGGCACGCGGATGCCGCCGGCCGCCGCCAAATAGGCGTACCGCCCGCGCGCCGCAGCGCCGAACCGGATCGTCGCGCCGGCCGGCACGCGGACGGGGCGCCACATCGGCAGCGGCGCGCCGTCGACCGTCGGCGCCATATCCGCGCCGCAGACGGCGATGAGCGCATCCGCTTCGAGCGCGAACGTGCCGCCGGCCAGCGTCATCTCCAAGGCGGCCGCGCCAGGAACGTTGCCGACCAGCGCGTTGGCGGCCGCGAACGAATCGGCGTCCATCGGACCGCCGACGACGACGCCGAACCGACGCCACCCGAAGCGTCCGGCGTCCTGCACGGTCGTGAACAGACCGGGACTTTGCACCACCAGGCTCATCTCGTTGCCGCTCCTTCCGCTTCCGCATGATCGACCGGCTCGAACCGCACCGCGTCCCCGATCTCCAGCAAGCTCGGAGGATCGCGGTCCGTCCGGAACAGCGGAAGGAGCGTCCTGCCGATGAGCCGCCAGCCGCCCGGGCTGTCCGCCGGGTAAATGCCGCTCTGCCCGCCGGCGATCGCCACGCTGCCGCGCGGTACGAGCGCCCGCGGCGTATCGAGCCTCGGCACGGACAGCGCCGACGGCAGCCCGGTCAAATAGGGAAACCCCGGCAGAAAGCCGATCATCGCTACCGTATATCGAGCCTTGCTGTGCAGCGCCGCCGCCTCCTGGGGCGCCAATCCGGCAGCCTCCGCAACGGCGGGCAAGTCCGGCCCGCAGACGGCGCAGTAGCAGACCGGAATTCGCACCGTTTTCCCTACTCCGCTTGCCTCCCCGCTCTCCACGATCCGCTCCCGGATCCATCCGCACACGGCATCGTACGCGGCCGCGGCGCCGGCATTTCGCATCCCCGATGCCGCCAGCGCTTCGAGTACCTCGATCACATCGTAGAAGACGCATATCGTTGTGTAGGTAGGCACCGCCTCCCGATATCCCGGGAACGGTCGCAGTGCCAGGCCGTTGGCCGCCTGAACGACGCCCCGATGCGCCTCCGGTTCGAACGCGTCCCCGAACGTCAGGACGACGGCCTGCTCCCCATATGGGGCGAACCGCGGCTGCGTCGGTACCGGCATATTCGTCCCCTCCATAAAAAAATAAATATTTCAAAAGTCCTATAACTACGTTTCCACACATAATTTACCATGTTAATATGATCAGGAAAACAAGGATAAAAGAAAAGGACGGGATGTCATGGATTGGGTTCGGTGGCTGCTCTTATTTCATGTGTTAACCGCAATTATCGGCGTAGGCCCGACGTACTTTTCGCATGTGCTGCTCCGCGCCAACCAATCGGTCGGCGAGCTTCGCCACTCGTTGAAATACGTCCACCTGCTGGAAATGTTCCCGAAAATCGGCGGCACGCTGGCCGTTCTCTCCGGCCTGATCCTCGTCGCCGTCACGGGCTACTCGTTCTCCGAGCCTTGGATCATCATTTCCATCGGACTGTACGTCGTCATCCAAATCATCGTCATTGGCTTCGCCGCCCCGCTCGGCAAAAAATTGAACGAATGGATCGCCTCGACGCCGGAAGCGGACGCGAATCCGGTTCCCGCCGCGGAATCCGCCCTGCTCGCTAAGCTGAATCGCTTCATGTCCGCCGCATCCATCCTTGGCGTGCTGCTGTTCGCCATGATGTTCCTTCGTCCGATGCTGTAAGCCCGACACCGCGACCCGAAAGACCGGTTCAGCCGGTCTTTTTGTTTTGGTTCCTGCCGCGCAGTGTTCTATATACGGCATACCCGATGCAAGCTCCGATCGCGTTCAGCAAAAAATCGTCCACGTCGAAGCTGCCGACGCGAAGCAGCAATTGGAGCAGCTCGGCGACGAACAAACCGGACAGGAACGTCCCCAGCATACCGTGGAACGAGCGGCACCGGTTCCACAGCATCGGCAGCAACAGGCCGTACGGCACGAACACGCCGATATTGCCGAATAAGTTGACGGCCCATGTTCCGAGCGTGAACGCATCCGCATGGAACACGTACCGGTGAATCGTCGTGAATGGAACGAGATTCAGCCGCAAAGCCAGCTCCTCCTTCCCGTACACGGTACGATCGAAGCCGAACAGCATCATATAAAGCAAAAAGGCAGTATACAAGCCCATGAGGACCCATACTGCCTTCTTGTCGATTCGGATCGCCAAAAACATCGTTCCCACCTCGCCGTCCCATGTCGTCTCCTTCCATTGTAGCCGATCGGAGGCGTCGGGACTACGGCGAATTGAAATCATTGCAGCAATTCCGCGGAACGGCGATCGTCCTCGAGCGCCGGATACGCGCGGACGGCGGCCCGCGGCGTTTGTTCGTCCGCGGTCGTCTCGATAAAGTAGGGAGGCCGCCGCTTCGTTTCTTTGTACACTTTCCCCACGTATTCGCCGACGACGCCCAAGCTGATCAACTGAATGCCGCCGAGCAGCGAGCAGGTGAGCATGATCGACGTCCACCCCGGCACCGCGGCTCCCCGCCCGTGCGAAACGAGCGCGTACGCGGACGCCGCGATGCTGAAGCCGAACAGCGCGAGTCCGAGCGATAGCACGAGCCGAATCGGCGCGACGCTGAGCGAGGTGATGCCGTTCCAAGCGAACGAGAGCATTTTGCGCAGCGGGTATTTCGATTCGCCTGCGAACCGTGCATACCGATGGTAGTACACGACCGATGAGCGAAGGCCCAGCTGCGGGATCAACCCGCGCAAAAACAAATTCGATTCGCGGTAGCTTGCGAGCTGCTCCAGCGCCCGCGCGCTCATGAGCCGGTAATCCGCGTGGTTGTAAATGACCGGCGTTCCCATTTTGCGCATCAATCGGTAAAACGCCAGCGCGGTCCCTTTCTTAAACCACGTGTCTTCCTTCCGGTCCGCCCGCACGCCGTATACGATATCGCAGCCTTCCTGGAACCGGTCGATAAATTCGCCGAACGCTTCGACGTCGTCCTGCAAATCCGCATCGATCGAAATGACGCAGTCGGCCGCCTGCTTCGCGTACATCAACCCCGACAGCAGCGCATGCTGATGGCCGACGTTGCGCGTCAGCTTGATGCCGCGCACCGCCGCGTCGCGTTCGTGGTATGCGGCGATGATCGGCCACGTATTGTCCCCGCTTCCGTCGTCCACAAGCAGCATAAAGCTGTTCTCGTCGATTTTCTTCGCTTGCATCAAGCGATCCAGCTGCTGACGTATGCGGCGAATCGTTTCCGGCAGCACGTCTTCCTCGTTGTAACAAGGCACGACGACGGCCAAAACGGGACATGCTCTATCGCTCACGCCTATTCCCTCCTGCTATGCTTATTGTGTTCTCGATCACTCCGGAATGATGGCGACGCCCAGCGCTTGGTGGCGCCACATCGTGTCGGCGACGCGCTCGGCCTGCAGTTCGTCGCAATCGACGATAATGACGACTTCGCCGATGCGCCGATATTTCTGCCGCCGCCGCCTTCGCCGAGATTGCAATATATCGAATATTAGGCCGATGCCGAACCCGCCCGCGGCTCCGATCAGTCCCCACACGATCGGACCCCATTCGAGCGTCATCCCGACCGATGCGGTAACGACGGAGACCGCCGTCCCGAGCGCCATGCCGACGTCGATGAGCGATTCGCCGTCGGATCGGTGGATCGTATCGATCATCCGTCTGCGCGGCGGCCTCGTCTCCAAAGGCACGGCGACGAGCTGCCGGCGGCGGATGCCTTGCTTTTCCAATTCGGCGATCGCGATTTCTACGTAACTGGATAAGTCGAATTGTGCGATAACGTGCAAAACGACCCCTCGTTTCCTACGGCTTCAGAGACGGCAGCGCCGACGCGTTCCCGTACGCATCGCGCAAATAATTTCTCATTTCCATATCGAACAGCGTATTCGATTCCACCGTGTTGACATAAGCGTCGTATGCGGTAAAAAAGTAGGTGGATGGGATGAACATGAACCACTCCCAGTCGAGGACGGCCCCCGCTTGCTCGAACTGTCCGATCAGCGTATAGTACAAAGCCACGTACGCATTGGAATAGTACACGAACACAATCCAAGTCACGGTCGCGAACAGCGCGTTCACGATGCGGTGCGCATACAGCTGTCCCATGCCTGGGGCGAGCAAAGACCAAACGAGCGCGATCCACGGCTTTCGCTTGTCCAAATAATTGATCTCGAACGGCCCGATCAGGAACGCGCGAAGCGGCGCTTTCTCGTGGCGCGCGAGGAACGTCATTTTGTTCATGTCGACGCAGGTGCGGTAACTGTCGTAGATGGCGAATAAATAAACCGGGGCATACAGCGCCATCCACCGGAGATCCAGCACTTCCTTCGCCAGCTCGAATTTCCCGTTGAACGAATAGACCATGGACAAATTTAAGTTCGAACGCGAGTTGACGACCATTTCCCAAATAAATAATAAGAAGCCACGGAAATATTTTTGAAGCAAAATATGCCCCGCGCCGGGAAACGCCGCGGACCACCACGCCACGACCCCAGGGTTGCGAAAATGGAGCTGCGTCGTTCCGAACATGTTCAAATTGGCTATGACGCGGCGGTTCCCCGTTCTCCTTTCGCGTTCTTCCCCCATATGGCACCCCTCGCACCGATTTCCTCGCGTGGTATTTTTTGCATCGGTCCGCCGATTCATGCATCCTCCCGCATAAAAAGAAAAACGCCCGAGGCGGATGCCTCGGGCGATGTCGCGGTTCGTTACTTGGAAGGAATCGCGATGCGCTGGTTCGGGTAAATCAAGTTCGGATTTTTGAGCTTGTTGTGCTTGGCGAGCTGCTGCCAGGTGACGCCGTAGAGTTTGGCGATTTTGGACAAGTTGTCGCCCGGCTTGACGATGTAGATCGATTGCTGCGCCGGCTCGACCGTCTCCGGCTTCGGCGCGGACGGCGCCGTATCGCCGGTCGACGACTGAACGATGCGGTACTCCGCGTATCCGTCCGCCGTAGCGCCGACGTATTCGAGCGTATCCATCGAAGCCGCGAACGCAGCCGCGTCCGGCGACGTCAAGAACGTCACGTTCGCGCGACCGAGCGTGTTCGCCAGCTTCCAATTGCCGTCAGCGGACGGATTGATCGTGCCGTTGTCGCGAATGTAGTCGATGACCGCTTGACGGTTCTCGTCCGGCGCCTTCACGATGATGCGATCGCCCCCCGGGTTCGCGAGCGCGCTGGACGAAGCTCGGTAATTGTTCGTCGCCACAACGAACTTCTGCTCCGGATCGATCGGCTTGCCGTTATACTGCAAGTTTACGATGCGGTTCGAATCGGGGTTGATGATTTCTTTCCCGCTCGCGTCGTAGCGCGGCGGCTTCGTAACGTCGATTTCGTACGTGACCCCGTCGATGACGTCGAAGTTGTACGTCGGGAACGCTGCGTTGACGAGCGGCTGGGGCGCCGCCGACTTCGGGTCGATCGTATTGAATTGCCCGGCCGACCATTCGAGCCATTCTTTCACTTCGGCGCCGGTGAGCAGCACCGCGTGTACCGTGTTCGAGTACAGGTAGAGGTCGGCCACGTTCTTAATCGCGAGCGAGCCCGCCGGAATGTTCGTGTAATACGTCGGGCCTTGGCGGCCGCCCGCCTTGAACGGCGCACCCGCGGACAGTACCGGGAGCCCTTCGTATTCCGTGCCCTGCAGCGCCTTTGCGATATACGCGGTTTGCGCGTCGTTCACGATTTGGATCGACGGGTCGTCTTGCAGCAGCGCGAAAAAGCTGTTGATCGGCGCGGTCGTTTCGCCGACCGGACCCCGCACGTACTCGATCGTATCTTGGTGCTCTTCGTACACCGCTTCGATCACGGCCTGATCGGCCTCCACGAGCGGCGTCTTCGTCGCGGCGTCGTAAATGTTGCGCAGCTCTACCTTCGTCTCTACGACGGACCACTTGCCGTCCGCGAGCTGCAGCTCCAAATCGACGACGCCTAGGCGGTTGCCCCAGAAGCCCGGCATCGCCGCCGCCACTCCGTTGATCGTCCCCTTCTCGAGATCGACGCCGGGGACGCCTTCGAATGCCGGATCCGGAAAGTTCCGGTGCGAATGCCCGAACAGGATGACGTCGATGTCCGGCACCTCGCTTAAGTAATACGTCGCGTTCTCCATGTTTTCGGATTGCGGCACCGTTTCGAAGCCGGAGTGCGGGATCGCGATGACGATGTCGGCGCCTCCCGCTTTCATTTTCGGCACGAGCGCCTTCGCCGTGTCGATGATGTCTTTCGCGACCACTTTGCCTTCCAAATGCGCCTTGTCCCACGCCATGATTTGAGGCGGAACGAAGCCGATGACGCCGACCTTCAGCGTGTGCGTTGCGCCGGATTCGTCGACGACCTCGCGGTCCAATATTAGATAAGGCGTAAAGTAGTGCTTGTCGTTCGACTCGTCGTCGTCGCCGTCGTCGACGTAAACGTTCGCGTTGACGTACGGGAATTCGGAGCCTGCCAGAGACTTCTGCAGGAAATCGAGTCCGAAATTGAATTCGTGGTTACCGATGTTGCCGGCGTCGTAATCGAAGAGATTCATAGCTTTATATACGGGATGCGTCTCGCCTTCTTCGAGCGGATCGACCTTCGCGACGTAGTCCCCGAGCGGATTGCCCTGAATCAAGTCGCCGTTGTCGAACAACAGACTGTTTTTCGCTTCTTCTCGCGCCTTGCGGATCAATGTCGCCGTTTTGGCAAACCCGTATTCGTCCGTAGGCTTGTCCGCGAAGTAGTCGTAATTGACCATGTTGACATGCAGGTCGGTCGTCTCGAGCACCCGCAGCTTCACGATCGCGTCGCCTTCGGCCGCCTGAGCCCATGCCGGCGCCCCCAACACGTTGAAGGCTACCGTCGCGGCGAGCATTCCTTGTTTCCACACTGATTTGCGCATTGCATCCGCTCCTCTGGGAAAAATATGTATTTAACCACCGTTCACCAGTGTACCATAATCTACTTTACAAATTCTTTACATTTGTAAAATTAATAGATCACACGCAATGGCACGGCGCTTTCGAAACGAGGTATACTCATTGGAGTGGAACGAACCGAATTAATAGGAAACGGGTGGCAACCATGCAGCTGAGAAGATTGCAATCGTTCGTGAGAATCGTGGACCGGCGCAGCTTTACGGAAGCGGCGGCGGCGCTCGGTCTGACGACGTCGGCGCTGAGCAAGCAAATCAAGGCGCTGGAGGAGGAAGTGGGGGCGCCGCTCTTCCGCAGGTCCGGCAGCGTGGAACCGACCGCCGTCGGCCGCCTCGTCTACGAGCGCGGGAAGAAGCTGCTGAAGGACTGGGACGCGCTCGTCAGCGAATGCCGTTCGCTCGCGGGGTCGCCGGCGGGGAAGCTTCGCATCGGGGCCTCTACCGTGCCTGCCTCGTATTTGCTGCCGCCGATCATGAAGCGGCTCGTCGAGCTTCACCCGCACGTCGAGCTATCGGTCGTCGAAGACGGCTCCGAAGCGGTGCTTCATCGCTTGGAATCGCGGCAGATCGACGTCGCGTTCGTCGGCTCTCGGCCGCCCTCCCCCGCGCTGCAGTACGTCACCGTCGCATCGGATACGCTCGCGATCGTCGCCGCGGAGCCGGTAGCCGCGCGGCGCGGCGCTCCCGGCTCGGCTTCGCTTCGCGATTGGGTCGGCCTGCCGTTCATTCTCCGGGAGCCCGGTTCCGGTACGCGCCAAGCGCTGGAGCAAGCGCTGGAGCGGCACGGCATTTCCGTCTCCGATTTGAAGGTCGCCGCCGTATCGTCTTCGACCGAGTCGGCGATGGCGCTCGCCGAAGCCGGCATCGGCGTCACCGCCGTATCCCGCTGGGCGCTCGCGCTGCCTCGCAGCGTGACGGTCGTCGCCGAGCTGCCGACCGACCGGCGCTTTTACGCCGCCTTCGAGGCGGGGCGAGAGCGCGATCCGCTCGTCCGCATGTTCCTCGACGCCGCGGCCGCTATATATCCATAGATTTTTTCCGCCCCCTTCTTTACAACCAGGAAGGGGGTTTGTTACATTTATCGTTGAATTATTTTCAATCAAGTGTTGAATATTAGGAAATTCATGAGGGTGGAGAGAGGGCAACATGAAAAAAGCGAAACGCATCATTTTGGCAGCGGCGGCGGCGATGCTGCTGTTCGCAGCCGTCGGCTGCGGCCGACCGGCGGCAAGCGAGCCGTTCCAAATCGCAGTCATTCCGGTGCAAACCGAAGGGCAGCTCGGTGAAGCGATGAATAAGCTGCAGACGATTTTGTCCGATGCGCTGGGCCGCGAAGTGACGATTCAAGATTACCCCGATTACAACGGCGTCGTCGAGGCGATGAACTTCGGCCAAGTCGACATGGCGTTCTTCGGGCCGCTCACGTACGTTATCGCAAATCACAAAAGCGGCGCGGAAGCGATCGTCGTTCAGCTCGTCGAGGATAAACCGACGTACTTTTCCTATATTATTACTCATAAAGATCACCCTTGGAATTCGTTGGACGAGCTGTTCGCCGACCCGTCGGCGGTCACGTTCGCGTTCGGCGACCCGAACTCCACGTCCGGCTCGCTCGTTCCGGGCGTCGAACTGAAGGCGCGCGGCGTGCTCGTTTCCGAAACGGAATCGAAGCTGAAGGAAGTCCGTTACACGGGTTCGCACGACGTCACCGCGCTTGCGGTGCAGAATAAGCAGGTGGACGCGGGCGCGATCGACAGCGCGATCTATGAAAACTTGGTCGAGCAAGGCACGATCGACGGCAGCCAGCTTAAGGTCATCTGGCGGTCGGAGCCTCTGTTCCAGTATCCTTGGGCGGTCAAAAAGGGCACCGATCCGGAGCTGATCAAGCTGCTGCAGGATACGTTCGTTTCCATTACAGATGAAACGATTTTGTCGGGCTTCGGCATTTCCGGCTTCGCGCCGACGACCGACGCCGACTACGAGTCGATCCGCACCGTAGCCGAGAAAGAAGGACGACTCGAATAACGGAGGCGCGGCGACATGCTATGGCTTACGCGAAGCATCATCATCATCGCTCTGCTGATCCTCGGCGTCGTCGCCGTCAGCTGGAGCGATCTCGGGCTTGACCCGGCCCGGCTCCTTTCCGCGGAGAACATCGTTTCGTTCATTCGCAACGATTGGCTTCCGCCGGATTGGAGCGTGCTGCCGGAGGCGGTCCGGGAATCGCTCGTCACCGTGGAGATCGCTTTTTTGTCTACGTTCTTCGCGCTGGTCTTCGCGGTGCCGCTGAGCTTTCTCGCGGCGGGCAACGTCGTCTCCGGCTGGCTTCGCGGCGTCGTCCGCTTGTTTTTGAGCTTCCTGCGATCCGTTCCGGAAATCGTCTTCGGCCTCTTGTTCGTCGTCGCGGTCGGCTTGGGACCGTTTCCCGCGGTCATCGCGATTTTCCTTCATAACGTCGGCGTGCTCGGCAAGCTCGTATCGGAGCTGGTCGAAGCCGCCGACCCGGCGCCGCAGGAAGCGCTGCGGGCGGCGGGCGCCTCCCGGGGCGTCGTCGCGTTGTACGCGGTGCTGCCGCAAATCGCGCCTAACATCGTCTCGCAATATTTTTACCGGTTCGAGGTGGCGATCCGCACGTCGCTCATTCTCGGCATTATCGGCGCAGGCGGCATCGGTCAGCAGCTGTTTATGCATTTCAAAGTGTTCAAATACGCGCAGGTGACGGTCGACGTCCTCGTCGTGATGGCGCTCGTCGTCGGCGCCGACGCGTTCAGCGCATGGGTGCGCAAACGGATGATCTGACGAAGGGGGGATTCGCATGACGGTTCGTATGGAACAGGTGACCGTAACGTACGGGCGCGGCGCGGCAGGCTCCGCGCTCGACGGGCTGTCCCTCGCGTTCCGCCCCGGGGACTTCGTCGGCGTGCTCGGACGCAGCGGCGCCGGCAAATCGACGCTGATCCGCTGCATCAACGGGCTCGTGCGCCCTTCGTCGGGCGTCGTCGAGGTCGACGGCCTCGACATGACGCGGATCGACGAAAGAGGCCTGCGGGAAGCGCGCTCGCGCATCGGCATGGTGTTTCAGCAGTTCGGCCTCGTGCCGCGGACGACGGCGCTCACGAACGTCATGCTCGGCACGGTCGGGCAGCGCCCCGCGTGGCGTAACGCGGTCGGCTACTTCGGCCGCGACGAACGGCAGCGGGCGCTGGCGGCGCTCGAGGCGGTCGGCCTCGGCGACTACGCGTCCCGACGCGTCGAGCAGCTGAGCGGCGGGCAGCAGCAGCGCGTCGCCATCGCCCGCGCCATGATGCAGCGCCCGACCGTACTGCTCGGCGACGAGCCGGTGTCGAGTCTCGATCCGGTCACGTCGCGAGGCATCATGGAGCTGTTCGAGCGCGTGCATCGGGAAGACGCGCGCCGCATCACGATCGTCAATTTGCACGATCCCGAGCTCGCGCTCGCCTTCTGCAGCCGGATCGTCGGCCTGAAGGCCGGCTGCGTCGTATTCGACGGCCCTCCCGGCGACGTCACCCCCGACGTCCGCCGGACGATCTACGGAGAATAGTCGGTTCAACCGCGGCCCCCGGGCCGCATGTAGTCGGAGTTTCTCCGACTATTTCGCCGTCCGCGGCCTCAGAGCCGCGTTTAGTCGGAGTTTCTCCGACTATTTCCCCCTCCGCAGCCGCCAGGCCGCGTTTAGTCGGAGTTTCTCCGACTATTTCCCCCTCCGCTGCCGCCGCGCCGCATGTAGTCGGAGTTTCTCCGACTATTCCCCCCCGCGGCCCCAGCGCCGCCCCAATGCCTCCGTCCGCACGCGGTACCGGTGCACCCGCTTCGCCTCGACGGACACCGGCTCCAGCCATCCGTCCCGCACAAGCTGCCGAAGCTTTGCTAGCGTCGGCTTGTCGCTCTTCCGAAGGGTCTCTCGAGCTTCGCCGACCGTAATTTCTCCGCCCCGGGCCATCGCATAATAAAGCAGCGCTTCCGTTTGCGCGTCCCGTTCCGCGGGCAAGGCAAGACAGCGCTCGAGCAATCTTCGAGAAATCCATGGCTTTTCGACGACATCGTCATATGAAAATCTCGCCACCCGCCAACCGACGATTTGCAAGGCTACATCCCGCCTTCGTTCATCAGCGAATTGACGCCGATCAATATCTCTCAAATGCGGACCGTACCCATCGATTTCTAAATCCCACATGAAGCCCGACGCAAAAAAAGCATGATCCAAAAACCTCGTCTTCCCTTCCGCATCGATCGCTTCATGCTCCGGAGACAACCCTTCCAGCGAGCCGAAAGCCGGATACCATACGTTCCGTAAAAACGATATCTCCGCCTCCCCATACCGCTCCAGCAAACGGCGCCGCCGCTCCCCTCTGCTGCGTTCCGCATGATGCCGGAACCACGTCCGAAACGCTCGTTCGAATTGTTCCACGGAAAATCCCCCCTCTGCAAATAAGAAAAACTTCTTTCGAAGTACATACAAGGATGAGCGAACGCGATAAAAAAAGCGCCGCCGCCCGGAATGGGCGACGGCGCATGCTTTGCGTCCGTTTCAACAACACTCGATAACTAGTGATGACTCCTTACCAAGAACGGCGATTCGGGAATCGCTCCGCCGGCGGCGGAAGAACGTTTCCGGTACTGCTCCGGCGCGCAGCCTTCGATCTGCTTGAACACGCGGCTGAAGTGCGGCAAATGCTTGAATCCTACGCGCCGTCCGACCTCCGACACCGACAGCGACGGCTCGAAGAGAAACAGCGTCTTCGCCTGATTAATGCGCCGTTGATACAAAAATTGGAACACGGTCCAGCCGGTGACCGCCTTGAACACGCGCGCCAAGTAATGGCGGCTGACATGCAGCTCCCGCTCCACGTCCTCCATCGTCAAATCCTCGGCATAGCGCGCTTCGATCAATTCGATGACGCGCTGCGCGTGGCGCTCCCGCTCGCTGCGCTGCGCGTCGCTCTCCTCCAGCTCGCGCTCGCACAACTCGCGGACGACGTACAGCAAATCCACGAACCGCAGCATAAACCGTTCATACGCATGCTCGTCGTCCGACCGGTACGTCTCGGCCATGCGCTCGAGCAGCGTCTCGACTTCGGCTTTGCGCGCGCCGGTCGGAATGCGGGCGTTGCGCAGCTCCTCGAACGGCTTCATAAGCGGCACCGTATATTTCCGGTTCATGAACTCATGCACGAACTCCGGGTAAAAATGGATGATGCTGCGAACGTACGGCACCCGCATGTCGGGGTTCGGCGTATGCAGCGTCATGCCGTGCATCAAAAGCAAATCGCCGGGCTGCAGCGAGTACACGTTCGGGCCGATGACGTAATTGCACCGCCCGCCGTGGAAATAATAGATTTCGTAGTACGGATGCGAGTGGAACGTCATCTGCGGGTAATTGTCCGACCGATACCCGAATTCCACGGGCTTCATGGCCATCGTGTCCTTCCCGTCTGCGGATTCCCCCACATTGTACCGCAAGCGGCGCGATTATTCTACCCGCTCGGCGGCGAGCTGGGCGCGGACGCACAACTCGCCCGCTTTGAACGCGTGCGCTTGCGTCATCGCGAGCTCCGTCCGGTTCAGGCAATCCAAGATCAATTCGCCGAAGAACGGATAGCCGACTTGGCCGCGCAGCGAGAAATGCTTCTCTCCCTCCCCGTTCACGAGGTACAGATGATCCGGCTCGTTCGACCGCGCGATATCGATATATTTGCGAAGTTCGATATAACCTTCCGTGCCGAGGATGATCGTCCGGCCGTCGCCCCACGTGCCGAGACCGCTCGGCGTCAGCCAGTCGACGCGGAAGTAGTTGGTCGCCCCGTTGTCGCCGATCAGCGTCGCGTCGCCGAAATCTTCGAGCTCCGGATAGTCTTTGTTGTTATAGTTGGCGACCTTGCTGGACACGACTCTCGCGTCCGAACAGCCGGCGAAAAACAAAAACTGCTCGATTTGATGGCTGCCGATGTCGCACAAAATGCCGCCGTACTGCTCCTTCTTGAAAAACCACTCCGGACGCGACGGCGCGTTCAACCGGTGCGGACCGGTGCCGATCACCTGCACGACGCGGCCGATCGCCCCGTCTTTCACGAGCTGGCCCGCGAACACGGCGCTTTCGACGTGCAGCCGCTCGCTGTAGTACACCATATACTTCTGCCCGGTGCGCGCCGCCGTCTCCCGCGCCGCCTCGACCTGCTCGAGCGTCGTGAACGGCGTTTTGTCCGTAAAGTAATCTTTGCCGTGCTCCATGACGCGAATGCCGAGCGCCGCCCGCTCGGACGGAATGGCCGCTCCGGCGACCAGACGAATTTCCGGGTCCTGCAAAATGTCGTCCAACGTTTCGGCCCGTCGCGCCTCGGGATAGCGCTGCAAGAACGCGTCCACCTTTTTCGGATCCGGGTCGTACACCCATTTCAACGTGCCTCCCGCTTCCACAAGCCCGTTGCACATCCCGTAGATGTGGCCGTGCTCGAGCGCCGTCGCGGCGAACGGGAACTCGCCTCGGCCGACGACCGGCTTCGGCTTCCCCTGCGGGGCGTAATTCATTCCGTCGCTTCTTTGCATACCTTCATCCCCTTACGAATTGAATGTGCCTTTGACGTTGGCCACGACCTCGACGGTCTCCGGCTTTTGGTATTTCGAATTGCGGATGCGTTCCTGCAGCAGGTCGTAATACAAATCTTCGTCGATCGGCAAATTCACCCAATTGTCGGTCCACGTGGAAAGGTGCATCGCGTTCGAAATCGTGAGGCCCAGGATGCCCTCTTCCCCCGGCGCAATCAGCGGCGTTCCTTTCAAAATCGCGTCGACGAAGTTTTGCGTAATGCCTTTGTGTCCCGGGTTGTCGCCCTCGATCGGCACCTCGCATTTCCAGCATTCCGGCTGTCCGAAGCTGCCTTTGTACGTCGCGTTGAATTCCGGCTCGGACACCCGCAGCCGCCAGAACGTCAGCTTGCCGTCCTCGATGACGATTTTGCCGCGGTCGCCCGTCACCTCGAAGCGGTTCGTTCCCGGCGCCTCGCCGGTCGTCGTGACGAAGACGCCCGTCGCGCCGTTCGCGTATTCGACGTACGCGGTCACGTCGTCCTCGACCTCGATGTCGCGGTATTTCCCGAAATGGCAGAATGCCCGAACGCGCGTCGGCATCAATCCGGTCGTCCACTGCCACAGGTCGAGCTGGTGCGGATCCTGGTTGATCAGCACCCCGCCGCCTTCGCCCGCCCACGTCGCGCGCCAGCCGCCGGAGTTGTAGTAGCTCTGCGACCGGTACCAATTCGTAATGATCCAGTTCGTCCGGCGCACCTCGCCGAGCTCCCCGGAAATAATTAAGTCGCGCAGCTTTCGGTACAACGGATTCGTCCGCTGATTGTACATGATCGAAAATACTTTGCCGCTGTTCGCGGCCGCTTCGTTCATTTGCCGCACTTGTTTCGTGTAGACGCCCGCCGGTTTTTCGATCAGCACGTGCAGACCGTGGCGAAACGCTTCGATCGCGCAAGCAGGATGCTCGTAGTGCGGCGTTGCGATCAGCACCGCGTCCACAAGTCCGGAGGCGAACAGCGCTTCCGCCGAATCGAATACGGCGACGCCGGGGAACGATTCCGCAGCCTGCTTTCGCTTCGACTCGAATAAGTCGCTGACGGCCGTCAGCTCCGCTCCTTTCACCTCGCCCGCGGCCAAATAATCCGCGTGCCCCCATCCCATGTTGCCCATGCCGACGATGCCGATTCGGACTTTATTCATAGTAGCGCCTCCCCTTGATTACGTGCGTTGAACTTCCGCGCTCTCGCCGAGCAGCGACCGGAACCAGCCGACGAACTCGCCGAGCAGCGCCTTGCTCGAATGCGTGCCGCTGAAGTCTTCGACGCCGCACCAGCCGTCGTAGCCGACCGCCTGCAAATCCGCGACGACCTGCTTCCAATCGACGACGCCGCGGTCCATGGCGGCCCAGCGGCACTCCCAGCCCGAGCCGTCCGCCTTCGGGAACCAGCCCGCGTTCTTCACATGCACATGCGCGAGGAACGGCCCGAGCAGTTCAAGGCCCATCCGGTAATTTTCGTACCCTTCGTGCACCATATTGCCGGGGTCGTACAGGACGCCGATCCGCTCCGGCGAAAATCGTTCGACGAGACGGTACGCGAGCCCCGCGCTCGGCGCGATCGTCTGGTGATGCGTCTCGACGAGCCCCTTCACCCCGTACCGGGCGGATAGCTCCTCTACCGCCTGGAGGTAGTCGATCGCCTCCGCGAACAAGTCCGGATAGCGCCGGGACCGATCGTACCGCGGCACGCCGACGCGAATCGCCTTCGCCCCGAGGCGAGCCGCATGCCGCATTGCGCGTTCCGTGCCCGGAACGTCGCCGCAGGTCAAATACGGCGTGATCGTAACCGTTTGCAAACCGGCGCGGCTCGCTTTCTCCTTCAGCGCATCCAGCTCCTCGTCCGTCGTCGTCTCCGGGTCGAGCGTGCACGCGTTATTCCGCCAGAACGACGGCGCTTCGCCGCGCACCTCCGCGGGCGTCGAAGTATAGCGCCATTCGATGCCTGCGATCCCGGCTTCGCTCGCGGCGTTGATCAGCGCATCAGGGGTTAAATCCGGCGTACATACGGTAAACACGGACAGCTTCATTACGGTTCCTCCTTGAATAACTTTCTCTTTGATAACCTTAACATAACAACCGCTGCGGCGGGTTAACTCCCTGTGGGTAGTATCGCGTTTCGTTTAACTGTGGTTGACTATCCGCATTGCCTGCCCCTGCCGCCGCCCCCGAACGCGAAAAAGCCGGAGCACGCGTTCGATCCGCGTCTCCGGCTTTCTCTAACATTCAGCTAGCGTTTGCGTCTTACGCCCGTGCTCGGGAAGCCCGGCTTCTGCTCGACGGCGTAGCGGCCTTCCATTTCCTCGGCGAATTCCGTCTCCTCGCCCTCGCCGCGCTCGCGAACGTCGTACTTCGGCGTTTGCGGCATTTGCGATTCGTTGTTATCCACCACGCGCCTGTTATTCCCTCGGCCCATCGTCGCTCCTCCTTTCCTGCAAGCCTGCGAAAAGTAGTATGCGCAAAAAAAGCGTTCCCCCGCACCCTGCGAGGAGACGCTTATGGAATCTGCAAAATCGCTTCGTTGATTTCGTCCCCGGTCACGTAGCCGACGATGAAAAACAACGCGGTCCACACGAACGCCCCGGTGTAGGCGAATAAGGCGAATACGGGGTAACCGACGCCCCCGGCGCCGATGACGTACGGGACGACGTTCCGCACGACGGGAATGAAGTACGTGAACAATAAGGCCGTACCTCCGTATTTTTCGACGAGACGCTGCGATCGCGCCACATACGCTTCGAATTTCGGCCGCCGGCCGAGCCGCTCCAAAATCGGCACGCCGACGAACCGCCCGACGACGAAGCCGATCGTCAGTCCGCAGCAGATGCCCCCGTACGTCATAAGAAACGCCGGCACCGGCAGCAGCATGCCTTCGGACGACACCGCTCCCCCCGACATGACGACGACCTCGTTCGGGATCGGCAGGCCGACGATGCCGAGACAAAACGCAAAGAACAAGGCCGCGTAGCCGTATTCGTTTAGCAACGCCTCGATTTCCACTCTAACGCCAACTTTCTGCGACTCTATCGTTTATCGCTAGTTTATGAATCTAGTTTACCTCTTTTCGCTTGGAAAGCAAAACCATCCGCGGACCGGGGACGCCCGGCCTAAAGTCCGGTTCGCCGTTCAACGGACATGGCTTTCGCGGCGAAGCGTCAAGCATACGCTGAGCGAGCGGAACGTTGCGCACAACCGCCACTCTTTCGCGGGATTCGCCTCCGCCTCCGCCTTTGCCGCCGTCAACATCCAACCGTTCCTGCTGACGTCCCGAAGCCGGCGACGCTCCTCTTCCGCACGCTGTTCCTCGAAAAAAAGTTCCCGCATTTCGATTTCCCCCTTGAGCTCCTGCATAACTCCATTGTAAGCTGTTAAAAGGAGAAGAAAAGTGAAATTCCAAAACTTTACTCTTCACCTTTTATCGGGAGATCGAGGAGGGCGGCGCATGCAGCTCGAAACGCACTATTTGAATTTATATGACGAATTGGGCGCAAATACGCCGGGCGAACGAATGCCGGTTACGGTCGAGCGTCTGTCGGGCGTGTTCCAATGCACCGACCGCAACGCGAAATTCATCCTTCGCAAAATGGAGGAAGCCGGCTGGATCGCATGGCATCCGGGACGCGGCCGCGGCCGGACGTCGGAAATCGAGCTGAACGTCGAACGGGAACAGATCCTGCAGGATATCGCGAAGCGGCTTGCGGAGCAGGGCGACGTGCGCAACGCGATGAACCTCGTTCACGAGCGGGCCCGGACGCCGGAAAGCGCGGAGCGGTTTTCCGCATGGCTGTCCGATTTTTTCGGGTTCCGCCAAGAGGATCGAAGCGAACGGACGACCGATACGCTCCGGATCCCGGTGTTCGATCAAATCTTGTCGCTCGATCCCGCCCTCATTTACTTCTGCGGAGAAGGCCATTTGTGCCGCCAAATTTACGACACGCTCGTCAAATACGACCCTGAATCCGACGGCGTCGTGCCGAGACTCGCCCATCATTGGGAATCGAACGAGGATGCGACGCGATGGACGTTTTACTTGCGCAAGGGGGTATTGTTTCATCATAAACGGGAATTGGACGCGCATGACGTCGTCTTTACGTTCGAGCGTCTGCGCGATCACTCCAACTTTTGGATGATCGACTCGGTCGCGGCCAAACAAGCGTACGTCGTAGAGTTCCGGTTGAAGGACAGCTGCGTGTGGTTCCCGCGCATCGCGGGCTTCGACAACGCCTCGATTTTGCCGAGGGACGCCGTTAAGCAGCGCGGGGACGCGTTCTTCTCCGTCCCGATCGGCACAGGACCGTTCCAGATCGCGAAGCTGACGGAACAGGTATGCGTGCTCGACGCGTTCCCCTATTATTATCTCGGGCGCGCGCACTTGGACCGCGTCGAAATGCATTTCATTTCGGAAGGGAACGAACTCGAGGCCGCTCGAGGCCCTGTTGATCTCGTGCACAAGGGCAGCTGCAACGCCCCTCTGCCGACCGGGTATTTGGAGCGGCTCCGCACGTCGACGGCAGGCTGCTGCCGTTTGCTCGCTTTCAATATGAAGCGCGAAGGTCCGCAGCGGAACCCGGCGTTTCGCGAAGCGCTCGGCCTGATGATCGACCGCGAAGACATGATGGCCCGTCTCGGCGACGATCGGCTGCGCTTAGCGGAAGGGTTCTGCGATGTGGGCGCGGAGACGCCATCGGCACCCCCCGCCGATCCGGATCGTATTAGGGAGCTGCTTGCGAAATCCGGCTACGACGGCGAGACGATCATTCTCGACTCGAACGTCAACCGGGAACGGGAGGCGATGCTGCTTCGCGAATACGCCGCCCGATACGGCGTCCGCATCGAGCCGAGATTGTCTCGGTTTTGCGATTTTTATAAGTACGCGAACCAAACTCCGGGGCACATTGTGTTTTATAACGCGGTGTTCGAAGACGGGGAGGCGACATTCATCGATATGGTGTTTTCGCCGCGGAGCGCCGTCGGCATGCACCTGCTCGACGACGAGCTCCGGAACGCGGCGCGGTCCATCGTCCGGCGCATGTTTCGCGAACGCACCGCCGAAGGGCGCTGGAACTGCGTCGCGGAGCTGTCCCGGCTCGTTCGGTCTTCGCACGCGATTCTTTTTTTGTTCCATTCGGCGTTCGACTCGTACTACAATCCGAGAATCGGCGGCGTATCGCACAATACGCTCGGCTTGATCGATTACCGCAACGTTTGGTACAAAACGGCGCAAGAAGAGGACGCCGCCGATCGCCTGCAGCAGGCGCTCGTCTAGAACGGAACGTCGTTCCAATGGACGGGCGTCGTCCGCCCGCTCGCCCAATCGTCCCGCAAAATCGCATAGCCGACCGAATCGTAATAGACGCCTTCCGTCGGCCACGATTTCCGATGGTAGCCTTCTTTCACGAACCCCGCTTTCGCGAACGTTTTGCGCATGGCGTAGTTATCGACGCGCGTGTGCCCTTCCATGCGGATTTTCTCCGGGAACGCCGTGAACAAATAATCGGTCAGCCGCCGAAGGGCCGCCGTACCGATGCCCTGCCCGCGCGCGTTCCGGTCGATGCGAATGTCGAACAGCGGCGTCAAATCGCCGAGGTCGAACAGCCGAATGAGCCCTACGTCGGCTCCGTCCGCCCGGACCCAGAACGTCTTCGTCTCTTCCCCCGCGTATCGGCCTTTCGCGAGACTCTCGCGCACGCTGTCTTCCGTCAAGTTCGGGGTGCCGTGGAACGGCCAAGGCTGGCTCGTCAGAAACGCGACCAGCCGCTCCGCTTCGCCGCCGTATTCGCGCAGTTCGATCCGCGCGTTCGTCGTTGTCATTGCCGTATCTCTCCGTTTCTCGAATGTTGGAATCGCGCCTTGCTCCCCACTTGTTCGACGCACTTCCTGCATTTCCCTCCAACGATGCGCAAAGGACGCCTGCGAAGCGTTGCGGCTTCGCGGCGTCCCCGTGCGGCGCTCTTATTTGGATTTCAGCTTTTGAAGGATCGGTTTATTCGGCAAGTAATGGAGCGAGCGTACGTAACGGATCGTTCGCGTTTTCGCCCGCATGACGACCGATTGCGTCTCGGCCCGCTGGTCCGCGAAGTAGCGGACGCCGCCCAAAATTTCTCCGGGCGTCACGCCGGTCGCGGCGAAAATGACGTCCTCCGTGCCGACCATATCGTCCATCGTCAACACTTTGTACGGATTGTCTATGCCCATCTGAATGCAGCGCTGGAACTCTTCCGCATTGGCGGGCATGAGCCGCCCCTGCAGCTCCCCGTCCAGACAGCGCAGCGCCGCGGCCGCCAGCACGCCTTCCGGCGCGCCGCCGGAGCCGACGTACAAGTCGATGCCCGCATCCTCGAACGCCGGCGCGATCGCTCCGGCGACGTCGCCGTCGGACAAAAACTTGATCCGTACGCCGACCTTGCGCAGCGTCTTGATTTGCTGCTCGTGGCGCGAGCGGTCCAAAATCATAACGGTCAAATCGGAAATCGATTTGCCGAGCTCCTTCGCCGCGATGCGCAGCGTTTCCTCGAGCGGCTGCTCGATGCTGAGCTTGCCTTTCAGCTTCGGGCCGACCGCCAGCTTCTCCATATACATGTCAGGCGCGTGCAGCAGCTGCCCTCTGTTCGCGACCGCGATGACCGACAGCGCGTTGTTGAGACCCTTGGCGACGATTTCCGTCCCCTCGAGCGGATCCACGGCGACGTCCACTTCCGGTCCGTCCCCGTTGCCGACGGCTTCGCCGATGTACAGCATCGGCGCTTCGTCCATTTCGCCTTCTCCGATGACGACGGTGCCGCGAATCGACACCGAGTCGAACATCGCGCGCATCGCTTCCGTCGCCGCGCCGTCCGCGGAGTCCTTATCGCCGCGGCCCATCCACGGCGCCGATGCCAATGCCGCCAGCTCCGTCACGCGAACGATTTCTAATGCCAGTTCTCGTTCCATGGTTCTCCCTCGCCTCGTTTCTCTCTACTTTTTTGTCTACCCCTACGATGCCCCTATAATGCCCTATGATGCTACCGTTTTCATTTTACACAATCCGATAGGAAAACAGAAGAAACGGTTTGGACTTTTCCCGTGCGCGCGTCAATCCCACTCGAAGCCGATCTCATCGAGGAACGCCTTCGCGATCGTCATATGTCCGGACAGGACGGGATGCACCCGATCCCACGCCAGCGTCGCGGGGTACAAATGCCGCATCACCCGGTCGAACGCCGCCTGCGTATCGACGAACCGCGCGCCGTGCTTCGCCGCCAGCTGCTGCACGACCGCGCCGTATTGGTCCATCGTCGCCCGCATCGCGTCCTCCCGGTTCGGCTCGATGTAGAACGGCGTCATCAGAACGATCCCCTTGACGGTGGGCTTCGTCGCGGCGACGAGCTCGTCGAGCGTCGCTTCGTATTCCTCGATGTAGACGTGCGCTTCCGGAATCGTCGGCGAATCGAACTGCCGCCATACGTCGTTGATGCCGATCATGATCGACAGCCAGTCCGGCTTCAACTCGACGACGTCGGTCTGCCAGCGCGCCTTAAGGTCTCGCACCGTGTTGCCGCTGATGCCCATGTTGACGACGCGGATGTTCCGCTCCGGATACCTCGTGTGCAGCAGCGCCTCCACCTGCGCCACGTACCCTTTCCCCGTGCCTCCGCCGAACCGGCTTTCCCCGATGGGGCGGGCTCGCTCGCAATCGGTGATCGAGTCGCCGATCATGAGCAGCTTTTCGTCGTTTCCGATAATCATCCGTTCTCCCCCTAACGTGTCCCATATTCCATCTCTATTATATTAACGAAAGGAAGAGGACCCGTCACGAACATTTGCGCCGCCCGCGTCCCCGCGATGTCCGCTCTGGCGAACTTCCCGTCGTACAAAAAAAGAACCCGCCGAAGCGAGTCCTATAGACGCAAGTTTTCGGTTAGTTCGGCGCGTCCGCGGCGCAGCGGAAGCCGGCGTTGCCCGTCGAGCTGTCGGGCGTATTCGAGCTTCGGGCGGCGACGCGGTACCGGTTGCAGTACGATTTGTGGCAAAGATACGACCCGCCTCTCATGACGCGGTTCGACCCGGCGGGCGGACCTTTCGGGTTGAGACGGTTTTCCTCGCGGTGGTACGTCGGATGAAACCAATCCGCGCACCACTCCCACACGTTGCCGGAGACGTTGTACAGTCCGTAGCCGTTCGGCTCGAACGCGTCGACCGGACACGTGCCGACGTAACCGTCGGAGGCGTTGTTTTTTTCCGGAAATTTGCCCTGCCAAATGTTGCACATATGCTTGCCTTCGTGCTTCAGCAGGTCGCCCCACGGATACCGTTTGCCGACGAGACCGCCTCTCGCGGCGTATTCCCATTCCGCTTCCGTCGGCAGCCGTTTCCCCGCCCATCGGCAGTACGCATCAGCGTCGTTCCAGCTGATATGTACGACGGGATGGTCGCCCCGGCCTTCCACGCTCGTGCCGGGACCTTCCGGCTGCGCCCAATAGGCGCCTTCGACCGCGTACCACCATGGCGTTTGCTGCGGAACGCGGGTGACGGTTTGCTTGACGTCTTCCGGCACGAGCAAATGGAAGACGTACGACCAGCCGAACCGCTCGGCCTCGGTGACGTAACCGGTTTCACGCACGAATGCGGCGAATTGATCGTTCGTGACGGCATACGGGTCTATCAAGAACGAATCGACCGTCACCTCGCGAACCGGCCCTTCGCCGTCCGCGGGAAATCCTTCTTCGTCGTCCGTTCCCATGAGGAACGTGCCGCCGGGCAGCCGGATCATGCCGTCCGTGCTCTTGCACCGCGCCGCCGCCTCGTCGGCCGCCGCCGGGGCGCGCTCCGCCGCTGCCGCTGGCGCCGGCGTTTCGCCGTCGTTCGCTCTCCTTGGGGCGCAGCATGACTTGATCGTTCCGTTGACGGGCTCCATACGATAAGTTCCTCCTTAACTAAAGAACGCGATCCCGGTTAGTCCGGACAAGACGATGACGATGACCGGGTGCGTGCGAAATCGCAGCAGGGCGATCAGCGACAGGGCGAAAATCGCGAGCAGCGCGGCGGTTTCCCACCCGACCGCTCCGGCGCCGCCCGTCGGGACGACGCCGTTGCCGATGGCGAACGAGATCGCCGCATAAAAAATGAGTCCCGTTATAATCGGGCGAAGCCCGTAAAAGCCTTTTTTGACGAACGAGCTGTTCCTAACTTTATAGAAAAAGGCGGCTACGATCAAGATGATCGCGAGCGACGGCAGCACCATGCCAAGCGTGGACGCGACCGCCCCCGGCACGCCCGCCAAGCGGTAGCCGATGAAAATCGCGCAGTTCGTCGCGATCGGTCCCGGCGACATGCCGGCGACGGCGATGACGTCCGTGAACGCCTGCAGCGACAGCCAGCCGTGCTGGTGCACGACCTCCCGCTCGATGACCGGGATCATCGAATAGCCGCCGCCGAAAGACACCGCGCCGATCATCAGGAATGTCACGAACAGTTCCCAGAGTAATGCGATGCTCTCCATCCTAGATGCCATCTCCCATCATGAAGCCCCATTCGCGTTCCTCGTAATGCTGGCCCTCGAGCTTCGTCTTAAGGCCCATCTTCGTGCGCAAAGCGACCAGCGCGGCGCCGACGAAAAAACCAGCGACGATCATCAGCGCCGGGTGCAGATGCGAGAAAAACAGCAGTCCGACCGTCGCGAGCGCGACGGCGAGCGTCGTTTTGTCGAGCACGGCCGTTTTGCCGATTTTGACGCCGGCGTAGCAGATCAGCGCGACGATCGCAGCGCGGATGCCTTGGAACGCCGCCTCGACTTTCGGGTGATCCTGCACCTGGAGGAAAAAGACGGAAAGCATAAGGACGATGAGGAAGGTCGGCAGCAGCACGCCCGCCATCGCCGCGATCGCCCCCGGCGCGCCGGCGAGTCGGTAGCCGATGAACGTTGCGGAATTGATCGCGATGGCGCCCGGAATCGACTCCGCCACCGCGAACACATCGGCGACGTCTTTCGTTTCCAGCCATTTTCGTTTCTCGACGACTTCCCGTTCGATGAGCGGGATCATCGCGTACCCGCCGCCGAACGTTACAGGCCCGATTTTCAAGAAGCACATGAAAATCGCGGGCAGCTGTTTCCAAGTTTGAACGAAAGAATGGGCCACGGCTGATCCGCTCCTCTTGAGTGGTATGTGGCCATTATACCGCAGTTTTTTCTATTTTGGAATAAACTTCTGCTGAAATATGTGAAAAGAGTTTGCTGACGGGCAGTTTCGGGGTGGTCGATAGGTATCATTCATCCATTTTGATTTTAAGTCGAGTATTCTCATCGGAATTAGGCGAATGCGGAGGCACGGGCCGGCGAGGCGGGCGCCGCTGGCGCGGGCGTGCGCCGCCGGCGCGGGCGAGCGCCGCCGGCGCGGGCGAGCGCCACTGGGCGCCCTCTCTTTGGCGATAGCGAGCTTTTTGCACTAATAGCGAGGCTAGACTCGCTATTAGTGCAATTTCCTCGCTAATTGCTGCGCAATTGCCGGAGAGTTCCGCATTTGCCGCGCCGCGCAAACCACGCGGGGTCATGGATAATTCCTTGCGAGCGAGCCGACGGGTAGCTGTAATCGGAGTTTCTCCGATTATTTTGCTCCATACGGGCCAGCGAGCTCTTGTAGTCGGAGTTTCTCCGACTATTTTGCGCCTATCGAGCCAGCGAGCTCCTTTAGTCGGAGATTCTCCGACTACACTCCAACTAGCCCGCGCCCGCAGAACTTTCTCCCAAAAAAGAAAAAACTACTTGCGCAGCCGCCGGTTGGCGAGCAAGTAGTCGGCGTCGGTGTCGACGATCGTGGCGCTGCCATGGCAGCACGGAAACACGAGAAGCTTCTTCTTCCCTTCGTGAATTTCCTTCAGTTCGCGTTTGCGCAGCGGCAAAATGACATGGTTGGCGCGGCAAAACGGACACTCGGAAACGTACACGTCGTCGCCCGATGTTTCGTAAGGCCATGTATGCGAAAAAGGGATCATCGGCAGCTGTCTTCCTTTCGGTCTATCGAGGGTATCGAGGGTTCGAGGCATTCGGCGAGTTTATGTGCAGTAGTATAGACGATTCCGGCCTATGTTACAATGAAACCGAAACCCCGTTCGGAAAGGAGTCGTTCTCGATGCCGGACTGGTCGTACCATCCGCTGTTCAAGCCTCTCCTCTTTAAGCTGCCGCCGGAGCTGGGGCGCCGCATGGCGCTCGGCGCGATCGGCGGGCTGGCCCGGCTGCCGGGCGGCGCCTTCGCCATCCGTACGCTCGGCCATCTCGAAACGCCCGAAGAAGCCGCCCTCGAGCGCTGGGGCATCCGCTTCGCGTGCCCGGTCGGCATCGGCGGCGACGTGGACCCCGACGGCCTCGCGACGGTCGCGCTGGCGCAGTTCGGGTGCGGCTACATCGAGGTCGGGCCCGTGACGGAGCGCCCGACGCCGCCCCCGCGCCTCGCCCGCGACGACGCGACCGCGTCCGTCCTGACGTCGGACCGATTCGCCAGCGCCGGCGCGGAGGCGATCGAGCGCAGGTTGGCGCGCGACCGGCGGCGCATCGGGAGGCCGCTGTTCGTCCGCCTCCGCCACGACGCCGGCGCCGCTCCCGAGGAGGCGCTCGCCCAGTACCGGCGCCTCGCAGAGCGAATGGCGCCGTACGCCGCCGCGCTCGTCGTCGACGCGGCGGACGAGCGCTGGCCGCGCGAGCGGCTCATGGAGCTGCTGCGAGAAGCCGCCCGAGCGATCCGCGAAGCCGTCCCGCCCGGCCTGCCGCTCCTGCTGTACGTGCCGCCCGACGCGGAACGGCTGGACGACTGGGCGGATGCGGCGCGCGGCGCGTGGGACGGCGTCGTCGTCGGCGCCGCGGCGGGCGACGCCCGGAGCGGCTACCGCAGCGGGGGCGCCGTTCGAGCGGCCGCGCTCGCGGCGACGGAACGGCTGCGCCGGCAGCTTCCGCGGCCGTACGGGATCGTCGCCGCCGGCGGCGTCGTCGAGCCCGAGGAGGCGCTCGCGCTGCGCCGCGCAGGCGCCGACATCATCGAGCTGAACGCCGGGCTCGTCCATGCGGGCCCCGGGCTGCCGAAACGGGTCAACGAGCTATTGCTGCACGACGCGATCCAAGCCGATCCGCCGCCGGTGCCCCCCCAACGATCCTGGGGCTGGATGCTGCTCCTCGGCATCGCCATGATCGTCGGCGGCGCCGCCGCCTGGGCCATTGCCGCGACGACCGTCGTGCTGCCGTACGACACTGCGTTCCTCGGCGCCGATCGGAACGCCATTCGTGCCGTCAACGAGCGGCTGCTGGCGTTCATGTCGCACGACCGCATCACGCTCGCAGGCACGATGATATCCATCGGCGTCATGTACTGCTACTTGGCGCGGTACGGGCTGCGAAGGCGGCAGCATTGGGCGCGCACCGCGCTGATGGTTTCGGGCACCGTCGGATTTTCCGGATTCTTCCTGTATTTGGGCTACGGTTATTTCGATCCGCTGCATGCCGCCGTCTCCGCGCTGCTGCTGCCCATGTTCATGCTCGCGATGCGCGACGGACGGGATGCGCCGCCGCGGGACCCGCCGCCCAACCGATCCAACTCCGCCGTCTGGCGGCTCGGCCTGTACGGCCAGCTCGCCTTCGTCTGCATCGGCGTCGGGCTCGCCGTCGGCGGCATCGTCATCGCCGGCGTCGGCGTGACGCACGTGTTCGTGCCGACGGATCTCGCCTTCCTCGGCACGCACGCCGATCATCTGGAGGCGGCCAATCCGAAGCTGCTGCCGCTGATCGCCCATGACCGGGCCGGCTTCGGCGGCGCCCTGCTGTCCGACGCGCTGGCCGTGCTGATCACCGCGCTGTGGGGCATCCGGCAGGGCGAGCGATGGATCTGGCGCATGCTGCTCGTCGCCGGCCTCCCGGGCTTCGCCGCCGGCCTCGGCGTCCATGCCGCCATCGGATATACCGACCCGCTTCATCTCATGCCGGTATACGTCTTGTTGGCGTTATACGCCGTCGGGCTCGTTTGCCTATATCCTTACCTGCATGCCGCTCCGGAACGAAAAGGCGCCGCGCCCGGCTGATGCTCCGGAACGCGACGCCTCCCTTAGGCAATTCTCCCCTAAGCCCGCTGGTCCGGAATGACGACGGTGACCGTCGTGCCCCGGCCCGGCTGGCTCTGTATGCGAAGCCTGCCGTTCAACGAATGAACGAAATGATAGCAGTACATCAGCCCGGTTCCCGTGCCGCTGCTTCTCGTGTTGTACTTCGGCATGCCGAGCTGCTCCAGCTGCTCCTCGGTCATCCCGATGCCGTTGTCGGCGATGACGATCGCGAGTTCTTTCCCTTTCCAATACGAAGAAATCGTCAGTTTCCCGCCGCGATGCAGCGCATTGGCGCCGTTGCGGAGCAAATGCATCAAACAAAGCTGCAGCTGCCCTTCGTTGCAGCTCAGCATCACGTCTTCCGACACGGCGTCGATCAGTTCGATTTTTTTCAGCTCGATCAACGGCCAAATTTCGGTCAGCGCCCGATCGATGCAGTTCGACAGCGACACCTCCGACTTTGCCGCTTCGTGCAGCGTCGTGATCGTCAGATAGGTGTGGATAACCTTTTCCGCTTCGCTGAGCTCCTGCATTGCCGTGTTGGCGTAATAAAGGATTTGTTCGGACGGATTTTGACGCTTGATCAGCTGCAGGAACCCCTTCACCGTCGTCAGCGGATTGCGGAGCTCATGCGCGATGATGACGGCCAACGAGCTGGTGGCGGTCAGCTTCTCCATCCTGACGATTTCCTTCCGATGGATGATCGCTTCCCGAAGATGCTCGCCGACCGTAAGCGCACACAACAGCAGCGCCAGCAAGGTTGCAACATACAACATCCATACTCCCGGCGGAGGGGCGGCATCGAGCAGCGCTTCCCCCGCATACGTCAGCCCTGCGGCGAACGCCGAATACACCGCCCCCCATCCAAGCTTCTTAACGAACGCGGAGGCGAAAAACGGAGCCCGCAAGGCGGCGACGAAAGCGGTTAACACCGATCCCAACACGGCATGCTGCAGCATGGCGACGCCTTCTGCCGGAAATTGTCCCGCCGCGCCGAGCAGCGAAAGCGCGAGACCTACCTGCCATCCGCCGTACAGCGTGCCGACGATCAAAGGGACGGGCGAGAGCTCGTACTCGTAGCCGCCGAAGAAATTCATAGGGAACCCGATGCAACCTAGCAAAGAGAAAGCCAAGCAAGCCGCAACCGTCAACTTTCCCGTGCGGTATACGGGCAACCGTAGAGAAATCATTTGAAAAAGGAAAAAAGGGAAAATGATAAACATCCCGTTAATTAAAAAGTAGGAAAGAGTGCTCACCGTTCCTTCATACCAATCACCAATCCTCGTGTCTCCCCGCAGTCGAATCCCGTCCCATTATACCATTAAATGCCAGTCGGTGGGTGAAAAAAATAGAATTGTCCGGGAAAGTCCGATTTTATCGGACCGACATGCTGACAAATGTAATCAAAGGGCATTCCATACTATTGTGAAACGAAGCGTAAAAAGGGGCTGGCGGCGCGAGCCGGGGCATCCGGCGGCTGAAAGATTTCTGTTGATCGATCGACGTCTTGCAGTGGAGTAAATACAAAGATGGGCGACCGCGGTTAAGCGGAAGTTTTTCTTGGTATAGAATTTACTCGTTCCGAAGTCGGCGAAACTTATAAATTCCATAACAATAAATAAAACCGCCCTAAGGCGGTCCGGTGGTTGTCGGGGGCATAAGTGTATGGTACAATGAGGAACGCGCGTTTATTTTGTGATGATAACAATTAAACTTACCCAATTATATTGTACAACAAGATAAAACGCGTGTCAACATCCTTTTGAGGAGCGTGCTGCTATGCCGGCAAACGAACTGCGGGAGTACGAAAAGAATCGAATCGAACGGGTCCGAAGGATCATCGCCGAGCGCATGTCCCGGCTGGAACCCGAGCTGAGCGGAGCGCGCGAATCGGCGCGAGACCTGCGTCGCCGGTTTTGGGACGACTTGTCCTTCAACGTCGGCTCCGCCGCCGACCGACTGGAGACGTACGCGGGCATGAGACAGCAAAGCCAGCTGCTCGCCGAGCGGGATTCGACCTCCGCTCGTCTGAGCGGCGCCCTCAAGACGCTTGCGAAACAGCTGGAGGCGCCGTATTTCGGAGCCGTGACGTTTCGCGAAGACGGAGCCGCCGACCCCGAGACGCTTTATATCGGCCTCGCCTCGCTCCTCGACGAAGACGGCGAGACGTTCCTCGTGCTCGATTGGCGCGCGCCCGCCTCCACCCTGTTTTACGACTTCGAGCCCGGCCCGGCTTTCTACGCCGCTCCGGACGGCGACGTGCGCGGCACGATGGAACGCAAGCTTCAATTCGTCTTCGGCGGCGGCGAATTGGAAGGCGTATTCGAAGCCGGGGTGACGATCGGCGACTCGCTGCTCGGGGCGATGCTCGCAAAGACGTCCGACGGCGCGATGCGCGCCATCGCCTCGACGATCCAGCGCGAGCAAAACCGCGCGATCCGCAACGACGACGCGGACGTCCTGATCGTGCACGGCCCGGCCGGCAGCGGCAAAACGTCCGCGGCTCTCCAGCGGGCGGCCTACCTCCTATACAAATATCGCGCGACGCTTTCGTCCGAGCAGATGCTGCTCTTTTCGCCCAACGCGATGTTCATGGGGTACGTCGCTTCCGTCCTCCCGGAGCTTGGCGAGGAGGCGCTGCGGCAGGAAACGTTCCCGGGGTACCTCGAGCGGCGGCTCGGCTCGTCGTTCCGCCTCGAACATCCGCTCGACGCGCTCGAAGCGCTGCTGAACGAGCCCGAGGAAGCCGCCGCTGAACGGCTCGCCGTTTCTCGCGTCAAGTCCGACCCCGCCTTCCTCGCTGCGTTGACCGCGTTCATGGATCGGCTGACGGCGGAGGAGCTGCCGTTCCGCGCCATTCGGCTCGAAGGCCGAACGCTCGTGGACGAACAGCGCATGCGCGAGCTGTTTCTCGAGACGGGGGCGAAGCCGTGGAAGACACTTTCCGAACGGTTCGCCCGATTCGCCAAGGGCGTCGTTCGCGACCTTGACGCCTGCGAAGCCGCCGAACGGGACCGGGAATGGGTCGACGAGCGTCTCGAAACGGTCGATCCGGAGACGCTTCGCCGCGCCTACAAAGAAGTTCGCAAACGACAAAAAGGTCCCGAAGCCGTGTTCAACGAAAACGAGCTCGAAGAACGCGTGCTGCGGGAGATGATCGTCGGGGAGCGGTTCGACGCGCTGCGCCGCCGCGCGAAAAGGCTCCGCTGCGTCGATGCGGCCGCGCTGTATTTGCGGTTTCTAGAAACATACCGGTCCGGCGACGACGCGTGGCGGCGCGGCGCCGAGCGGACCGCGGCGGCGTTCGCCGACCGGCGCATGCCGTACGAGGACGCCGTCCCGTACCTCTGGCTGCGGGATGCGATGACGGGAACGCCCGAGCGCCGCGACATCCGCCACGTCTTGATCGACGAAGCGCAGGATTACTCGCCGCTGCAGCTCGCATACCTACGGCGGTTGTTTCCCGCCGCGCGCATGACGGTCGTCGGCGACTTCCGTCAGACGATTTTCCCGCACGCGGCGTCGCTCCGGGCCGCCAGCGCGCTCGACCCCGCCTTCGACGGCGCGTCGGTCGCCGTCGTGCCGTTCGAGCGGACGTACCGGTCAACCCTGGACATCGTCGAGTTTACGCGGCGGCTGCTGCCGGGCGGCGACGGCGATTACGCGCCGTTCGACCGCCGCGGCGCGAAGCCGGTCCTCGTGCTGGCGGACGACGCCGATTCGCTCGCCGCCGCCATCGCCCGCGACGTTCGCGCGCTGCAGACGGAGGGCTTCCCGGCCGCGGCGATCATCGCGAAGACGGCCGCGGAATGCGACGCGCTGTACGCAGCGCTCTCGCCGCTGATCGACGGCCTGGAGCGGCCCGAGCGCGACGCCGCCCGCCTTCCGCGGGGCGTCTGCCTGCTCCCGGCGGCGCTCGCCAAAGGCGTCGAATTCGACGCCGTGCTGATCGCCGACGCGTCGGCGCGCGCCTACGCGCTCGAAAGGGAGCGCAAGCTGTTCTACGCGGCGTGCACGCGGGCGATGCACCGGCTCCGGCTGTACGCCATGGGCGAGCCGTCGCCGTTCGTGACGGGCGTCGATTCGAGCCTGTACGACGTCGAGCGAGCGCAGCGGGGATAAAGCGGCCAACCGCCAAAAAAACGGCCAAGCGCTCTTTCGCGCTTGGCCGTTCGCGTTATTCCGCCACCATCCGATTCGTGAGCGTGCCGAGCTTCTCGATCTCGATCGTCACGACGTCGCCGGGCTTCAGGTATACCCGCTTCTCCTCCGGGTACCCAAGCACGACGCCCTCCGGCGTTCCGGTTAAGATGATGTCTCCCGGCACGAGCGTCATATGCTGCGAGATGTAGCTGACGATTTCGTCGCAGCGGAAAATCATATCCGACGTATTGGAGTTTTGGCGCACTTCCCCGTTCACGATGCAACGAATGTCGAGCGCGTTCGGGTCTCCCACCTCGTCGGCCGTCACGAGATACGGGCCGAGCGGCGAGAACTTGTCGCACGTCTTGCCGAGCAGCCACTGCGGCGTGCGCATCTGCAAATCGCGGGCCGACAAATCGTTCACGTTGCAATAGCCGAACACGTGGTCGAGCGCGTTCTCCCGGTCGACGTACTTCGCCGTTTTGCCGATGACGATGACGAGCTCCGCCTCGTAATCGACCGCGTTCGAAACGCGCGGCAGCGGCACGTCGTGCCCGTGGCCCGTCAGCGTGTTGTTAAACTTATTGAACAAGATCGGATACTGCGGAATCGGCGCGTTCGTCTCCTCCGCATGCTTGCGGTAGTTGAGACCGACGCAAATGATTTTGTTCGGCCGCGTGACGCACGGACCGAACGTTAAGGCGTCCTCCGCCTTAAGCGCCTGCGCGGAGACGTTCGCGTCCGACAGCGCCGCGTCGACCAGAGCGCTCAGCGCCTCGATCGCCGCTTGTCCGCCCTCGATGACCGCGTGCACATCCGTAGGCGCTCCGGCGAAGGACGCCAGAGCCGCCGCCGCGGCGGCGACGTCGACGACGCCCTTCTCCGTCGCGACGCCGAGCCGGAATTCCCCGTTTTCAATGAACGTAACCAGCTTCATGCTTTCACAGCCTTCCCTCGTATGTATTGTACGGCCGCAAAGGGCCTCAATCTGCTTCGACTTCGCCCAAAACCGAATACTATGCGTTCTTCCCGAACACGACGCCGCCGTCGATGTACAGGGGCGACCCCATCATAAATTTCGATTCGTCCGATGCCAGGAACAAGGCGGCCTGCGCCACATCCTCCGGCCGGCCGAGCTCGCCGCTCAGCTGCCGCGTCTTCAGCTGCGCGATCGCCGCTTCCGGGTCGTCATACGACGTGCGCAAGTAGTTTTCGACGAACGGGGTGAAAATCGTCCCCGGCAGCAGCGCGTTCACCCGAATGTTGTACGGCGCGTAATCGACCTGCATCGATTTCGTCAGCGCGAGCACGGCGCCTTTCGTCGCCGAATACGACGCCCGCCGCGCGAGACCGATTTCCGCGATGCACGACGACATGTTGATGATCGAGCCGGCTTTGCGTTCCATCATATACGGCAGCGCGTACTTCGACGGCAGGAACACGCCTTTGATGTTGATCGTCATGACGCGGTCCCACGCCTCCGGCTCGACCTCGTGCAGCATGCCGACGCCGCTGACGCCCGCGTTGTTGAACAGCACGTCGATGCGCCCGAACTCGGCGACGACGGCGTCGATCATCGCGCGCACCTGCTCCGGGTTTGTCACGTCGGCCTGATAGAACGACGCCTTGCCCCCGGCCGAGACGATGTCGTTCACCGTCTCTTGCCCCTTCTCCGCGTCGAGGTCGTTCACGACGACCGTCGCGCCTTCGCGCGCGAACAGCAGCGCGCTGCTTTTGCCGATTCCCGACCCAGATCCGGTAATCAGCGCCACTTTGTCAGCGAGTCTCATCCTTCATCCCCCTCGTCGATACTTCCTGCCCTCTATCCGGATACGATCATGACGTTGGCGTACGGCGTCGCGTCTCCCGTGCGAATGACCGCCCGCGACTCCGGGCAAATCGCTTTGAACCGCTCGTGCGTCACGACCTGGAACGCGACGTCCCCGAACGTCTCCCGCAGCAGCGCGAACCGTTCCGGGCTCGCCGCCGCCATCTCCTCCGTCACGAGGATCCGGTCGATGACGAATTCGCCCGCGATCGCCCGCAGCACGTCGACCACGGTCGGCACATCGTCGACGAGCGCCAGATCGAGCCGCTCCGGCCCCGGAGGGACCGGAAACCCACGGTCGCAAATCGTCAGCAGGTCGGTATGCCCCGTCTCCGCCAAAATCCGGTTCAGCGTCGGGTGCAGGATGCCGCCCTTCTTCATCGGCGCCCCGCCTCCCCGCCGGCCGCGGCGCGAAGCGCCTGATCCCGCTGGGAGCGCGTCAGCTCCTCGCGGATCGACGGGCGCGGCCGCTTCAAGTAGAACGTCTGCCCGCCGTTCCCGTCCGGCGCGACGCCGACGAGCTCCCAACCGTCCTCGCCCAACGCCGCGAGCGCCTCGAACGCGCCGGCCCGCGCGTATTCCCATCTTACAGCCGCCATCGCCGCGCCCCCTTACCGTTCCAGATGGTCTTCGGGCTGCGCCGCCTTCACGCTGAGCCCCCCGTCCACCATCAGCAAATGGCCGTTCACCTGCATCGCTTCTTCGGAAGCGAGGAAGACGACCGCATCGCCGATTTGGCGCGCGGTGCCGAGCCGCTTCATCGGGTTCGCTTCGATTTCCTTGCGGCGAATTTCGGGATCGGCCAAATAGTCGGCGCACAAGTCCGTGTCCACCGTGCTCGGCCCGACCGCGTTCACGTTGATGCCGTATTTGCCGAGCTCGATCGCCATCCCTTTCGTGAGCATATGCGCCGCCGCTTTAGACGATTGGTAATGCGGGATGACCGGGCTCGTCACGACGAGGCTCGCGGTCGAGAGCACGTTGACGATTTTGCCGTAGCGCTTCGCCGCCATCGTTTCCGCCGCCAGCTGCGAGCATAGAAAAATCGCCTTCACGTTCGTATTAAACGTGCGGTCCCACGTTTCCTCTTTCAGTTTGAAAAAAGATTCGAACGGCGCCACCCCGGCGTTGTTCACCAAAATTTCCACGTCGCCGAGCGCCGCTCGCACCTGCTCGAACATGGCGGCGACCTCCGCCTTCACGCCGACGTCCGCCCGCACCGCGACCGCTTTGACGCCGAGCGCTTCGGCGTTGCGGACGACCGCCTCCGCCTGTTCCCGCATCGTATCCCACGGATAGTTGACGGCGACGTGCGCTCCTTCTTCCGCGAGCCGGTACACGATCGCTTCTCCGATACCGCGATTGCCGCCCGTGACGAGCGCCACTCGATTTTCCAGCCTTTTCATGCGCGCATCCCCCTTACAAGCTCGGTCCGATTCGATTGATGCTGAACTCTTGATGCCCGAGAATTTCCGCCTTCGTCAGCTTGCCGCCCGCCACCTCGACGATTTCCCGCCAAATCGCATCGCCCGCTTCCTCGAGCGTCATTTCGCCGGTCAGCATGCCGCTCACGTCGACGTCCATGTTGTCGCTCATCATTTCGTACATGCGGCGGTTCGCCGTAATTTTAATGACCGGCACGACCGCGGCGCCCGTCGGCGTGCCGCGCCCCGTCGTGAAGCAGACGATGTGCGCCCCGCCGGCCGCCATGCCCGAGACGCACTCGATGTCGTTCCCGGGCGAATCCATGAAGTAGAGGCCGCCCTCCGGAATGTCCTCTGCGTATTCGATGACGCCGCGGATCGGCGCCGAACCGCATTTGCTGATGCAGCCGAGCGACTTCTCCTCGATCGTCGACAATCCGCCGGCGATGTTGCCCGGGCTCGGGTTGCCGCCGCGCATGTCGGCGCCCATCCGTTCGACCTCCCGCTCGAACCGGTCGACGATTTCGAACAGCCGGCTCTTCGTCTCGGGCGTCTCGCAGCGCCCCGCGAGCACATGCTCCGCGCCGATGATTTCCGTCGTCTCGCCGATGACGATGCCGCCGCCCTGCGCGATGAGCGCATCCGACGCCGCGCCGAGCGCCGGGTTGGACGCGAGGCCCGACGTCGCGTCGGAGCCGCCGCACTTGACGCCGACCTTCAGCTTGCTGAGCGGCACCGGCGTTTTCGGCTGGCGATCGAGCTCGGCCTTCATCCGGCGCGCCAGCTCGACGCCGTGCTGAATCGCTTTCACCGAGCCGCCGACCGACTGAATGTCGAACCATTCGACGCTCTTGCCGGTCTTTCGGATTTCTTCCGCCAGCGCCGCCGGGTCGACGACTTCGCAGCCGAGGCTGACGATGAGGACGCCGCCGACGTTCGGGTTTTTCCCGGTGCCGGCGAGCACGTTGAACGTCCGCTCCTTATCCGAACCGATCTGGCTGCAGCCGTGCTGATGCGGAATCGCCACCGTGCCGGGCACGAGCTGCGCGATGCGGCTTACCACTTGGTTCGAACAGATGACGGTCGGAATGATCAACAAATGATTGCGGATGCCGATGTCGCCGTTCGGCCTTTCGTACGCCATGATCGAGCTCATGCGCTCGCTCCTTTCGCCGCTTGATCGCCGCGGCCGCGAATGCCTTCGATGTTGTGGACGTGCACGTGCCGGCCCGCTTCGATGTTCGTCGTCGCGCGGCCGATCACTTCGCCGTATTTCTTCACATGCGTTCCTTCCGGAATGAACATAAGGGCGATCTTGTGCCCGAACGCCACATCGTCGAGCGCCGTCACTTGTAAGCGCTCTCCGCCGAACCGAAACGACACCGTTTCGCCGGCTTTCACGTCGCGGAGCGCCGTCGCCACATGGTCGTCCGCGTGCATCCGAATGGCGTCCGCCCCGGCCTCAATGTCACCTGCCATAAGTCTGACCGCCTCGATCCTATTAAACTTGTGTTATCGGTAACCCTAAAGTAACAAGAATCCTTCTTGCTGTCAATTCAAAAATTCCTATACAATAGGATGCAGAGTTTGCTTACAATTCCCGGCAAAAGGGTGAGCGCGTTTGGTTACGATCTACGATATTGCGAAGCAGGCGAACGTGTCCGCCATGACCGTTTCCAGAGTTATCAATAACACAGGACGCATCAGCGAAGCGACGCGCGCGCGCGTCAAGCAGGTGATGGAGGAGCTGGGCTACGTGCCGAACTCCATGGCGCGCAGTCTCGTGAAGCAGGAGACGAAAATGCTGTCGCTGCTCATCACCGATATTACGAACCCGTTCTACACGACGTTAGCCCGAGGCGCCGAAGATGCGGCCAAACGGAACGGTTATAAACTGTTATTCGGCAACAGCGACGAAGATTACGGCAAGGAGCGCGATTACGTCGACATGGTGCTGTCCACGCGCGTCGACGGCGTCCTGTTCGCGCCCGCGGGCGACGCTTCGGCGGACCATCTGCGCCTGCTGCAGCGCCGCGGCGTTCCGTTCGTGCTGCTCGACCGGGAAGTGCCGGGCATCGCCGCCGATCGCGTGCTCGGCGACAGCCGGGAAGGCGCGAGGCGGCTTACGGAGCATTTGATCGAGCTCGGCCACCGGCGCATCGCGATGATCAACGGCCGGCAGGACGTGTCGACCGCGAGGCTGAGGTACCAAGGGTACCTGGAAGCGCTGAAACTTGGCGACGTGCCGTTCGATCCGTCGCTCGTGCACGAGGCCGGCTATACGGCGGCCGACGGCGTCGAACTCGCGGACGCGCTGCTGTCGGCGCCGGAGCCGCCGACGGCGGTGTTCGCGGCGAACAACTTCCTCGCCCTGGCCGTCGTACGCGGGCTGCGCGACCGCGGCGTCCGCGTGCCGGACGACGTGTCGGTCGTCTGCTTCGACGATTTCGGCGAAACGTTCGTGCTCGATCCGTTCCTGACCGCGGCGCAGCAGCCCGCCTACGAATTCGGCTCGCTCGGCATGCAGCTGCTCATCGAACGCATCCAAGGCGCGGCCGGCGCCGAGCCGCGCAACGTCGTGCTGCCGTCCAGGCTCGTCATCCGGCAGTCGTCCAAGGCGCTCTGAACGCGCCTTCGGCGGCGCCGCGGGCCCGCTCGCGAGCCCGCCTCCACCCCGCCAGGCCCCGCCCCGCACCGCGCTCGACCGCAAGTCAACCGCCGATTCCGTAAAACGCCGCGCAGTTGCCGCCGAACAACAGCGCGCGCTCTTCCTTGCTCCACTCCCTGACGAACCGCTCGACGAGCTCGACCGTTCGTCCGTAGTCCGCGGCGAGCAAGCAGACCGGCCAATCCGACCCGAACATGAGCCGTTTCGGACCGAACGCCTCGAATACCGTATTTACGTAGGGCTCGAAATCGCTCTCCTTCCACCCGCGCCAATCCGCTTCCGTCACCATGCCCGACACTTTGCACCACACGTTTTCGAAGCGCGCCAGCTCCCTGATTCGCTCCGCCCACGGCTCCAGCGCCCCGCCCTTGATATCCGGCTTCGCGATATGGTCGACGACGAACGGCTGATCCGGAAACCTCCGGACGAATTCGATCGCCGCGGGCAAATGCCGGTGATAAATCAAAATATCGTACGTGAGACCAAACTCGGACAGCGCTTTCACGCCGCGGCAAAAATCGTCCCGCAGCAAAAAGCGGTCATCCGGTTCCGCCTGCACGATATGCCGCACGCCTTTGAACTTCGGGTGCCCCGCGTACCTCGCAAGCTGCTCGCGCACATCCGGGGCGCGCAGGTCGACCCAGCCGACGACGGCGCGAATCCATTCGTGACGGTCCGCGAGTTCGAGCAGATCCTCGTTCTCCTCGAGCGAGCTGCGCGCCTGCACCGCGACGGTTCCTTCAAAGCCATGCGCCGCCAACAGCGGCTTAAGCTGTTCGGGACCGAAATCGCGGCTGATCGGACTGTCCGGGCCTCCGGTCCATTCAAATTCGATAGGATCGTATTTCCAAAAATGCTGATGCGAATCGATGTTCACCGTTGCATTCCTCCTAATGACTGGAGTTATCGATAACACTATTGATTGTACCATGCGGCCGCTTCCTCGACTACCTGTTCCGCGCTCATTCGCATAAGGAATGCCGGTGCGGGCAACGCTAATCGGTACGATTTTGGAAAGGATGTGCAGCCATGCCAGCCATGCGCCGAATCGCTATGATCTCGGCTGTATTCATGATCTTGACGGGGTACGCCTGCCCCGCCCGGCCGGCGTTCGCCTCGAGATGGTCTCCGACCGAGACCGGCGGCGGGGAGCTCCGCCGCATCGCCGTCGTGATCGACGATTTCGGCAGCGCGATGAAAGGAACGGAGGAAATTTTGTCGCTGCCGATACCGATTACGGCGGCGGTCATGCCGTTCCTGCCGACGACGCGGCGGGACGCCGAGGAAGCTCATCGCAGAGGGCACGAAGTGATCGTGCATTTGCCGATGGAGCCGATTCGCGGCAAGCGGAGCTGGCTTGGGCCCGGCGCGATCACGACCGACCTGTCCGACGAAGAAATTCGCAAACGCGTCAATGCCGCCATAGACGACGTGCCTCATGCCCGCGGCGTCAACAATCACATGGGTTCGAAGGCGACGGCCGACCCTCGCGTCATGCGCATCGTCATGGATGTATGCCGCGAGCGCGGACTGTATTTCCTCGACAGCCGTACGAGCCCTCGCAGCCAAGCGGCGGCGGAAGCCGAACGCGTCGGCGTTCCGCTCGTGGACAACGATTTGTTTTTGGATGAAGTGTATTCGGCCTCTCATGTTCACAAGCAGCTTCGGAAGCTGGCGCTGAGCATCGACCGGCAGCCCGATATCATCGTGATCGGGCATGTCGGCCCGCCCGGCCTCATCACCGCGGCCGCGCTGCGTTCGGCGATCCCGAATCTGCGGGAAGACGCCGACTTCGTTCGCTTGTCGGAGATGCTGCCCGAGCCGGCGCCGCTGCTGAAATGGAAATAATCGGACCTAACCATGCGAAACGGCGGAGTCCGCTGGACCCCGCCGCAGCGGCCCTCGCGTTCGCGAAGGGCCTTATTCGTTATGATTGTTATTCCGCGCCGAACGACACGCCGAGCTCCTTCAGCCACTGCCGATACGCGATGCTCGCCCGGTCGGAGACGAGGTGCAGCTCCGCCTGCAAATCGAGCGGGAGCAGTTCCGGCGTTTGCGACTCGACGATGACCCGGTCCTGCTCGATCAGCTTGTCTTGGAATTCGGCGAACACGGAATCCGGCGTATCCAGCGCGTAATTGCGGTAAATGACCGCGTACGCCGTGCTGCGCTTTTCCGCATGCGGGAGCACCGCGAACAGCAGTCCGAACACATGATCCGGATCGGCGGAATCGCGCTTTTCCAGGAACGCCGCGAACGGCCCGAGCACTTTGTACACATAGCGGTTCGTGACGCCCTTCCCCGTGCCGTCCGCGTCCGGCTGGTACACCTCGATCTCGTCGCTGACGAGCCCTTCCTCCGTCCGGTGCATGCGGTACTCGTGAATTTCCGCGGAAGCCGGGTCGCCGAGCAGCCCTTCGTGAACGAACATCAAATGAGATACATCCAGGAAGTTTTCGATGACTCGCGGCGCGGCCGCCTGCACTTCGTACGGCGCGCAGAGCACCTTGCGGAAGCCGTCGAACGCCGGCAGCGACAGCGGCGGACCGTCCGGCTGCCCGAAGCTGATCCAGATCAGCCCCTCCTGTTCGACCGTCCGGTACGTCGTGACGCGCGCTTTTTCCGGAATCGCCTTGCCCGCGGGCTGGGCTGGGATGCGCACGCAGGCGCCGCAGGCGTCGTAAGTCCACCCGTGATACGGGCAGACGACCCGGTCTTCCTCGACTCGCCCGAGCGACAGCGGGACGCCGCGATGAATGCATAGATCGCGGAACGCCACCGCCTCGCCTTTGATGCGGAACAACGCGACTTTCACGCTCAGCACCTCTACGGAGACGGGCTCCGCTCCGAGCCGCTCCGAAGGAAGCGCGGGATGCCAACGGTCGATGATCGATGCGTCGGGCGCATCAAGCTGCTTTATGCTCATGCTGCGTTTCCTCCTATTGCGGCACCGTACCGTTCACGCCCTGGATGAGCCAATTTTGCGCCAAAATGTCTTCGAGTGGCATCGTTTCGCCCTCCGCCAGCTTTAGATTGCCGGCTTGATCGTAGATCGGCCCCGTAAAGACGTGAAGGCTTCCGTCCAAAATCGCCTGCTTCTTCTCTTCGACCAAAGTCTGCACTTCCTGCGGGACGTTCTTGCCGAACGGCGCGAGCTGCACCATGCCGCCTTTCATATCGCCCATGTAGCTGCCGCTTTCCCACGTGCCGTCCATGATCGACTGCACCGCCTCGACGTAGTACGGTCCCCAGTTCCACACATTGTTCGTAATGTAATAGTCCGGCGCGTAGCGGCTCATGTCCGAGTCGTTGCCGACGCCGAACACGCCGCGCTCCGCGGCCGCCTGCAGGCTCGCCGGGGAATCCTGGTACGCAGCGAGCACGTCGATGCCTTGGTCGAGAAGGCTGACCGCCGCTTGCCGTTCCGTCGCCGGGTCGTACCACGTGTTGCTCCACACGACGTCCACCGTCGCCTCGGGGCTCACGCTTTGGACGCCGAGCGCGAATGCGTTCAACGAGTAAATGACCTCGGGGATCGGGTACGCTCCGACGTAGCCGAGCTTGTCGTTCTTCGTCATGCTGCCCGCCGCGATGCCGGCAAGGTAATGCGTCTCCCACTCGTTGCCGAGGTAGGTGCCCATGTTCGGGAGCGTCTTGTAGCCCGAGCAGTGAAGGAAGATGACGTCGGGAAACTTTTGCGCCACGTTGTACATGGCGTCCATGTAGCCGAAGCTCGTGCCGAACACGATATCGTGCTCCATCGCGAGCTCCGTGAAGACGCGTTCCGCGTCGGGCCCGTCCGGCACGTTCTCGACGACGGTGACGTCGAGGCCGAGCGTCTCTTCCAAATGCTTGACGCCCAAATCATGCTGGTACGTCCATCCGCCGTCGCCAGGCACGCCGAGATACGCGAACGCGACCCTCGGTTTTTCCGTCTCTGCCTGCGCTTCCTCCGCTGCGGCGGGAGCTTCCGCCGCCGTTTCTTCCGGTTCCAGGGCAGTCGCTTCCGCCCCTCCCGCTCCGCTCGTGCCCCCCGCGCCGCCGCACGCCGACAGCGTCAGCGCCGCGGCGACGAACAGCGCCAATACTCCGTTCTGTTTCGATTTCGTCCCCATGTCCGAAGGTCCCTCCCCGATCGCGATGAGAACATCATACGACCAGGGAATGTATGTGTAAAGTATCCTTACAGTATTTTGTGAATGACGCACATAAGACGCGCAGTTTACGATATTTTTTGTGATATTTGGCGACTTTTCATTTAAAAAGTGTCATGTTATCTGACTTATAAATATCAAAAAGCCCTCCTCTCCGCCGCATCGGCTGAGTGTGGAGGGCAAAATAAAACGGACGAGACCGCAGCCTCGTCCGCATTTTTTTTACAAATTGTTAAACGTCTCGGTGAGCACCGGCACGATCTGCGACTTGCGGGAAACGACGCCCTTCAGCACAGCCGTGTTATTGGACAGCGTCACGTTGTACGCCTTCTCGACGGCGTGCGCCTTCGAACCGAGCGCGATGCCGACGGAGTCGTTGTTCAGGATGTCCGTAACGACGAACAAGAACAGGTCGAGCCCTTTGTCCGCGATAATTTGCGCGAGGGCCGCTTCGACTTCCGCTTGGCGGGAAAGCACATCGTTCACGTCGACCGCGTTCACTTGCGCGATTTCGACCTTCGAACCGCCCATCGTGAACTCTTTCGCGTCGAGCGAGATAAGCTCGGGGACGGACTTATCCTTCAAGTTGGCGCCTGCTTTGAGCATTTCCAATCCGTACGTCTCGGCGTCCACGCCCGCGATTTCCGCAAGCTCCTTCGCCGCGGCGACGTCCTGCGCCGTGCACGTCGGCGATTTGAACAACAGCGAATCGGAGATGATCGCGGACAGCATGAGACCGGCGATGTTTTTCGGCACCGATTTGCCGTTCTCTTTGTACAGCTTCAGCAAAATCGTCGCGGTGCAGCCTACCGGCTCCGCGCGGTAGTACAGCGGTCCGCTCGTTTCGAAATTCGCGATGCGGTGATGGTCGATGACTTCGAGCACTTGCACCTTCTCGATGTCGGAGGCGCTTTGCTGGCGCTCGTTGTGGTCGACGAGGATGACGCCTTTCGCTTCGTTCGCGACCGTCTCGACGAGACGGGGCGCCTGCGCGCCGAACGTGTCGAGCGCGTACTGCGTTTCGCTGCTGACGGCGCCGAGGCGAACCGCTTCGACGTTCTCGCCCAGCTGCGTCTTCAGGTCGGCGTATGCGATCGCCGAGCAAATCGTGTCCGTGTCCGGATTTTTGTGGCCGAAAATAAGGATCTTTTCCATGAAGTACTCCTTTGTTCATTAAGTATAGGGTTGGTAAAATTATACCGACTTTGGAAAGCCCAATCAACAGTATACAACGGATTTTCGATTATTCCTACCCGTTTAATGGGAATATGTCGATTCTCCATCGTTCCTCACGTCCACGTATACGTTTCCCGAACCGTCCACCTGCATGAACATGACGTCGGCGACGTCGGCGATGCCTCGGCGCCGAAGCTCCCGCTCGACCCAAGCTTCGTCTTTGCCCGCTTCGCGAATGCTATAAGGCATCAGTTTGCCGTCGATGACGAGCGCTTGAGGCCGGCCGCGGCTCGGCTTCGAGGAGGCCACGTCTTCGCGCGTCGCCGGCATCGCTCCCGCTTTTCTCAAGACCGACAGCGTTCCGTCCACCTCGAAATAGGCGAGCTCCACTTCGTCGACGTAAAAGACATCTTTTTTGCGGAGCAGCAGCAGCAAACCGTCTACGGTCAACCTCGCCTTCGTCATGCCTTCCTCCAAAATTTTACCGTCCTTAATGACGATCGACGACTCCGAGTCCAACACTTTCCGTCCGACGATGCTCTTCAATGAGACGTAATCCGACAGCAGCGCTATGGCGCAAAACACCGACAAGCCGAGGAGCTCCGCGCTGAACGGAATCGTCCGGTTAAACATGGCGTTCGCGCCGATCGAGCCGATGGCCACGCCCGCGACGAAATCGAAGAACGTCATCTGCGAAATGACTTTTTTGCCAAGAATGCGCGTCCATACAAGCAATGCCAAAAACACCGCCGCCGAGCGGCCCGCGGCCTCCCACCAAACCATGCTGCAAACCTCCATTCGATGCTCTTACGGTTCATCATGCCCATAAGGCCGGCAGGCGTAATCCCGTTTCGGTCCGATCCCTCAGGCCGACTCCAAGCTCATGGAAATGGAAATTTTCTAAAAGCTATAGTATGATATAGGTTCGACGCAACGAAGCCTGGGTGACGATGCCCAGGCTTTCTTGCGCGCAGATTCGTCGCAAGGGAGGCTGGAACGCCGCATGCATCATGCCGAAACAACAAGGGAGAAAGTACGTTTATTCCTAAACATTATGTGGCCGATTCTCGTCACCCAAGTCGGGTATCACGCCATGAATTTAACCGATACCATCATGGCGGGCCGCGCCGGAACCGCCGATCTCGCCGGCGTCGCCATCGGCGGCAGCCTGTGGATGCCCGCCTTCGTCGCGTTGTCGGGCGTGCTGCTCGCGGTCACCCCCGTCGTGTCGCAGCTGACGGGCGCCGGCCGCGCCGACCGGATCGCGCCTACAGTCACGCAAGCGGCCTATTTGTCGCTCGCCCTCTCCGCGATGGTGTTCGTTCTCGGCGCGCTCCTCGTCGACCCCGTGCTGACGATGATGCGCTTAGACCCCGAAGTGCACGGCATCGCGAAGGAGTATCTCGTCGGACTTTCGTACGGACTGATCCCGCTGTTCCTCTCGAGCGTCGTCCGCAATTACTTCGACGCGCAGGGCCGCACGAACGTGACGATGGCCATCGTCCTGTTCGCGCTCCCGTGCAACGTGTTTTTGAACTACGTTCTGATTTTCGGCAAATTGGGCTTCCCGGAGCTCGGCGGCGCCGGCACCGGCTACGCTACCGCGGCGACGTATTGGATCATCCTCGCGATCAGCCTGTGGCTCGTGTTCCGGCTGGAGACGCCGAAACAGCAGCGCCTGTTCCGCGTCTGGCCGCGGCCGTCGGCAAGCGCCGTCCGGGAGCTGCTCAAAATCGGGGTGCCGATCGGATTGTCCATCTTTTTCGAAGCGAGCATTTTCTCCGTCGTCACGCTGCTGATGGGCTCGGCCTTCGATACGGTAACGATCGCGTCCCACCAAGCGGCCATCAGCTTCGCGGGCATGATGTTCATGATGCCGCTCAGCATTTCGATGGCGCTGACCATTCTCGTCGGCTACGAGATCGGCGCCGGGCGGCCGAACCATGCGGGACGGTACGCCCGCATCGGCGTGACTTCGGCGGTCGGCATTATCGCGGTTGCCGCGCTGCTGCTTTACTTCACTCGCGCCTACGTCGCGTCTTGGTTTACGGACGCGCCCGACGTCGCGGCGATGACGCAGCAGTTTCTCATTTTCGTCATCTTCTTCCAGCTGTCGGACGCGGCGCAGGCGTCTTTGCAGGGCGCTCTGCGCGGGTACAAGGACGTGACGGTGCCGTTCGTCACCGCCCTCGTCGCATACTGGGCGATCGGCATTCCGGCCGGCTATGCGCTGTCGTGGACGGCGCTCGGCCCGTTCGGGTACTGGGTCGGCATCACCGCCGGCCTCACATGCGCCGCGATCGGCTTCGGGGTGCGGCTGCGCATCGTGCAGCGCCGCATCAAACGGCAAAGGACGGCTTCATAAGCCGTCCCGAGCCCGCTATGGAAAGCATGAACTGTCGCACGCAAACCCGTGCGGTTTATAACGGTTCGTTCGTCCACACATCCTCCAGCGGCAGCCCTTTCTCCTTCCTGGCCGCGTCGATCACGGACTGGATAAATTCCGTTTTCGATCGAGTGTAGCTTTCCAAATCGCCGCCGTGGGCTTCGGCGGAACGCAGCTTCAGTTCCCCGTAAGCGTCGACCAGATCCGGCCGCTTCCGCAAATAATCGCGAAGCAATAGTTCGTTCCGATGGTAAAAACCTCCGTCGTACGGCACGATATGAATGTTATGCGTCCATACCCCGTCCGCGAACTTGCCGAACAACCACCGATTTCGCATCCCCGTCCGTACGAACCGGTAATGCACTGCATCCAGCAGCCCCTCGTAATAGTCCGCGCCGCGGAACGGCGACACGCCTACGAATATATCGATCACCGGCTTCGCCCGCTGCCTTGGAATCGCCGTGCTGCCGACATGTTCGATCGCTGCCGCTTCGTTTCCGAACGCCGCGAGCAGCCGTTTCGCCTCCGCATCGAACGCGTCCGGCCAACTCGGATCATAGGCTGAGATATCAATCGTTTCGCTCATGGCGTCCCCCGCTTCCTCGCAAATACAAACAATACGCCGGAACGGCCGAGAAGGTTCCTTGGCAGCCGTCATGACCCGGTCCGGACCGTTCTCCCACACGAGCGTACTGCAGGGCGGAGCTCCCTCCTCCGCCCCCTCCGGAACCGGAATGTCGCCGCTACCCTTTATTCGCCCCCGCTTTCAACCCTTCGACCAAATGCTTCTGGAACGTTAGAAACAGCAGCGTGATCGGCACCGCGATGATTACCGCGCCGGCCGCGAACGTCGTAAACTCGGTGTTGCCGCGTCCGGTGACCATTTCGAACAGCCCGACCGCCAGCGTCTTCTGTTCGTTCGACCGCAGCACCAGCCGGGCGAAAATGAAGTCCATCCACGGCCCGATAAAATTCGTAATCGCAAGAAACACGAGAATCGGGCGGGACAGCGGCAGCATGATGCGCAGAAACACGGTCACATTGCCCGCGCCGTCGATTTTGGCCGCTTCCTCGAGGCTTCTCGGCATGGCGTCGAAATAGCCTTTCACGAGCCACGCGCCGAACGGGATGCTGCCGCCCGAGTACACGAGAATGAGCCCCCAGTGGTTGTCGAGCAGCCCGAGCTGCAGCAGCAGGATGTAAATGGCGATCATGCCCATAAAGCCGGGGAACATTTGGAGCACGAGCATCGTCATTAACGCCTGCTTCCGGCCCGGAAACCGGAACCGGGAGAACGCGTACGCGGCTGCCGTCACGAGCACGGTCGACAGCGCCATGTTCCACGCCGCGATATACAGCGTGTTGCGGAACCAGAGCGGATAATCAGTTTCGGTAAACAGTCTCTCATAATGCGTCAGCGTCAGCCGCTTCGGCAGCAGCGACGTCGCGTTCAGCGTATCCCCGGGGTTGAGCGAACCCATGACGATCCAGAAAATCGGGAATACAATCGCGATGGAGGCCGCGATGAAGACGGCGTAAATGAACGCGAGCGCGAGCGCTTCCTTCCCGAAGGCGCGAGGTTTCGTTCGGCGAACCGTCGTCACGACATCATATCCTCCTCTCGGAACGCGCGCGTCCGCCGGAAATTAACGATCGACAGCGCCGCCACGACGATGAAAATGAGAATGGACACGACCGAGGCCATATGGAACTGGCTCCGCTCCAGCGTCAGCTTATAAATCCAAGTGATGAGCAGATCGGTCGACCCCGCATAGCTGTATGCGGTGTTGACGGGGTTGCCCTGCGTCAGGAAATACACGAGACCGAAATTGTTGAATTGCTCGGCGAATTTCATGATGAGCAGCGGAGTCGTCGAGAATAGGACGATCGGGAACGTAATGCTCCAAAACCGCCGCCACGCGCCGGCGCCGTCCACTTCGGCCGCTTCGTACAAATCGCGGTCGATCGACGTCATGACGCCCGACATAAGCAGCATCCAGAACGGAAAACCGAGCCATGCGTTCACGAGGAAAATCGTCGTTCTCGCCCACTCGGGGTCCGACAGCCACGGGACCGCCGCGAAGCCAAGCTCCCTGAGGTATTGGTTCAGCGGACCGAACTCGCCGTTGAACAAGTTGCGCATGATGAGGATCGAAATAAAGCCCGGAACCGCCCATGGGAGGATGAAGATCGTCCGCCACAGCTTCATGAACCGAATGTTCCGGTTGCCGAGCAGCGCGGCGAAGAACAGACCGATGAAGTACGTCGACAGCGTCCCGACGACCGCCCAAAACGCGGTCCAGCGGAACACGCCGAAGAACGTCGAACCCCACGTGCCGAGGCTGAACAGGCTGGCGAAGTTTCGGAACCCGACCCAATCGACCAGCTGGTTCGGCGGCAAATGGTTCGGTCCGGAGTAATTCGTGAACGCGATCAGAACGCCGAAAATGAGCGGCAGGATCGTCACGAACGCGGTGAAAACGACGGTCGGCGTCAGCAAAACATAGGCGAAGCCGTTTTCCCACACGTGCTTCAGCGTGTCCGCGATTCGCCTCGGCGCGCCGCCGGCGTCCCTCGTTTTGCCCGTCGCATACGCGTCGCGCACGTTCAGGTAGTAGATCCACAGGATTAGGAGCAGCGCCACGATGAAGATAATGCCTTCGATCATGAGGAAAATGGAATGGTCGCCGGGGTAGATGATTTTGCGGCCTTCCCGAATTTGGGGCGTCTCGCCGAGCGTCGTCAGCCCCCACATCGCCCACTGGAACGGCAGCGACCAAGCCGCCAGCAAGTACGCTTCAAGCGCGAGCAGGGCGAAGCCTTTGGCGAATTGACGGTGATACAGCTGCCCGAGCCCCATGCAGAGCAGCGACAGCAGCGCGCCACGGAACGCCTTCGTTTTCAGCATCGCGTATCCATCCTTTGCCTTGGAGTGCTGCGGCGTCGCCTCGGGAGCCGGGCCGTTGCTTCTGACCCGACTCCCGAGCGGACTGCGTTACTGGCTTGCGATCGCGTCCTTGATCTGCTGCACGGCGGCGTCGAGCGCCGGCTTCGGCTCCTCCAAGCCGTTCCAGATCGCCGTCAGCGCGGTCGCCATCGGTCCCCAGACGAGCGCCATTTCCGGAATGTTCGGCATCGGCACAGCCTCGTTCGCCTGCGTCAGGAACGCCATCGCGATTTCGTCCTTTTTCAGCGTTTCGTTTTCGAGCAGCGTTTTGCGCGCCGGAATTTGCCCCGTCATTTCGTACCGCTTCAGCAGCATTTCGTCGCTCGTCGCGAATTTCGCATACAGCGACGCGGCGTTCGGGTATTTCGTGTACGCGTTGACCAAATACTGCTTCACGCCCGAGAAGCTCGTCGGCGATTGCCCGTTATCCAGCTTCGGCAGCGGCGCCACGCCGAAATTGACGCCGGCGCCCCGGTGGTTGGCGAGCGCCCAAGGACCGTCGATGTTGAACAGCAGCTTACCTTCGTTGAACAGCGACTGCTTCACGTCATACGTAATATCCTCCACCTTGAGCGGGAGCACTTCGCTCTGCAGCCGCTTCATCAGTTCGCCGGCTTTCACGGCGCCTTCGGTGTTGAGTCCAATGTCCTGCGGGTCGGTGTTGCCGCCCCCGAACACGTAGCCGCCGTAGCCGCCGATCAAAGCGTAGTTGTAGTAGAAGTTGCCCGCCTCGTACATAAAGCCGTATTTTTGCGCGGCCGGATCGTTGAACGCCTTCGCCTGCTCGATCAGCTCCTCCCACGTCGCCGGCGGCTGCTGCACGAGGTCTTTATTGTAAAAGAGCGCGTACGTCTCGATCGACACCGGGTAGCCGTACAGCTTGCCGTCGACCGACGTTCCGTTGACGGCCGCCTCGAGCGCCGCCTCTCTATATTCATCGGGGAAAAAGTTTTCCAGCACGAGCCCCGCGGCCACCATCGACCCCGTATGGTCGTGCGGCGCGAGGAACACGTCCCCGCCGAGCCCGGCCGGTCCGTCCGTCTGCAGCTTCGTCGGCACGTCCGTATGCTGCACCTTTTCGTATTTTACGGGGATGCCGTATTTCTTCGTAAACTCTTGCGCCACGTACTGCGCCCATTCGCCTTCCGCTTCGCCGTTGTCCCACAACAGCAGCTCGGCGCCTTCCTCCGGCTGCAGCTCTTCCTCCGCGGAAGCCTGGTTTTCCGCCGTATCCGTTCCGCCGTTCGCTTCCGTTTCCGGCTTCGTCTGCTCGGTTTGTTGCTGCTGCGGCTCCGTCGACGCCGGCGGCACCGCCGACGGCGGCTTCGCGCAGGCGGCCAGCAAGCAGCCGATCGACAGAATGATCATCGTTAGTTTGCCGAGTCCGAATCGCACCTTCGTTTTCGTTTCCATGATCGATTCATCTCCCTTTAACGAGTAATCTGAAGAGCCCCCGAAACTTTCGTAAGCGCTTGCATTTCTGGTGGAGAGCCGCTGACGTTGCGCCCCCGAAACCGAGATCCGTCAGCCCTCCGCTCAGCACCTTCTCCTACGCTCCTTGCGTCAGTCGCCTTAGCCGCGCCACGGCGCGGTGCTCTGCCTCACCTTCAAATTGACCGGCAACACCACCCTTCGATCGACTTCGTTCGCGTCTACCCCTTCTTCCTGGAGCCGGAGCAGCAGGTTTACGGCCGTCTGCCCCTTCTGTACGATGTCCTGACGGACCGTCGTCAGCGCGGGAATCATATAATCGCAGTAAAAAATGTCGTCGTACCCCATGACGGACACGTCGTTCGGGACGGTCAGCCCGATTTCGTGGAGCCCCTTGATCAGCCCCATCGCCGCCACGTCGGAGAAGGCGAAGACGGCGCTGATGCGCTTCGACGCGTCTCCGACGATTTGCGCCGAATGATAGCCCCCGAGGGGCGATGTCGGCTCCTCGATCACCAGCTCCTCGAGGTACGGAATGCCCGCTTCCTCCAGCGCCCTGCGGTAGCCCTGCCATCGCTTGAAGGTCACCCCGCCTTCGATCAGTTTGCCGGTCAGGACGGCGATGCGCCGGTGCCCGAGCGCGATCAAATGCTTTGTGCCGATATACCCGCCGAGCTCGTCGTCCAAGTACACCTGCACGAGAGACGGATCCGACAAATAGCTGTCCATATAAACCGTAGGAATCTGCAAAGAGCGAATTTTCTCGAGCGCCGAGGACCCTTCGAATACGCCTACGACGATCAAGCCATCCAAATGCCGCTCATGCACGAAGGAGAACGTCTCCTGCTCGTCGACGCCGATCAAAATGACTTGCAGCGCATGGTTTCGCGCCCCTTCCTCGATGCCGGACACGAGCTGCCAGTAGAACGGATTGTCCTGGAGCCGGCCTTTTTCCAAAAACGGGACGACGACCGCGATCAGCTGCGATTTTTTGTCCTTCAAATTGCGCGCGGACGTGCTCGGGGAAAATTGCAGCTCCTCGATCACCTTCTGCACCCGCTTCATCGTCTCCGGCGCGACCCGTCCGGTCCCGTTCAGGACATTGGAAACGGTTGCAATTGAAACGTTGGCGACGCGCGCGACATCCTTGATCGTCGTTCTTTGCTGCATAGGGGCATCCACCTCGTGCGTTAGATGAAACGTTTCATCAATATTCATCATTGAGTTTGATTATTCATATGCGATGGGTTTTCGTTACTCCGGGTAAATCACCCCGTTTTATTGATTAAACGTTTCATCGCTTCTTGCCTACTATCTTACCGCAATTTTCCATTCTGTCAACGGGAAATTTGGAAGCGCTTGCCCTCATTGGAGTGCGCCGGTTCGCTGCACCGCTGCGCTCCGATTGTGCCGCTCTGTCGTCGTCTCCCCGCGCTCCGAGAGCACATCTACCTATGTTCGCTCGCCCGCCGCCGTCCCGCTCCGCTCCAGACACACGTTTGGGCAGCGTGCGCTCCATCCCCCCGCCCGGGCGGATCTAACAGTGCGACGGGTACGAAAAAAAGACTGCCGGGTTCACCCCGACAGTCCAAGGAGGCGCTCTGGGAACCGCGTCCCCGAGCGCAGCAGCGCAAGCGGCGGGAGCGTCGAGCATCCGCGGCTCCTTCGCCAAGCGGCCCCGCCCCGGCGCGCGTTCACGCACCGACCCCGGCGCAGGCGAAACAACCGACATGCCCCGGCCGACCGACCGCCTGCAAGCGAACCCGCACCTACAAGCGAACCCTCGCCCCGATGGCGAGCGCGAGTTGGCGAATGTGCGACAGCCGCACAAGGTCAGCGAGCGCCAGCGCCGCGAAGTAAACCGCGAGCGCCGCCGTCGCCGAGCCGATCGTGCTCCACAGCAGCGTAGCGCCGGCTTCCGTAAACCGCTCGAACAGCAGCTGGCCGCAGATCGCCATGATAATCATGCAGATGCCGACTTTGACGTACTTGCGAATGTCGACGTAGAAGCCGATTACGGTCGAGATCGTCATGAAATTGAGCACCGTCAGCAGCACGATGCCGAAGCCGAGGCCGTACGCGATGCCTTGAATGCCGAATTCGCTGCCGAAGACGAACACCGCAAGCGCCTTGAACGCCGTCGCCACGATGTAGTTCCACATCGCCGCGTTCGCCCGGCCGAGCCCGAGCAGGATGGCGTGCAGCGGCGCGTCGAAGTAGTGGAAGAAAAAGAGCGGCGCCAAAATTTTCAGCAGCGGGCCCGCGTCCGGCGATTGATAAATGAGCGTCGTGAGCGGCGTCGCCCATTCGAACAAAACGACGGTGCTCGGCGCGCCGACGAGCAGGGCGACGCGCATCGCCTGCTCCATCCGCTCGTGCATGAGCAGCGCGTTCTTGTTCGCGTTCGCCTCGCTGATCGCCGGGATGAGCGCCGTCGACAGCGAATGCGTCACGAAGCTCGGCAGGAACAGCAGCGGGAACGCATAGCCTGCCAGCATGCCGAACTGCTGCGTCGCGAGCGCCGTGCCGATTCCCGCGAGGGCGAGGCTCTTCGTGATCAGCAGCGGCTGGAACGCCCCGTACACGGAGTGGATAACGCCGTGGCCGGTCGTCGGCAGCCCGATCTTCAGCAGCTCGCCGAGCGTACGCCGGCCGTGGCGAAGCCGCTCCGGCAGCGGCTCCGCATCGCCCCGGTCCCGGTATGCGCGGTAGCTGACGAACAGGAACGCTAGGCTAATCGCCTCGCTGACGACGGACGCGAACATCGCGCCGGCAGCCGCGTATGCGATGCCGTACGGCATGAGCAGATGAACGAGCGCCAGCACGCAGGCGATCTGCACGGTATGCTCGATCACGTCGGAAGCCGCGATCGTCAGCATGCGCTGCTTGCCGCGGAAGTACCCTTTGAGCACGGCGGATACGGCGACGATCGGCGCGATCGGGGTGATGGCCAGCATCGCGTAGTACGCGCGCTGGTCGGTCAGCAATATCGACGCGATCCATTCGGAGCCTAGCAGCGACGCCGCGGTCAGCGCGACGCTGAACGTGCCGGTGACGAGCAGCGAAATCGATAGAATGCGCCCGACCTTGCGCCGATCGCCCCGCACGTCCGCTTCGGCGACAAGCTTCGAAATCGCGACCGGCAGCCCCAATTCCGTCACCGTGATGACGAGCGGAACGAGCGGATGCGCCATCATAAGCAGCCCGATGCCCTCCGCCCCGAGGAATCGGGCAAGGAACATGCCGCTGACGAAGCCGAGGATCCGGTTGATGAAAGCGGCCGCCGACAAGACGAACGTCCCTCGGATGAAAGATTGCTTGGTCTGTGTCATGCGCACCTCTCCGTTGCAGAATACTTCATTGTATTCAAAAATCGGAAAAGCATGAACAAGCATCTCCCGGATCGCAACGTTCCCTCTGTCGGAACCGGCGAGCCTGTTGCTATAATAAGCACATCTGGCAATCGCAACGACCGGAGGACAATCGCTTATGCAATCGATCGACCTGGATCGCGGCACGCGGACGGCCCGCTGCCGAGGCGGCGAAGTCGCGCTGCTGCCCAAAGAATTTTCGCTGCTGGAGACGCTGTACCGCCACCTCGGGCGCACGCTGTCGAGGGAGCAGCTGCTGGACGCCGTATGGCCGATGGAGTCGCCGACCGACCGCACCGTGGACGATCACGTATACCGGCTGCGCAAAAAGCTGGCGGCGTGGAACGATTTGTACGAAATCCGCACCGTGCGCGGAGCCGGCTACCGGATGGAGGCGGTCGGCTCGGCCGACGAACCGCTGCCGCACCCGCTGCTGGACGATCCCGAGCACGCCGAGCGGATGCGGCGCATCCTCGACGCCAATTTGCTGTACGGGCGCGGGGACGCGCTGCTCGCCCTGCTGAAGCAGCGCGAGCTGCTCGGGTTCGAGCCTGCCCCGTACATGGAGTCCTACGCGGCGTTCGTCGAGGGGCGATACCGCGAGTTTACTGAAGGAAATGCGCCGTTCGAGGAACGAGCGTTTTACCTGCTGCACCTATATCACATGCTGAAGCCTGCCGCCAGCCGGCCGCTCGTCGAAGCGGCGCTGCGCCGGCGCCTGCTCACGCCCGTTTATCACACGGAACTGGAGCGGCATAACCTCATCTTTATGCTCCGGGATTGGGGCGAGCGCGAAGCGTCCGAAGCGCTGTTCCGTAAGGCGTGGACGGAAGCCGCGGGCGGCGGCGAGGCGTCCAATCTGCTGCCGTACCTCGCTAACCTGAAGCTCGAGACGCTGATCGATACGGGGGACATGCCCGCCGCCGAAGAGCAGATCGCATGGATGGAACGGTCATTTTCGCCGTTTCCGTATTTGCGCGAAGAAGGGCTGTTCCTCGTGCTGCGCGGGATCGCCCGGTACGACCGGGCGAGCGGGGCGGCTGAGGCCGATTTCGAGAACGGCCTCGCGTCGCTGCGCCGGTCCCGCTTCGTGCCGCATTGGCTGAACGGCGTCCATACGCTGCTGAAGCATGCCGAGCGGAACGGCTGGGAGACGGTCGCGCGAAGGTATCGCCCGGAATGGGAGCGGCTGATGGAGCGGACCGAAGCCGAAGCGCTGCTGCCGGCGATCGAAGCGGAGCTTCGCCGGCGCTTGCTATAGCAAAAAAAACCTTCTGATACGGCTCTGACATTTCCCCGCTACGATGGGAACGTAAAGATGCCGTCGGGAGGTTTTTTTCATGGAATCGTTGTGGTCCCCTTTGCGTCTGCCCGAGTTTCGCCGGCTGTTCGTCGGTCAAACGCTGTCGGACGCGGCCAATTGGCTCGATTTCCTCGCGCTGGGCGCCGTGATCGTATACGTCTGGGGGTACGGCGCCTTTGAGCTCGCGCTGTTGTCGCTGTGCATCGGGCTGCCGTGGGTCGTGGTCGGTCCGCTCGCCGGCGTGCGCGTCGGACGCTCGAGCGGACGGACCGTGCTGGTCGCCTGCGACGTGTTTCGCGGCGCCGTCATGCTCGCCCTCGTTTGGGCCGACTCGCTCGCGCTGCTGCTCGCGCTCGTCTTCCTCAAGCATTGCGCCAGCTCGATTTTCGACCCCGTCCGTCAAGCGTCCGTGAAGCGGACGGTGCCGGCGGAGCGGCTGGCCGAAGCCGGCGCCCTCAGCCAAATGGCGGTCAACGCGACGAAAATCGTCGCTCCGATGATCGGCGGCGCCTGCATCGCGGCGTGGGGCGCGTTCTCGCCGTACTGGATCGGCGCCGCGCTGTACCTGATTTCCGCCGCCGTTCTGCTGCGGCTGCCCCGCTGGCCTGGAGAGGCGGCCCCAGCGGAGGCGACCCGGTTCGCGGACGACATGAGCGCGGCCGTGCGGTACATTCGCGGCAACCGGACGCTGCGGATCGCGTTGCTGTATATGACGGCGATCATGTTTTTGCTGTTTTGCTATGACGGACTGTTCGTGCTGTTCGCCGCGAGCCTCGGGCACGACGAATCGGCGATGGGCATGCTCATGAGCGCCGTCGGCGCAGGCAGCGTCGCCGGCTCGTTCCTCGCCGGACGATGGACGTCCTGGAAGTCGCGGCCGCTGCTGTTCATGGCCGCGCTCGGCGTCGCGGACGGATTGTTCGTCGCCTGCTTCGGCGCCGGCGCTTACGGCTGGCTGCCCCCGTCGCTGTGGCTGTGGACGCCCGCTTTCGCCCTGCTCGGCGTCGTCGGCGGTTTGATCGCCGTGCCGTTCGGCTACGTGCTGCAGACGGAGACGGACGGCCGCACGATCGCTCCGGTATCGGCGCTGTCGAACGCGCTGCAGACGGGCACGATGCTGATCGCCCCGTTCCTCGGCGCGGCCGTTGCCGAGCGGACGGGCGTCGGCGGCGTATTCCTCGCCGCGGGCCTCGGCATGGCCGCGTTCGCGCTCGCGATCGCCGCGGGTCGGCGGCGGGACGACGCGGCCGACGCGTCGTCCGACAAGGCGTCCGGCAGCGTCGACGACGCCCGCTCCTCCGCGGCCTCGACTTAAGTCCGGCGGCGAAACCGGACGCGAAGCCGTAGGCTTCAACCGCTGCTTCCGATACGATGAAAGCAGAATCGGTCGGAGGTTTGGATATGAAGACGGAGACGGTGTATATCGTATTAACGGATACCGGAACGCGGTTTTCCAGGGTCATCAAGCGGATTACCGGGGCGCCTTACAATCATGCGTCGCTCGCGCTGTGCGAAGGGCTCGACCCGCTGTTCAGCTTCGGACGCAAAGACAAGCGGCTGCCTTGGCTCGCCGGCTTCGTGCGGGAAAGCCGAAGCGACGGGCATTTGGCCGCGGGCGGCCGCACGAGGTGCGCCGTCTACGCGCTGCCCGTCGACGCGGGCCGGCGCGCGCGCATCGCCGCCGAGCTCGAACGGTTCGAGCGGGAGGCGGACCGGTACGGGTTCAATTACTTGGGGCTGCTGAATTTCTTGGCGCCGCTGCATATTAAAACCCCGAACGCGTATTTCTGCTCGGAGTTCGTGGCGGAGATGCTCCGCCGCGGCGGCGTCGAGCCGGTGGGCAAGCCCCCTTCCGAGACCGCGCCTCACGACTTCATGTCCGCCGAGCCGCTCCGTCTCGTGTACGAAGGACCGCTCGCCGCCTACCGCCCGTAATGCGCCGAAATAAGAAACCCTCGACGCCGCTGAAGTGCACCCCTTATAGTGGACATTGGATAAACACCCTGTGTTTAAAACCGATGAATACTATAGGGGGTGCTTTTCGTCATGGTAAAGAAAGGGCAGAAGCTTGAAACATATAGCTTTGATGTAAAGAAACGAGCCATT